>CAYRCO010000136.1:0-7977 GCA_964422775.1 uncultured Rhodovibrio sp.
CAGCGCCTCGGCGGTGTTGCCGCCGTCATCCGCCTGTAGGCGCGCATCCGTTAGGGCGTAGAGCGGCACGCCAGCGCTATGGCCCAGAACGGCATCGGCATTGATCAGATCGCCCGGCAGCAGGAAGCCGACGATCTGCCGGCGCCCGTCTTCGAACATGCGCGCGCCAAAGGCCCAGCCATCGACCAGTCGGTAGAGCTGGTTCGGGTCTCGCGCCTGCGCGATGTCGCGCCCGGACTGGCAGGCGATGGTGAAACCGGGGTCAAGCCCGCCGCTCGTCTGAGAAGCGGAACGCTCGGCGATGGGACGGTCCGTCATACGGGCTTTTATAATCAGACTGGGGACCACCGCAGGCGAAATGGCCGAGCCGGCGGCGGGAGATCAGAAGCGACCTCTCAACGATTATATACAGCTATTGTCGCATGCATAGTCGCGTTTTCTCCGCGATCCCGGGCGCCGGCGAACCGATACTGCGCCGACCCCGTCACTCCCACTCGATCGTCCCCGGCGGCTTCGAGGTGACGTCGTAGACGACGCGGTTGATCCCGCGCACCTCGTTAATGATCCGGGTCGCCGCCTGCGATAGGAAGCCATGGTCGAACGGGTACGACTCCGCCGTCATCCCGTCGACGCTGGTCACCGCGCGCAGCGCGCAGACGTAGTCGTAGGAGCGCGCGTCGCCCATTACGCCCACGGTGCGCACCGGTAGCAGCACGGCGAACGCCTGCCAGATCGCGTCGTACAGGCCGGCTGCGCGGATCTCTTCCAGATATATACGGTCGGCCTTGCGCAGGATGTCGGCCTTCTCGCGCGTCACCCCGCCCGGGATGCGGATCGCCAGCCCCGGGCCCGGGAACGGGTGGCGCCCGACCATACTCTCCGGCAGACCGAGTTCGCGGCCGAGCGCACGCACCTCGTCCTTGAACAACTCGCGCAGCGGCTCGACCAGGTCCATGTCCATCCGCTCGGGCAGGCCGCCCACGTTGTGGTGCGACTTGATCGTCTGCGACGGCCCGCCCTTAGGCGCCACCGATTCGATCACGTCGGGGTAAAGCGTGCCCTGCACCAGGAAGTCGGCGCCGCCGATCTTGGTTGCTTCCTCCTCGAACACGTCGATGAAGGTGTTGCCGATGATCTTGCGCTTCTGCTCGGGGTCCTCGACGCCGTCCAGCTTTCCCAAGAAAAGATCGGACGCGTCGCGGTGCACGAGCGGGATGTTGTAGCTGTTGCGGAACAGCTCGGTCACCTGCTCGCCCTCGCCCGCGCGCATCAGACCGTGGTCGACGAAGATGCAGGTCAGCTGCTCGCCGATCGCCTCGTGCACCAGGACCGCGGCAACGGACGAATCCACGCCGCCGGACAGGCCGCAGATCACCTTGGCGTCGCCCACCTGCGCGCGGATCTTGCGCACCGCCTCCTCTCGGAAGGCGGCCATCGACCAGTCGCCCGAGCAGCCCGCGATCTCGCGCACGAAGCGCTGGATCAGCCGGCCACCGTCGGGGGTGTGGACAACCTCCGGATGGAACTGCACGCCGTAGTAGCCGCGCTCGGGATCGGCGATCGCCGCGCACGGGGCGCCGTCGCTGGTGCCCGCGACCTCAAAGCCCTCGGGTAGGCTGACCACGCGGTCGCCGTGCGACATCCAGACCTGGTGGCGCTCGCCCGCCCGCCAGATGCCTTCGAACAGCGGCACCGTCCGGGCGATCTCCAGGTAAGCTTTGCCGAACTCCTGATGGTCGGAGCCTTCGACCCGGCCGCCCAGTTGTTCGACCAACGTCTGCTGGCCGTAGCAGATGCCGAGCACCGGGACGCCTAGTTCGAACACCACGGCCGGCGCGCGCGGCGAGCCGTCGCGGGTCACCGAGTCGGGGCCGCCGGAGAGGATGATGCCCTTCGGGTCGTAGCCGCGGATCCGACTATCCTCGGCGTTGAACGGCAGAATCTCGCAGAACGTCCCGCTCTCGCGCACCCGCCGGGCGATCAGCTGGGTCACCTGCGAGCCGAAGTCGAGGATCAGGATACAGTCGTGCTGCTGCGCGATGGCGTCGGTCATGCGGGGTGTCTTGTCCGGCGGCTTATGAAGTGCGGCGGAGGCTAGCGGCGCTGGCGGGAAGCGGCAAGCGTGCGCGGTGCGCCGCACGCGTAAGTTCCCTCTCCTCCAACGGGGAGGAGAGGGATTACGTGGCGGCGACACCCAAGCCGCACCCTACCCGCCGGTCTGCTGCAGCCAGGCTTCCAGGTCGGGCCAGCCGTAGGCGATCTGGGTCAGGTTCTCGCCGGCGAAGCTCTCGATCCGCTCGGCGACACGCTGGCCGCCCATGCGTTCGTAGAAAAAGCGCGCCTGGTTCTCCGCCAAAACCCAGATCAGGCAGTCCGGCGTGCCGGCCTCCCACAGCCGCCGGAAGATGGCGTGCATCAGCTGCTGGCCGATCCCCTGGCCCTGCCAGTCCGGCAGGACGTAGAGGGTGAAGATCTCGCCCGTGTAGCCAAGCTCGGTGCCGCGCTGCCGGCCGTAGGACCCGAAGCCGACCAGGGTCTGCGTCTCGCCCTCGCCCTTCGCCACCTCGGCGACCACGGTGCGCTCGTCCTTCGACCGGCGGGCCAGCACCTTGCGCCAGGTGAACGCCTGCCCCTGCTCGCTCATCCGCACGAGATAGCTGTCCGGCACCACGCCCGCATAGGCGGCGCGCCAGGTCTCCACATGGACGTGCGCGATCGCCGCGGCGTCGGCCGGCTGGGCCAGACGGATGCGCGCGGTCATTTGCCGCCCCCGCCCGCGGCCCTGCCGCCGACCTCCGCGTGGCGCTCGAACACCGCGACGTAAAAGCCGTCGGTGCCGTGGCGCGCGGGGGTCAGGGTCAGGTCGTACCCGTCGACCGGCGCGGCGTCGCCGGCCTGCGCGCCCACCCCCTCGGCCCAGACCTGCTCGGCCGGGACCTGGCGGAACTCCGGGTGCGCGGACTGGAAGTCCCAGGTCCGCTCCCGGTTCTCCTGCGGCAGCAGCGAACAGGTCGCGTAAATCAGCCGGCCGCCCGGCTTCACCAGCTTGGCCGCCTGCGCCAGAATGCGGTCCTGGTCGTTCGTGCGCTGCGCCAGCGCGTGTTCCGACAGCCGCCAGCGGCTGTCCGGCTGGCGGCGCCAGGCGCCGACGCCGGTACAGGGCGCGTCGATCAGGACGCGGTCGAAGCTGCCGGCGTTCTCCTCGACGAACGGGTCGCCGTCGCCGTCCTGGCTGGTGGCGAGCATCCGCCGCTCGACGTTGCGCGCACCGGCGCGCTGCAGGCGCGGGCCGGCGCGGCCCAGCCGCTCGCCATCGATGTCGAGCGCGACCAATCGGCCGCGATCCTCCATTTCCGCCGCCAGTGCCAGCGTCTTGCCGCCCGCGCCCGCGCAGAAGTCGCAGACCGCCATGCCTGGCTTGGCCGCGACCATAAGCGCGATCAGCTGCGAGCCCTCGTCCTGCAGCTCGACCAGCCCGTCGCGGTAGGGCGCGGTCGCCTGCACCGCCCGGCGCCCGATGAGCCGCAGGCCGAGCGGGGACAAGGGCGTGGTCTCGGTCTCGATCTGCTCGGCCGCCAGCGCCTCGGCGACCTCGCGCGGGCCGTCGGCGAGCAGCCGATTGACCCGCAAGTCGACCGGCGCCTCCTGGCAAAGCGCGGTCAGTTCGGTTTCCGTGGCCGCGCCGAAGGCGGCCTGGAACGCCGGCAGCAGCCAGGCCGGCGTCTCCAGACGCACCCAGTCGGGCTGGCGGGGATCGTCGAGCTGATAGCCTTCGAGCGCCTGCAGCAGCGCGGGCTCGTCGCCTTCCGGCGGCGGGGGATTGTAGCCGGTGCCGTCGCACGCCTGGGCCAGCTGTTCGGCGGTCCAGCCGGCGTTCAGGATCCGCTCGGCGAACACGCGGGCACGCGGGTCGGCGGGGCTCTGCGCGGCGGCGGCGCCCGCCTGCTCGGGATCGTTGCCGGCGGCGAGCGCCAGCCACCAGGACGTACGCGCCCGCGCGCGGATCGCGGCGAACACCATGTCGGTCACCGCGCGCCGGTCCTTGGCGCCCATGAAGCGGCGCTGGCGGACGTAGTCCTGCACCACCTGATCGGCGGGCCGGTCGTGCGCGTCGACCTCCGCCAACAGCTCGATCGCCGCGGCGATCCTAGCACCGGGGGTCATCGGCCGAACCGTCCTGGACGCATGGCTGCGTCAGTTCCGGTAGTTCGGCGCCTCGCGGGTGATGGTGACGTCGTGGACGTGGCCTTCGCGGATGCCGGCATTGGTGATCTGCAGGAACTTGGCACGCTCGTGGAGCTCGGGGATGGTCGCGCAGCCGGTATAGCCCATCGCGGCCTTCAGGCCGCCGACCAGCTGGTGGATCACCGTACCAGCCGGACCCTTGTAGGGCACCTGCCCTTCGATGCCCTCGGGCACCATCTTCAGGCGGTCGGAGACCTCTTCCTGGAAATAGCGGTCGGCGGAGCCGCGCGCCATCGCGCCGGTCGAGCCCATGCCGCGGTAGGCCTTGTAGGTGCGGCCCTGGTAGAGGAACACTTCGCCCGGGCTCTCGTCGGTGCCGGCGAGCAGCGAGCCGATCATGCAGACGTCGCCGCCCACCGCGATCGCCTTCGCGAGGTCGCCTGAGAAGCGGATGCCGCCGTCGGCGATCGCGGGTACGCCATGTTCGTGGCACACCTTGACCGTGTTCTGCAGGGCGTAGAACTGCGGCACGCCCACGCCCGCGACTACGCGGGTGGTGCAGATCGAGCCCGGACCGATGCCGATCTTGACCGCATCGGCGCCGGCGTCGATCAGCGCCTTCGCCGCCTCGCCGGTCGCGACGTTGCCGGCGACCACGTCGGTCTTGTTGGTCATCCGCTTGATCTGGCTGACCTGGTCGAGCACGCCGCGGGAGTGGCCGTGGGCGGTGTCGACCACGATCACGTCCGCCTCCGCCTCGATCAGCGCCTCGGCGCGGGTCAGGCCGTCCTTGCCCACGCCGGTCGCCGCGGCGACGCGCAGGCGGCCCTGCTCGTCCTTGCAGGCGTCGGGGTGCGCGCTCGCCTTCTCGATGTCCTTGACCGTGATCAGGCCGATGCAGCGGTACTGGTCGTCCACCACCAGCAGCTTCTCGATCCGGTGCTGGTGTAAGAGGCGCTTGGCCTCCTCGCGGCCGACGTTCTCCTTCACCGTGACCAGGTTGTCCTTGGTCATCAGTTCGGAGACCGGCTGCTTGCGGTTGGAGGCGAAGCGCACGTCGCGGTTGGTCAGCACGCCGACCAGACGGCCCTGCTCCTCGGTGACCGGAATGCCGGAGATCCGGTGCCGGTCCATCAGCGCGAGCGCGTCGGCCAGGGTCTGTTCCGGGCGCACGGTGACGGGATTGATCACCATGCCGCTCTCGTACTTCTTGACCCCGCGGACCTCGTCGGCCTGCTCGGCGATGTTAAGGTTCTTGTGTACCACGCCGATGCCGCCGGCCTGCGCCATGGCGATGGCGAGCGGTTGGGCAGGACGGAGCTTTCGGCGGGCTCGAGGAGGACGTCGTCGAAGGTGAGCGCCGTGCGAAGTTCCATGTGCCAGCTATCCTGTCCCGGAAATGTGGCGCCGCATCATACAGCGTACGCCCAAGCGAACAAGGGGGTGTCACGCCCCGCATTGCTGCAATGCACAATGCGGTAGGCGTCGGGGCTGTGTGTTGGGAGCTTGCACGGCGCGGCGGCGGGTCCCCGCTCCGACAGCGACCTACATGTTCGGATAGTTCGGGCCGCCGCCGCCCTCGGGGGTGGTCCAGACGATGTTCTGGGTCGGGTCCTTGATGTCGCAGGTCTTGCAGTGGACGCAGTTGGTAAAGTTGATCTGCAGCCTGGGGTTCGAACCGTCGCTGTCGCGCACGATCTCGTAGACGTTGGCCGGGCAGTAGCGCTGCTCCGGCGCGTCGTACCATTCCAGATTGTGCTCCACCGGCATCCGGCTGTCCTTCAGCCGCAGGTGGCACGGCTGATCCTCGTCGTGCCAGACGTTGGCGAGGTAGACGCTGGAGAGCTTGTCGAACGAGACCACCCCGTCGGGCTTGGGGTACTGGATCTCGCGCATCTGCTCCTTGGGCTTCAGCGTCTCGTGGTCGCCGCGGCTGTGGTGGAAGGTCCAGGGCGCCTTGCCGCCAAGCAGCTTGAGATCCAGGCCGGCGTAGAGCGTGCCCAGTTTCATGCCGAACTTGGCGACCGCCGGGCGGACGTTGCGCGCCTTGTGCAGCTCGTCCTTGACCCAGCTGGCGTCGAACTTCTCCTGGTAGCTGTCCAGGGTCGACTGACCCTCGTCGCCCGCCTGCAGCGCCTCGGCGATGCTCTCGGCGGCCAGCATGCCGGTCTTCATCGCGTTGTGGCTGCCCTTGATCTTGGGCACGTTGAGCGTGCCCGCCGCGCAGCCGGTGATGATGCCGCCCGGCAGCTGCATCTTTGGCAGCGACTGCAGGCCGCCCTCGTTGAGCGCGCGGGCGCCGTAGGAGACGCGCTTGCCGCCCTCGAGATACCGGCGGATCTTGGGGTGCGTCTTGAACCGCTGGAACTCGTCGAACGGCGACAGGTAGGGGTTCTTGTAGTCCAGGCCGATCACGTAGCCGACGTAGACCTGATTGTTTTCCAGGTGGTACATGAACGAGCCGCCCCAGGTGGAATCGTCCATCGGCCAGCCGGAGGAGTGCAGCACCAGCCCCTCGTCGTGCTGCTCCGCCGGCACCTCCCAAAGCTCCTTGATGCCGATGCCGTAGGTCATCGGGTCGGAAGCGTCGCGCAGGCCGTATTTCTTGACCAGCTGCTCCGACAGCGAGCCGCGGCAGCCTTCGGAGAAGACGGTGTACTTGGCGCGCAGCTCGATCGACGGCGTGTAGCTGTCCTTGTGGCTGCCGTCCGCCGCCACGCCGAGCTCGTTGGTCGCCACGCCCACGACCCGGTCCTGGTCGTCGAACAGCACTTCCGACGCGGCGAAGCCGGGGTAAATCTCCACCCCCATGGCTTCCGCCTGCTCACCCAGCCAGCGCGTGACGTTGCCGAGCGAGACGATGTAGTTGCCGTGGTTCTGCATCTGGCTCGGCAGCAGGCCGACCGGTACGCTCAGCCCGCCGCGCTCGGTCAGGTACAGGAACTTCTCGTTCTTGACCGGCGTGTTCAGCGGCGCGCCCTTGTCCTTCCAGTCGGGGATCAGCTCGTCCAGCGCGCGGCTCTCGATCACCGCGCCCGAGAGGATGTGCGCGCCGACCTCCGAGCCCTTCTCCAGGACGCAGACGCTGATCTCCTGGCCGCTTTCCTCGGCGAGCTGACGCAGCCGGATCGCCGCGGACAGGCCGGACGGGCCCGCCCCGACGATCACCACGTCGTATTCCATCGCCTCTCGTTCGCTCATCTCGTCGCTTCCTCGTCTTGAACCCGGGCCTTGGTCCCGGCCTTCGAAGTGCCTGCGCTCACGGGCGCTGCCGCTGCCGGCTTCGCCGCGCGTCGCCTGTGACCTCATGCGCCGCGCGCGTGTGCACAGTTAACCGGCCGAGCCTGTCCCCGTCCAGCTAGCCGGACGCTGCGCCAAGCCAAGGGTGCAGGCGCCTTGAAAAGCGAACACGGCGCGCGTGGAACCGACACTGGCCTAACACGTCTGCCGCGCTTTGAGACTGCGGCGAATCGCAGGGCATCCGCCGCATTCTTCCGCGCCGCAATTCAGCCGTTCCCCGTCGCGGAAACGACAGCCGTCAGAGCCCGCTCGTCCGAATAATCCCGTCATAAAAGGTGGCATGAAAAAGCCGCCGATTCCGCGCCTTTCACATCACGCGCCCGGGGCGATGGGGACAACAGCCATGACCGACACCGCCGACACCACACACCTGCCCGGCCCGACCCAATCCGCGGCCGAGTCCGGCCCCGCTGGCGCGGCGCAGGACGAACCGGCGGAGGCCCCGGCGCGCACTGCCAAGAATGGACGCGGCGGCCGCGGCAGCAGCGGCGG
>CAYRCO010000137.1:0-7970 GCA_964422775.1 uncultured Rhodovibrio sp.
CCGAATTCGGTGCCATCTCCTCCAGTGGGAGGAGAGGGCCAGGGAGAGGAGGTAGCCTGCGGCATCAGCAACCGTGGTTCCTCCTCCCCTCGCCCCTCCTCCCAATGGAGGAGGGGATTGCTGGTGCTTAGGACGGGCAACCCTACGTCGCCTGGATCTGCGCGTCCTCGAACTCGAACTTCCAATCGTCCGGCGCTTCGCCGAGGTCGCGGACCGCGTCGTGGTAGATGCTGGTCGCCTTGCGGAAGGCCTCCTGCTCGCCGAAGGCTTGGACGTCGGTGGTGAAGGCGAGCGTGCCTTTCCCCAGCGGCTTGGTCAGCGTCACGCGGAACGGGCGCTGGGGCGGTTCTTCGGCCATGCGCGGGCGTCCTCCTTCTGCTGGCGTTCAGCTTTGGCCGCGCAGGAACCCGGCGACCGCGTCGGCCGCGGCGGTCCAGTTCGCTTCCTGGCTGTGGCCGGAGGCCTTGCGCGGCTTCAGGTCGTGGTCGCCGTCGGGCAGCCAGGTGACCCGCACCGACGCGGCCAACGGGTAGTCCGGCACCTCCTGCGCGGTCCCGAACGGGTCGCGTTCGCCCTGACAGACCAGCATGGGCGTGGCAAGCGCTTGCAGGTGGTCGGTGCGCAGCTTGTCCGGCTTGCCGGGCGGATGGAACGGGTAGCCGAGCGCGACGACGCCCGCCGCCGGCTGGCCGGCCTGCTCCCGCTCGGCCGCCAGCAGGCTCGCCATCCGCCCGCCCATCGACTTGCCGCCGACGAAGACGCCGCCGGGACCGCCGAGCGCATCCACGACCGCCTGGAACTCCGCCAGCAGCTTGCGTTGCGCGGGCGGCGGGCGCTTCTTCCCGTCCACCCGGCGCTCAGCCATATAGCCGAACTCGAACCGGGCCACGCGCACGCCGCGGGCGGCCAGCCGTTCGGCCATGCCGGCCATGAACGGGCTGTCCATGCCCACGCCCGCCCCGTGGGCAAGCGCCAGGACAGGGCCGCTGTCCGGCCCGTCGACCGTGATCTCGGGCGTTCCCGCCGTCATCCGAGCCTCCCTAACCGGTTGTTAACCGCGCACACCCGATGCTCGCCGCAAGCCCCCACGCGAGAGCACGCGCCGAGAGCACCCGCCGAGAGCACCCGGGAGAGACGGGCATGGACGACATCCGCGAGCGCGATCTGTCGAGCAAACCCAACCACGCGCTCAGCGACGCGGAAAAGCGCGAATTGAGCCGCCGGTTCAAGGAGTTCTCCGCGCTTGTCAAGGCGCGCGGCCCGAAGGCCTGCGGCCTGCGCAGAGCGGCCCAGGGCGGGGCGGTCGGCGCCAAGAAGCGCATTCGCAAGTGGACCCCCGGCCAGACGGGCTGATCGGCCCCTACCATCCCAGTGTGAGCTTCACCGGCAGGTGGTCGGACGCCCGCCGGGCGGTCGGCGTGCGGTGGATCCGGAAGGCGGCGCGGCGCGGGGCCGGGTCGCTGTAGATCCGGTCGAGCGGCAGCAGCGGCCAGAAGGCCGGCCAGGAGCCGCGGTGGAAGCCCGCGGCGAAGCGCGCCTTCAATTCCCGGATCCGCGGGCCGGTCGGCAGGTATTCGTTCATGTCGCCGATCAGCAGCGTGGGCAGGTCGCGCGGGAAGCCGTCCTCGCCCTTGAGCGCGCTGATCAGGGTGCGGATCTGCTCGCCGCGTTCGCGCGGGTGCAGGCCGAGGTGGGTGACCAGGACGCGGATCGGGCCGGTCGGGCCCTGCAGGACCGCGTCGATCGCCCCGCGCGGCTCGCGCGCCCGGTGCGACAGGTCGAGCCGCCGGGCCTGGCGCACCGCGAGCCGGGTCAGCAGCGCGTTGCCGTAGCAGCCCCGGTCGTCGTGGATTGCCGGCCCGTCGATCGCGGTCATCCCGGTCACCTGCTGGAAATAGCGGAACTGCAGCAGGCCGTCCTGCGGCGGGCAGCGGTCGTCGACCTCCTGCAGGCCCAGGACGTCGCAGTTCAACTCCGCCAGCACCCGCGCCACCCGGGGCGGGTCGTAGCGGGCGTCGGTGCCCACACAGGCGTGGATGTTGTAGCTGGCGACCTTGAGCGCGCGGTGGCTCATGCGCCGCGCCCTCCCTTCGGGCCGGGCGTCCAGCCTTCGCGCTGGCGGCGCAGGAACTCCCGCCGGCGCCGCCGGCGCGCGGCCCAACGGTCGGTGCCGTAGGCGACCGCGACCACCAGCCCGAGGGCCAGCAGCAGCAGCGCGATGCGTCCTGGGCTCGGATCGCGCAGAAGCGCTTCGATCCGGTCGCCGAACACCGTGAGCGCGGCCATCCCCGGCGCCATGCCGAGCACCGTGCCGGCCAGGAAGTCGCTAAGGCGGATGCGGATCGCGCCGGCGGCGAGGTTGATCAGGGTGAAGGGCGCGACCGGCACCATCCGCAACAGCGCGACCGTGAAGGTGCCGCGCCGGCTCAGCCGTTCGCTGATCCGGTTGATCAGCGGCCCGGACAGGCGGCGGATCAGGTCGCGGCCCAGCAGCGACCCGATCCCGAAGGTGACCGCCGCGGCGACCACGCTCGCCAGCATGGCGACCGCGAAGCCTTTGACGGGGCCGAACACCAGCCCGGTCACCGTCACCATCAGCGTGACCGGCACGAACGCGAGCCCGGCGACGACGTAGACGCCCACGGCATAGAGCGGGGCGAACGGCGCGTCCGCCCAGCGTTCCGCCAGCGCAAGCGCGGCGTCCAGGTTGCTCAGGTCCTTGAGCGGGGTCAGCGACCAGGCGAGCGCGACCAGGGTGGCGATCGAGAGCGCGGCGGCGAAGCGCAGCAGCGCGCGCAGGCGCGGCCGGCGGTTCGGCACGGCGGGCGCGGTCTCGGCGGTGTCGTCGCGCAGCTTGGCAACCTCGCCGGGCGCGACTTCGCCGACTTGCGTGTCCGCCGCGTCGGCTTCGGTCTCCGCGGCGTCGTCGGCGTCGGTGACGCGCTCGCGCGCGGGCAGGAAGCGTTCCAGCAGCAGGTCCGGCTGGATCGGGCGTTCCGGGTCCAGCTTGCGGGTGTCCGGGACCAGCCGCTCCATCCACTCCGGCACGTCGTGGGTCAGCGGGATCAGGCTGCGCGCGTCCGCGTCATCCGGCGCGCGCAGCGATTCGATCCCGGCGATCAGGCCGCCCGCGCGCGCGACCGCCGCGGCGACGGTGTCGGGATCGGTGCCCAGATGCTCGGCCAGCAGGTCGTTGCGCTGGTTGGCGACGGCGGCGGCAATCCGCTCGGCGTCGTCGCCCGCGGCCTCCAGCGCGATGTCGCATTCGCTGTCCAGGCCGAGCGAGCGGTTCGACATGTTGGCCGAGCCGATCCGCAGCAGCCGATCGTCGACCATCATCAGCTTGGCGTGCAGCTTGACCGCATCCAGCCCGGCGCCCGGCACCCGGGTCTGGTAGACGCGCAGCCGGCCGTAGCGGTCCGCCGCCTCCAGCCTGCGCTGCAGGCGCACCCGGCCGACCCCCATCGTGCTCTCCTCCAGCCAGCCGCTGGTCTCGTAGGGCAGCACGATCACGATGTCCGGGCCGGTCGGCAGGGTCAGGCTGCGCTCCAGCGCTTCCCCGATCGCCGCGGAGGTGAAGTACTGCTGCTCGATGTAGATCGCATGCCGGGCGGCCTGAATGCTCTCCAGGAACAGCCGCTCGACCTCGCGCACCTCGGGGAAGCCGCGGTAGGCGGGGTAAGTGCGCGCGATCGCCGGATGCACGTCGTTGAGCAGCGGCGTGACAGAGTCGGGCCAGGGATCGCCGGCGAGGCCGTCGGTCGGGGCATCGCAGGCGTAACCGCTCGCGACGGCCCAGCGTTGCCGCGCGATCTCGCCGAGCGCTTGGGCGGCCGCGCCGTCGACGATCGCCATGGCGTCGTGGAACGGCCCGTAGGCGTCCCCGGCCGGGTTGGTGCGCCGCGGGTCGTCGGCCAGGTGCTCGCGGGTGTCCCAGCGGTTCGCCGTCAGGTCGAGGCCGCCCGAAAACGCGACCTTGTCGTCGCACACCACGATCTTCTGATGCTGCGAGGCGGCGGGCGGATGCGCGCTATCCATCTGCAGGTGGATACGCGGATGGCCCTTCCAGGGCAGGCGGAAGATCGGGATCAGCTCGCGCTCGGGCGCGTAGATCATCGCGAAGTCCCAGAGCACGATCCGGATCTCCAGCCGCGGCTTGGCCTCCGCGAGCGCGATCAGGAAGTCGCCCAGCCGGCTCGGCCAGCCGTCGGCGCCGTAAGGCGTGCCCTCGGCGTCGTAGCTGGCCGCGGGGCGGACCAGCTCGGTCTTGGTGTGGAACTCCCAGGCGAGGATCAGGATTTCGCGCTCGGCCGCGATCATCGCTTCGCGCGCGGCCTGGAAATAACCGGCGGCGTCGATCAGCACGCCGAACCGGGGCGCGTGCGGCTGCTGCCAGCAGGTCTCGCCCGGCCGACACAGCCGGCGTTCGGCCTGTGGCGCGACGACGGGGGTGCTCATGATCGACCTCCATCTGGCGCGGCGTCGCCGCGCCCGACATGCGCCGCCAGCGCCTGCCACGGGCGGATGTCCCAACTGCCGCGCGCCGCACCGGAGGGGGAGGGCAGCACGAACAGGTCGGTATCCGGAAACGGACTTTCGGCCTGCAGACCTGTCGCCACCCGGTTTGCGTTCAGGAACCTCTTCGCCGCGCGCTTGCCGACGAACGCCAGCACGCGCGGCCGGTAGCGGCGGATCTTGGCGTCCAGGGCCGCCGGATCGTCGCCGTCCGGCGGCAGATCGGCGTCCGCGCCGCTCGCCGTCTGGCAAAGGTCGGTCAGGCCCAGCCCGTAGCGCGGCAGTTCCCGGAAGCGCGCCGGCGGCAGTTCGACCGGCGTCAGCCCGACCGTGGCCAGGGTGGGCCAGAAACGGTTGCCGGGCCCGGCGTAGTACGCGCCGACGCGCGCCGAGACGGCCCCGGCCGCGCTGCCGCAGAACACCACGTCAAGTTCCGGTGCGAGGACGTCGGGCAGGATACGCACGGCTCGCGCGGTATTGGGAACCAACGCCGGCCGACCCGTCGGGCCACGGTTCGCCCGGCGCCGGGCTACTGCTTTTTGCGGAAACGGTCCAGCGTGACCACGTTGTCGTCGCCGCCGGTGTCGTCGCCGTCGGACTTGTCGGCCGTGCTCGCCTTTTCGCCGGCCTCGCCCTGGTAGTTGGAGGCCTGCTCGGGCGGCGCGCCTTCGCTGTCGTCGTCCTCACCCGCGTCGAACTGCAGGCCGAAGCGTACCGACGGGTCGGCGAATGCGGCGATCGCCTCGAACGGGATACTGAGCTGCTCGGAGACGTTGTTGAAGGTGAGCGTCACCTGGAACGCGTCGTCGCCGACCTGCAGATCCCAGAACTGGTGCTGCAGGACGATCGTCATTTCCCGCGGGTAACGCTCCTTGAGCGATTCCGGCATGACGACGCCCGGGTGATCGGTGCGGAAGGTCACGTAGAAGTGATGCTCACCCGGCAGCCCGTGCTCGGCGACCTGGGCGAGCGCCTGACGCACCACACCCCGCAGGGCGTTCTCGACCATCACGTCGTAATGCAGGTCGTCCTCGGAGCCGCCGGTTTCGGCCATAATGTATCCTTCCTACGCCTCGTTGCGTCGCGGCGGAGGCTATTAAAGCGGATGCGTGGGAGCAATGAAAGTGGGGCTTTCTGTTGCTAGGTAGCCCCGGACCCCACCTAGCCGGACTCGACCCGGCTAGGGATTTAAGCCGTGGTTGCCTTGGCGCTTACGCAGCCGCAGCAACCGGAGCGCGATTGTCGTTCGCACTTCTTGGATGGCCCGATAACGGCGGATGCCATGCCGGGGCAAAGGCACGCCTCTCGCCGCGCGTCGATCCTGGTTCGCCCCCATGGGGCGCGGCCGGCGTCTCCAGCGCGGGTGGAACGCGCGAGACGCCGGCATGTTGGTGGAGGCGCCGGGTACTGCCCCCGGGTCCGCTACGGCTACCCAGCGTGCCGTTTATGCCCATAGTCCGTTAGCGACCGGACATTTCTCCATATAAGGCAACGGGTTAGCGGTTTAAAGGTGGGGTCCCCGCTGCCCCGACGTTGGCGCTCGCACGTGGGCAGCCGCTCGGTTAGGCTGCCGCGCGCCGCGCCCAGTCTTCCAGGAGACCACCGCCCATGCCGTCCGCCGAATCGCCGTCGCGTCCCCGCATGACCCTGGTGGTCGCCGCCGATCAAGCCGGCGGCATCGGCCACAACGGCGATCTGCCCTGGCGCCTGCCGGACGACCTGAAGTGGTTCAAGCGGGTGACCATGGGCCATCCGCTGGTGATGGGCCGCAAGACGCACGAGTCGATCGGGCGCAGTCTGCCGGGCCGACTGAACGTCGTGATCACCCGGCAGGGCGACTACATGCCGTTCGACGGCGCGGTGGTCGCGGACTCGCTGGAAACGGCGCTCGCGCGCGCAGGCGAGGACGATGCGGCGGAGGTCATGGTGATCGGCGGCGCGGAAATCTTCCGAAGTGCGCTTGGCATGGCCGACCGCGTCCTGCTGACGCGTGTCCACGACACCTTCGAGGCCGACACTTTCCTGGACGACCTCGACCTCGCCACTTGGCGCGAAACCTGGCGCGAGGACCACCAAGCCGACGCCCGCAACCCGCACGCCTACAGCTTCATCGAACTGCTGCGGGGGTAGGGCAAGATCGTGGAAGGTTGAATTACCTTCCATGTGAATCTTGCCGCCACTTCAATAAGTTAGAGCGAAATCGCTGAAGGTCGGCTCGGCCCTCAGCGATTTCGTTTTAGCGGCGGCTGTTTCGGGTGTCGGCCCTTCGCATGGCGAGTGCTCTTGCCGTCCCCGCCATCAGAGTTGTCCAGGCGCCGGGCGCGGGGAACCAGGACGAACTGGCCGTAGACAAAAGCCCCAAGGCCAAACGCGAGAACGACAAGCAGCCAGATTGAGAGGTCGGTCATGGGTCAACTCGCACAGCTTAGCCGAGCGACGCGGCAGCGGCATGGGCTTTCGCGCGCGACCGGCCTCTAAAACTTCATCAAACCGGTGCCCGCGTAGGTACGGCCGCAGGCAATTTCCCGCGCAGCCCTATTTCGTATGCTTGTCGCCGCGTTCGAGCCTCTTGGCTTGCCTCACCAGGACCTGTCCGTAAACGAAAGCGCCCAGGCCGAACGCGAGAATGACGAGCAGCCAGATGGTGACGTCGCTCATGGTTCCGTCCTTACCGAATCGCCGATCAAGCGCTGGGCTAGCAGCAGAAGTACGACCGTGACCAAGCCGGCCACGGTTGCCTCGCTCGCCCCCAATGCGTCGCCGCCGTCATTCAACAGCGGTGCCACGATCCCCAACAATAGCACGCCAACGCCGAGCGTTTGGCAAAGAGTTGCCAGCAACCTGAGGCGCTCGCTCAAGACCCGCTTACGAATGTCTCCGCTTTCCATGCACACCATCGTGCCCCAGGCGCGCGGCGGCGTCACGGGCTTTTGCCCGTGAAGCGCGCACATGCGGGGCGCCTCGAAGGCCTCAGCTCATCTTGATGCTGGGGGCCTTGCGGGCTTGGCTCGCGTCGGCGCCGGTGATCTTGGTCCAGACCTGATCGGCGATCGAGAGGTAGACCTTGGCGTGCTCGCTGTCCGGGTGCGAGACCACCACCGGCTGGCCGCCGTCGGAGGTTTCGCGGATCACGATGTCGAGCGGGATCTCGCCCAGCAGGTCGGTGCCCATCTTCTCCGCCTCCCGGCGGCCGCCGCCGGCGGAGAAGATGTCCGAGCGCTCGCCGCAGTGCGGGCACAGGTAGTAGCTCATGTTCTCGACCATGCCGAACACCGGCACGTCGACCTTGCGGAACATGTTCAGGCCCTTCTTGGCGTCCAACAGCGAGATGTCCTGCGGGGTGGTGATGATCACCGCGCCGGCGAGCGGCACCTGCTGGGCGAGTGTGAGCTGCGCGTCGCCGGTGCCGGGCGGCATGTCGACCACCAGCACGTCCAACTCGCCCCAGTCGACGT
>CAYRCO010000138.1:0-2715 GCA_964422775.1 uncultured Rhodovibrio sp.
GTGCGCGGGGTCGACGAGAGCTACCGGATCGACCAGGCGCTGCTGCGCACCGCCGAGACCCGGCGCCTGGCGGAGATGCGCGACGAGTTCCAGGCCCTGTTCGGCGAGCCGGCGGAGCTGCAGACCAAGGACAAGACGATCCCGTTGTGGGGGCCGCTGGAGCTCGGCATCCAGGTGATGGAGCACGGCAAGAAGGGCCTGACGATCTCCCGCTACAAGGGTCTGGGCGAGATGAACCCGGACCAGCTGTGGGAGACCACGCTCGACCCCTCGAACCGCTCGCTGCTGCAGGTCGGCGTCGCGCACCAGGACGAGGCGCAGAGCCTGTTCTCCACCCTGATGGGCGACGTCGTCGACCCGCGCCGCGACTTCATCCAGTCGCACGCACTCGAGGTCTCGAACCTGGACGTCTAGGGCGAGTGCTCTACTCCCCCTCTCCTCCACGCGGGAGGAGAGGGTCGGGGAGAGGAGGGTGCGCGCGGCATCGACGTTGCGCTTACCTCCTCCCCTCGCCCCTCCTGCCAGTGGAGGAGGCGAATTGGAGAGTCTTAGAAATCCAGTACCTCGCCCGGTTCCACCGCCAGCACCTCGACCGGGTAGTCGCCCAGCCGGTCCCGGATGCGTTCGGGGACGTTGCGCTGCCCCGCGATCCGGTAGTGCATCGGCACCGCGCGGCGGACGTTCAAGTAGTTCATCAGCGCGTGCGCGGCCTCATCCGGGCCCATCGTTTCGCGCCCGCCGGCGGGGACGAAGGCGAGCTCGGGCTCGTAGTACTCGGTGACGTAGGACATGCCGCGGAACACGGCCGTGTCGCCGGCGTGGTACAGGCTCGATCCGTCGTCCGTTTCGATCACGTAGCCGACCGCCGCGCCGCCGCCGCGCACCTTGTCGGGACCGCCGTTGTCGCCTGGTATCGCCACGGTCGAGCTGTGCACCGCCTGCACCATGGTGATCGCGATGTCCTCGCCGAGCGGCCGAACCGTGCCGCCGACGTTGAAGCGCACCTGCCGGTCGGCGGGCACGATCCCGAGCGCGGCCAGCGTGCGGCCCAGATCCGCGTTGAGCGCGACCTTGGCGTCGGTGCGCTGCACCAGCGCCGCCGTGTCGCCCAGGTGGTCGGCGTGGCCGTGGGTCAGCAGGATCAGGTCGACGTCCTGGAACGCCTCCGGCTGCTTCGCCGCGGCCGGGGCGACCGGATTGTCGCTTAGATAGGGGTCGACCAGGATGGTGCGCTGCTGCGCCCGCACCTCGAGCGCGCTGTGGCCGAGGTAGCGCACTTCCGCGCCCTGCGCGCTGCCGGCGCCGGCGCTCAGCAGCAGCGCGGCGAGGCCGGCGGCGGTTGCCTTGAGCGGGCCGGGTGTGGACGGCATCCGGTCGGGTCGACGGCGCATCGGCAAGCTCCTGTGTCACGTTGGGTGGGGCGCCTGTCTCGACCCTCCAGGTGAGCCCTGACACCACACGGATACAACCCCGCGCGCTCACGCAGGGCAACGCCACCACTTTGCCGCTTGACCGGCCGTTCGAACCAGCGTTGCCTATGTTAAAACCGCTCACGGCGCGGCCGGTGCGCGGACGCCACGCGTCCCGATGCCGCCGACCGAGCCCGTCCGAGGTCTGATGAGGTCATGAAAAAGCTTTTGCTGATCGTCGCCGCCATCGTGGTGCTGCTGGTCGCGATCGTCCTGATCGCGCCGTTCCTGATCCCGGTGGACACCTACAAACAGCAGATCGCCAAGCAGGTCGAATCGGCGACCGGCCGGCAGTTCAGCATTGAGGGCGATCTGTCGCTGTCGATCCTGCCGCGCACGCAGTTGACCGCGAACCAAGTGCGGTTCGCCAACGCCAGTTGGGCCCAGGACGACCAGATGGCGCAGTTCGAGCGCATGCAGGTCCGGGTCAACCCGTTTTCCCTGCTCTCCGGGCAGCTGGCGATCGAGAGCTTCGTGCTGCAGCAGCCGGTGATCAACCTGGCCAAAAACGCTGACGGCCAGGGCAACTGGCAATTCGCCGGCATGGCGGGCGGCCAGGCGGGCGACCAGCCGGCCGGCGACACCGGCGGCGGGCCCGGCAGCGGGGCCGGCACCGGGCCGCTCCAGGACATCAGCCTGAACGACGTGCGCCTGGTCGACGGCACGGTCACCTACCGCGACGCCGAGACCGGCCAGACGACCGAACTCACCGGCGTCAACATGACCGTCAACCTGACCTCGCTGGACGCGCCGATGACGGCCGACGGCGCGCTCACCTGGAACGGCGAGACGGTCGAGCTGGACCTGGAGGTGACCACCCCGCGCCTGCTGATGGCGGGCGAGCAGGCGGACATCGTGGCCAAGGTCTCCGCCAACCCGGTTAACCTCAGCTTCGACGGCGACGTCGTGAACGCCGCGCCGCGGCGCGTGCAGGGCGAGGTCGACCTGGACGTGCCGTCGATCAAGCGGCTGGCCGCTTGGGCCGGCGGCACCCAGATCGACGCGCCCGAGGGCACGCTGGAGAGCTTCAAGCTCGCCGGCACGGTCGACGCCAAGGGCCAGACCTACGGTTTCTCGGCAAGCGAGATCGTGTTCGACAAGATCACCGGCGAGGGGCAGTTCGCTGCCGACCTGACCGGCAGCAAGCCCCGGCTGTCGGGCAAGCTCGACCTGGCGGAGATGAACCTGACGCCCTACCTGCCCGCCCCCACGGAAGAAGCCGAGGGCGGCGACTCAGGCGGCTCCG
>CAYRCO010000138.1:2725-7896 GCA_964422775.1 uncultured Rhodovibrio sp.
GCGGCGATGGGGGTGGCCCGGCGCAGTGGAACGACGATCCGATCGATCTGTCGGCCCTGAATACGGTCAACGTCGACTTCGATCTGTCGGTCGAGGGCATCCAGGCGCGCGACGTCACGGTCGGCCGCTCGTCGATGCAGATGCAGCTGCAGGACGGCCGCCTGCAGGCGGACTTAAGCGAGCTCAACCTTTACGACGGTTCCGGCAAGGGCCGCGTCGTGGTCAACGCCCGGCAGGACACGCCCTCGATCGCCAAGGTGTACCAGCTCAAGGGCCTGAACGCCAAGCCGTTCCTGACCGACGTCGCCGGCTTCGAGCGCCTCGAGGGCACCGGCGCCATCCAGCTCGACGTGCAGGCCAGCGGCAAGTCGCAGAAGGCGCTGGTCGAGAACCTGGACGGCACCGGCGCGATCAACTTCCAGGACGGCGCCATCACCGGCATCAACCTGGCGGCCATGGTGCGCAACGTGAAGTCCGCCTTCCAGAACGCCGGCGAGACGCAGAAGACCGACTTCGCGGAACTGTCCGGCAGCTTCAACATCACCGACGGCGTGCTGCGGAACGACGACCTGCTGCTGCTCAACCCGCTCCTGCGGGTCCGCGGCGAGGGGCAGGCAGACATCGGGGCGCGCACGGTGAACTACCGCCTGACGCCGAAGGCCGTGGCCACCACCAAGGGCCAGGGCGGCCAAGTCCAGGAAAAGGGCGTGGCCGTGCCGGTGATCGTCGAGGGGCCCTGGCACGACGTCAGCTACCGCCCGGATCTGAAGAGCGTGATCCAGGACGCGGTGAAGGACCCGGAGAAGGTCAAGCAGACCTTCGAGAAGGTGAAGGAAGGCGTCGAAGGCGGCGCCGACCCGCGCAAGCTCCTGGAAGGCCTGACAGGCGGCGGCAGCTCGGGCTCCGGCAGCTCTGGCGGCGACAGCGGCAGTGCCACAGACGGCGGTTCCGGCGACACCTCCGGCAGCGGCTCCTCCGTCGAGGACAAGGCCAAGGACGCGATCAAGAACCTGTTCGGCAACTGATCCGCGCGGGCGGGATCGCCTCGGGCCCGCGCACGTTCGCGTGGGCCGCGCCGCTCGCCCGGTCCGGGGCTGCCCGCCCGGCCGCCACAAGCCCGCCGTTCGCCCAACGGCTCCCGCAGGGGGGTGGCGGAGGGCGGGTCGCGCTAAGGCTTTGACAACCGTTCGCGCGGTATAGCTAAGGTCTCCGTCGCGTGGGACGCATACGACAGTATTCTCGGTTTTTGTCGAAAGGTTCGCGCATCGCTATCGTGCGGGGCGTGGCGGCGGCGTCCGGCAGGTCCCGTCGGTGAGGGCGAAGGCTCGCCCGGCCGCCGCGCCGGTGCCATTCATGGAAGAGGGCGCTTAAGGTGGCCGCGCGCGACGCCAGACACGCTAAGCCGACCCCGCGCCGTCTGGCGCTCAAGGTTGCCGGTCAGTTCCTAGCCGGCGGGCTGATCATGGTTGCCCTGCTGACCGGGCTCGCCGAGCTGACGGGCGTGCGCTGGCACGCCGGTGTGCTGCCCGAAAGCCTGCGCGACGCCGTCTTCGTGGCGACCGGCGCGGCGGTCCTGCTGTTCCTGATCTGGCGGCAGCTGCGCCGAGACTGGCCGGCAATCGCCTCGGCCACCGCCGCCGCGGGCGGTCCCTCAACGCGCGACTACCTGACCGATCTGCCCGACCGCGAAGGCCTGCGCGCCGCGGTCGACGCACGGCTCAAATCCGACCGCGACATCGGCCGCGCGGTGCTGGTCCTGCTGGAATTGCGGGGTCTGGCGGTGGTCAACGACACCCGCGGCCTGACGGTCGGCGACGCGCTGCTTGCTGAGATCGCCGAACGGCTGAACGCCGCCTTTGGGCCGGAGTCGGAAGAGGCTGGCGTCGTGGCACGCCTCAGCGGCGACGAGTTCGCCCTCCTGCTCGACGTACCGCCGGGCGGCGATCCGGGCGAGGCGGGCCTGCGGGCGGCTCAGCGCGCGGTCGCCAAGGTCGACCAGCCGGTCGTGGTCCCTGGGCACACGCTGCACGTCGGCGGCCGGGCCGGCGTTGCCGTGGGCGATCCCCAGGTCGACGGCCCCGGCCCCTGGCTGCAGCGCGCGGACCTCGCGCTGAGCCACGCGCGCTCCGACAGCACCGACCCTGTCTGTCTGTTCGAACCGGTGTTCGCGGAAAGCGCCCGCGCGCAGGCGCAATTGGAATCCGAACTGCGCGCGGCGGTGGAGCAGAAGCAGTTCGAGCTGCACTACCAGGCCAAGGTCGACCTCGCCGAGGGCTGGATCGTGGGCGCCGAGGCGCTGGTGCGCTGGCGTCATCCGGCGTTCGGCCTGCAGATGCCGGGCCGGTTCATCGAGGTCGCGGAGCGCAGCGGGCTGATGGTGCCGATCGGCAGCTGGGTGCTGCGCACGGCGCTCAAGGAAGCCGCCACCTGGCCGGACGTTGGCGGGCACCGTCCGCACGTCGCGATCAACGTCTCGGCCGTGCAGTTCGCCGATCCGCATTTCGAGGCCTACCTCGACGCCGCGCTCGCCGAAACCGGGATCGACCCCGCCCGCGTCGTGCTGGAGATGACCGAGAGCATGCTGCAGTTGGACAGTCAGGCCCTGGTCGAGCGGCTCAACGGGCTGCGGGCGCGCGGGCTCGGCCTGTCGATCGACGACTTCGGCACCGGCTATTCGGCGCTCGCCTACCTCAAGCGGTATCCGGTCAGCGAGTTGAAGGTCGACCGGGCGTTCGTCACCACCCTCCCGGAGGATCCCTACGACCATGCCCTGGTCGGCGCGATCCAGCGGCTGGCGACCGCGCTCGACATGCCGGTCACCGCGGAGGGCGTGGAAACCCGGGCTCAGGCGGCCGCGCTCGGCCGGCTCGGCTGCACCCGCGCGCAAGGCTTCCTCTATGCGATGCCGCTGGCGTGCGCCGACTTCACGTGGCTGCTGCAGAATCACCCACAGCTTCCGGTCGAAGAGCGCACCCAGAAAGCGAGCGAGGCTACGCCCTGAACGCACTGGACAGCGAAGCGTCCAGGTGTGTAGATCGCCCGGCGTGTTTCAGTTTCGCCACCCAAGCAGGGGATAATGAGCGACCAGGCCGACCAGAACCGCGGCGACGCGTCGCCGGCGGGCGCCGATAAGCGCCCGACCGGTATCGCGGGCTTCGATCAGCTGAGCCGCGGCGGTCTCCCCGCCGGGGCGGCGACCCTGCTGCTGGGCGGGCCCGGCGCCGGCAAGACGGTGTTCGCCCTGCAGACGGTGGCAAACAGCGGGGCCAGCGACGGCACCCGCGCGATCTTCGTCGCCTTCGAGGAAGCGCCGGAGGCGATCAAGGCGAACGTCGCCGGGTTCGATTGGGCGACCGGCGCCCACGCGCTTGATGGCGTGCACTTCCTGGACGGGCGCGGCCCGCTGCAGTCGGCGACGACCGGCAACTTCGATCTGTCCGGACTGCTGGCCCAACTGGGCGAACTGGTCCGCCGGCAGACCGCCGGCTGGATCGTGTTGGACGGTCTGGACAATGTCCTCGATCTGCTGTCGACCGAGACCGACCGGCGTCGCGAAATCTTCCGGATCGCGGATTACGTGGCTGAGCTTGGGCTGCCGGCCCTGATCACCGGCAAGCTGCGCGCCGACGATAGCGACGACGACGAGGCGCTGGGCAGTTTCGATGCGATGCAGTTCGCCGTGCAGACGGTGGTCAAACTGACCGGCCGGGTCACCAACGGCGTGTACGGCCGCAGCCTGCGGATCGTGAAGTACCGCGGCAGCGATCACGACAACATCGAAACGCCGTTCGTGATCGGCCGCTCCGGCATCGCGGTCGCCTACCACGGCGAGGGCGCGCCGCAGCACAAGTTGAGCAGCGACCGCCTGTCGACCGGGATCGACGGCCTGGACCAGGTGCTGGACGGCGGCTACCAGCGCGGCTACGCCGTGCTGGTCTCGGGCGCGCCCGGCACCGCGAAGACGACGCTCGGTGCCAGCTTCCTGTCCGCGGGCGCCGACCGGGGCGAGACCGGCCTCTTGGTCGCGCTTGACGAGACGCATGACCAGATCGCGGCCAACGCCAACGGCATCGGGCTGAACCTGGGACGCCACATCGCCGAGGGGCGGATCCACGCGCTGTCGATGCGCTCGGCCGCCCTCCCCCCGGAAGCCTTTTTCCTGCAGGTCGAACGGGCGATCCGCACGCATCAGCCCTCGATGGTGGTGATCGACCCGATCTCGGCGGTAACGGAAACCTGCGACCACCGCGGCCCGTTCGACGCCGCCGCGCGGGTGGTCGACTTCTGCAAGACGCGCGGGATCACGCTGCTTACCACCACGCTGGCGGAAGGCATCGACGATGCCGATACCCGCTCGCGCGTCTCCACCCTGGCGGACGCCTGGATCGCGCTGTCCTATCAGGTGCAGATGGGCGAGCGGAACCGTGCCCTTTCGGTGGTCAAGGCGCGGGGGATCGCGCACTCTAATCAGGTGCGCGAACTGGTGATCGGTGCGGACGGCGCGCATCTGGCCGAGGTTTACGCCGGCGGCGGCGAGGTGTTGATGGGCGCCGCCCGGGTCGCCCAGCAGGCGCAGGACGACCTCGACGACGCCGAGCGCGCGCTCGCCACCGAACGTCGGCGGCGCGAACTGGAACAGACGATCGCCGAGACCCAGTCAAAGCGCGAGGCGCTGGACGCCGCGCTGGAGTCCGCACGGCGCGAACTCGAGCTCACCGACAAGGCCGAGCGCAAGCGCGCGGAGCTGGACGCCGAGAAAGCCGGTCGGATCCGGCGCCGGCGCGGGGGAGGCGGCGCATGAACGCGGGCTCCGAGCGCCGCCCGGACGCGCAGGTAGACAGCCTGACGGTGTTTATCGCCGGTGACGCGCCCAGTTCGCGCCAGGCAATGGCCAACCTGACCGGCGTGCTCGACTCGCTCGGCATCCCGCCGGAGCGTCTGCAGGTGGTCGACGTGTTGACCGACCCGGCGGCGGCGCTGGAGGCGGGCGCGCTCGTCACCCCCTCCCTGCAGATCAAGCGCGGCCAGCGCGCCCGCTGGTTCCTGGGCGACCTGACCGACCAGCGGGATTTGCTGGCATTTTTAAGCTAGAGCAAAATCGATGAAATCCGAAGACGGCTTTCATCGTGAATTTTGCTCTAGAGCATTTTCATACCGATGGGAGTCGTAGG
>CAYRCO010000139.1:0-6948 GCA_964422775.1 uncultured Rhodovibrio sp.
ACCTGAACTCGATCCCGCTGCCCGCCATGCTCACGGTCTTCAAGGCGGAGGAGTGGGACAACTACGGCCTGATGACGGTCGATAGCACGCTGATCTACTCGATCGTCGACGTGCTGCTGGGCGGCCGGCGCGGCACCGCGGCGATGCGCATCGAGGGCCGGCCCTACACCACGATCGAGCGCAACCTGATCGAGCGCATGGTCCACGTCGTGATGGGCGACCTCTCCGCGGCGTTCGATCCGCTGTCGCCGGTCACCTTCCGCTTCGAGCGGCTGGAGACCAACCCGCGCTTCGCCACCATCGCCCGGCACGCCAACGCCGCCATCGTCGCGCGCCTGCGCATCGACATGGAAGACCGCGGCGGGCGCATGGAACTGCTGCTGCCCTACGCCACCCTGGAGCCGGTGCGCGAGATGCTGCTGCAGATGTTCATGGGCGAGAAGTTCGGCCGCGACAGCATCTGGGAAAGCCACCTCTCGGCGGAACTCTGGCAGACCGACGTCGCGCTGCGCGCGGTCCTGGACGAGTTCGAGCTGCCGCTGGGCGAAGTCATGCAGTGGAAAGTCGGCGACTTCCTGCCGCTGCAGGTCACGCCGGAGTCCAGGGTGCGGATGCGCTGCGGCGACGTGCCCATGTTCGCCGGGCCGATGGGGCGGAAAAACGGGCACATCGCGGTCCGGATCGAGAACAAGGCCGCTCGGGAGGGAGACGTCTGATGGCTCAAGTGAGTGTCCTGCTGGACGTGCTGATCGCGGGCCTGTTGGCCGCGACCATTTTCTACGCCGTCGTGCTCAACCGGAAACTGGGCGAACTGCGCAACAACAAGGCCGAGATGGAGGCGATGGTGAACCGCCTCGTCCAGACCACCGAGCGTGCCGAGCACGGTCTCGCCGAGTTGAAGGCCGCGGCGCACGACAAGGGCGAGGAGCTGAGCCAGAAGGTGTCCGACGCCAAGGCGCTCAGCGACGACCTCGGCTTCCTGGTGGACAAGGGGACCAGCCTCGCCGACCGCATGGAACGCCAGATCGGCGCGGCCCGGAAGGTGACCGCCGATCCCCGCGGGGTCGAGCCGATGGGCCTGCACGAAGCCGCCCAGCCGGCCAACAGCAGCGCCAAGACGACCGGGCCGGAGCGCGCTCGCGCCAACTCCGCCGCGACCAAGCCCGCTGCGAACCAGCCGGCCGAGACGGCCGCGCCGGCCGCCGACCGACGTCCCGACACCGGCCTGCGCGCCGAGCCGCGCGGGGCCGCGGCCCGCGGCGGCGGCCAGAACGCCAAGCTGCTGAAGGCCCTGCGCGGCGTGCGCTGAGGCGCGCGTTCAAGACACCCCGAGCCGACCGGCCGATAGAGAGAAGCTGCCATGCGCCCGCGTATCCTGCCCGTCCTGATCCTGGTCGCCACGCTCACGCTCGGCGTGCGCGTCGGCGAGATCTGGCAGGGCTTCGGCGGCATCGCCGCCGCCGATCCCGACGCTGCGAGCGGCGCGGACTTCGTCGGCGATCCCTTCGCCGGCCTGCAACTCGCCCAGGCGACGCCCGAGCCGCAGGCCGACGGCGACGCGGTCGCGGGAGACACCGGGGCGGCGCGGGAAACCCCCGCAGCGCCGGCCGAGAAGGCTGGCGCGCGCGACCTCCTCGCCGCCGCGGACCCCTTGGACATGACCGAGGCCGAGATCGAGCTCTTGCAACAGCTCGCCAAGCGGCGCGAGAAGCTGGAGCAGCGCGCGCAGACGCTGGACCGTCGGGAGAACCTGGTAAAGGCGGCGGAAAAGCGGCTCGACCAGAAGGTCGGCGAGATGGAGCGCCTCCGGGCCGAGATCGAGGACCTGCTGGTCAAGTACGACGAACAGGAAACCAAGCAGCTGGCCCGGCTGGTCACGATCTACGAAAAGATGAAGCCGAAGGACGCTGCCCGGATCTTCGAGGACCTGGACCGGGACGTCCTGCTCAAGGTCGTCGAGCGGATGAACGAGCGTAAGACGGCGCCGATCCTGGCCGAGATGCGCCCCGATAAGGCCCAGCAGCTGACTCTCGAGCTTGCCGAGCGTGAGGACCTGCCGCTGCCGCGCGAGTAATCGCGGCAGTCAAACCGGCGCCGTTCATCTCGAAAGCATGCCGCGTTTACCTTGATTTAAGGCCGCTCGCCTAGCGTGGGCCGCTGAAACCGGTGCGTTGCGCGCCGTCCTGTGAGTAGGGGGTTTAAAGACACCATGGCGAGCGTGGATATGAACATGCCGATCCTGATCGTCGACGATTACAAGACGATGCTCCGGATCATCCGCAACCTGCTGAAGCAGCTGGGCTTCAACAACGTCGACGAGGCGAGCGACGGCTCCAGCGCGCTGCAGAAGCTGCGCGACAAGAAGTACGGCTTGGTCATTTCCGACTGGAACATGGAGCCGATGAGCGGCCTGCAGCTGCTCAAGGAGGTCCGTGCCGACAGCCGTCTGAACGGGCTGCCGTTCATCATGGTGACGGCGGAGAGCAAGAGCGAGAACGTGGTCGCCGCCAAGCAGGCCGGCGTGACCAACTACATCATCAAGCCGTTCAACGCGGCCACCTTGAAGACCAAGCTGACGGCGTCGATCGGGCAGTTCTAGCCGGTATCGAGGCCACGTTCCAGGCAGGCTGCCGTCGCCGGCGCCGCCTTACAAGCAGGAGGCGAAGACGCCATGACGGCTCACAAGGGGCGCAAATCCGGGCGCGACGGCAGCGGCGAGAACGCGCTTCGCCAGCAGCTGGAGACCCAGTTGTCGGCCCTGGCCGGCCTCGGTCCGCGCGCGGAGCCGGCGGAGATCACCGATGCGGTCGAAAGCGTGATGGCGACCGTCGAGGGCGATCTGTCGGCGGTCAATCTCAAGCTTTACGCCGAGATCGAGGCGCTGTCGCGGTTCATCGCCGCGGCGAAGGCGGAGATCGCGAGCGTCCGCCCGGATGAGATCAACACCGAGCACCTGCCCACAGCCACGGACGAGCTTGAGGCGATCGTCGGCGCGACGGAGTCGGCCACCAACACGATCCTTGAGGCGATGGAGACGCTCGAGCCGATCGGCGACGAACTGGGCGGCGAGACCGGCCAGAAAATCACCGACAGCGTCACCCAGGTTTACGAGGCCTGCAACTTCCAGGACATCACCGGCCAGCGCATCACCAAGGTCGTGACCGCCCTGAAGCAGGTCGAGGACAAGGTGGACACCCTCCTGGCGGCGTTCGGCGAGGATGCCGCGGCGGCGCGGCGCGAGCCCACGGCCGCGCCGAAAAAGCAGGTTAACGGCGATGACGACGCCTCGCTGATGAACGGGCCGAGCGCGCCTAGCGAAGGCGCCGTCAGCCAGGACGACATCGACGCGCTGCTCGCCAGCTTCGACTGATCCCCGTCGCGGCCGCGTGGCCGGTGCGGGGACTTTTGATAGGACAGATGACCCCTCGGCGTCGCAGGCGGCGTGCGCGGGGCGGAAAGACGTCCGCTAGACCATGAACCTCGCCAGCCGGCTATCCGCGTCGACCAAGAGCGGCCCGAACGCCAACATCGTCGCGATGTTGAGCCTGAAGCTGCTGCTGCTCGCGTTCTTCATCCTGCTCACGACGATCTCCAAGTTCGAGGAAGAGCGCAGCCGGGCGGTGATGTACAGCGTCGCCGTCGCCTTCGCCGGCGCGGTGCCGGCGACCGAGGGCCGCGCGGTGCCGGATGCCGGGATTGGCGCGCTCGATAAGCAGGCCAGCCTGTCCGAGCAGATCCGGGCGCTGTTCCGCCAGACCCTGCCGCTGGTCGAGGTCGAGACGGCCGCCGACGGCCGGGTGTTGCGTCTTGAGGTGCGCGCGCGCGACCTGTTCGCCATGGGTCAGAGCGATCTGCGCCCGCAGCGTGGCCTGTTGCTGCGCCGGCTGGCGAACGCCCTGACCGATCCCCGGCGGGGACCGGGTCTTTACACCGTCGAGGTACTGCACGCGGTGCCGCCTGGCGACGGCGCCGCGGCGACGCGCCTGCCGGTGGCGCGCAGCGGCACGGTCGTCCGCTCGCTGGCGGCCCTGGGCGTGCCCGGGGACCGGCTGTCGACCGGACTCTGGCCAACGCGCGGCGATCCCGGGCGGATCGCTTTCGAGATCACCCTGCCGATGGAAGCGCTGCCGCCGAACCCGCTCGCCGGCAGTGCCGAGGGAGACGGGCCGTGATCCAGTTGCCCCCGCCGCCGCCGAGCCTGAAGAAACCCGCCGACGGCAAGGCCGGACCGCCACCCTTGCCGGGTCACGGTCCGCTCACGGGCGCTGGCCGCGGCGGCGACAACACCGGCGCCTGGATGGTCACCTTCACTGACCTTGTGGCGTTGCTGCTGACCTTCTTCGTCATGATCTTCGCGATGTCGCACGTGAAGACGGCGGAATGGGCGAATCTGACCGATAGTCTGCGCCGCCATCTGAATTCGATCGCGGGCCAGACGGTTGCCAGTCCGTCGCTGCGCGTGGACGTGCCCTCGCCGGACCGCCAGCCGGGGGCCGATCTGGATTACCTTGCGGAACTGCTTGCCGGCCACATGAGCGAGGCGCCGATGCTTGCCGACGCGCGCCTACGCCGGGGCGAAGACCGATTGTTCGTGTCCCTGCCGGCGGACTTGTTGTTCGCCGTCGGCGACTTCACGCTGACGCCGGAGGCGGCTGACGCCGTGTTCCAGTTGGGTGGGGTTCTCCGCAACATGCCGAACGCGCTCGCCGTGGTCGGACACGCCGACCCGCGCAAGCCGCAAGGCACATATCCGTCGAACTGGGAATTGTCGCTGCTGCGCGCCCAGGCGGTGGCCGCGGCGTTGCGGAACGGCGGCGTGGACGGCCGTATCCGGGCACGCGGGCAGGGCGATTCCCGCTTCGCCGAGCTTCCCGCCTTGGGCGATCAGGCCGCCCGTTTCGCGCTGGCACGCCGGGTCGATTTGGTGATTCACGAAACCGTCCGGGAGCCGATCGAATGAGCCGCATGCCGTGCCGGTGGCACGCCCGCGCCGCCGCCGCTTCGCTCGCCGCGATGCTGGCCGCCGCGGCACTGGGTGCGCTTGCGATGCCGGAGGCTCGGGCGCAAAGCGCGCAAGGCGAGGCGGCCGACGCGCAGACGCAGCGGCAATCGATCCGGGTGCGCGGCGGCAATCACGGCGACTACGGCCGGATGGTGTTCGATTGGCCGGAAAGTGTGCAGTACCAGATCGAGCGGTTCGACGACACGCTCTACATCTCCTTCGCCCGACGGGCCGATTTCCGGTTTTTCTCGGTCTTCCCCGCGCTCGACGCCTACGTCGGGCAGCCCGCGCCGGGCCCGCACGGCTATCGGGTGACGGTGCCGTTGAAGGACGACTTCGAGGTCGAGGACTGGACCTACGGCACCAAGGTCGTGATCGATCTTAAGAAGATTGACCGGCCGCAGACCCCCGACCGCCCGCCGCGCGTGCGCGTCGAAGCCGAAGAAACGCCGGAGCAAGCGCGCCTGACCTTCCATTGGCCGTTTCCGGTCGGCTACGAGCTGCAGCAGGACACCACCGACGGCACCGCCAACCTGCGCTTCCGCCGGCCCGCGCGCTTCGACTTCACTGGCTATAACCAAGCACGGCCGTCGCAGGTTCTCGCGCTGGCGCCGATCGTCTCCGCCAAGTCGAGCGGGGTCGACCTCAAGGTGCCAAAGGGCGCCAAACTGCGGGCCAGCGAGGACGGCACCCGGATCGACGTCGTGATCGACGCGCCCGCGCGCGCCAGCGACCGGCCGGCCGCTGCGTCGGCGGACGAACCCGACCGCCTGGCCCCGGACGAAGGGTCCGACGATCCCAACGCCGTGCCGAACGCGGTTGAAACCGCTGACCTGCCGGAACCGCAGCCGGACTCAGAGACCGCCGACGCGGGCGAGACGGGGGATGATGCCAGGTCCGACAGTCAACCGCTGAAGCTTTTGCCTGAGGCCAAGCCGGATCTGGCCGCCGCTCAGGTGGCGAAGGACGTGCTGGCGGGTGCGCGCCGCTTCACGCCCGAGAAGATCGCGCAAGGAATCGTCCCGGCGCCGGGGGAGGTGCCGCCGCCCGTGCGGCAAGCGCAGGTGGAGATGCCGTGGGCTGGACGCAGCGCGGCCGCGTTCGCCCGGGCCGGGGAGCAATGGCTCGCGGTCGACGGCAAGGCGCCCGACGGTTTCGGCGACACCCTGAAGGCCGCGCTCCCGGACCTTGCAACCGTCGAGCGTCAGGACCGAGGCGGTGCGACGCTGCTGCGCCTGACCGGCGGCCCGGACTTCCGCGTCCGCCCGCAGCTGGATGGCGGTACTTGGCGGGCGCTGCTGTCGCGCCAGCCCGCCTTGCCGGTGCAGCCGATCGAAGTGCGCCTGGAGGACGGCCGGATCGTGCTACCGGTCGAGGCCGCCACCACGGTGATCGACCTTACCGATCCGGCGACCGGGCGCCCGCTGTTGGTCGTGCCGGTGGCAGCACCCGGGCAGGGCATCGCGGTCGCGCGCGACTTCCCGGAGGTCACGCTGCTCGCCACCCACACCGGGATCGCGGTGCTGCCGAAGGCGGACTACGTCACTGTCACGCTGGGGCAGGGCGAAGTGATCGTCGCCGGCGACGGCCGGGAGCTGATGATCAGCCCGGAACGCGGCAACGCGGTGCAGCAGGCGCGCACGCCGGCTGCCACCGGGGATGCCCTGTTCGACCTCGAGGCATGGCGCCGCCCCGGCATGACCTTCGTCGAGGCGAAGCAACGGCTGCGGCAGAAGCTGGCGGACGCCGCACCGGGACAGAAGCCGCTGGCCCGGCTGGAACTGGCGCGTCTCCACTTCGCCCACGGGATGGCCGTCGAGGCGCTGGGGCACCTGGACCTCTACCAGCGGGACGTCGAACGCCGGGCGCAGGATCCGCAGGTGCTGCTGATGCGCGGCGCGGCCCAGCTGCTGGAGCAGGAGGCCGGCGACGCCGATCGTCACCTG
>CAYRCO010000139.1:6958-7893 GCA_964422775.1 uncultured Rhodovibrio sp.
GACTGGAACACCGCGGCGGCGACCCTGAACGACCCCGCGCTCGACGGGGTGGCGGAAGCGCTGCCCTGGCAGGCGGCCTACGCCGCGCTGACCGGCGCGCACGACGCCGCGGCCGCCGCCTTCCACAAGGCCGAGCCGTTGCTGGCGGCCTATCCGCCAAGCGTGCGCAAGCAGCTTCGCCTCTGGTCCGCGCACGCCCGGATCGAGATCGGCGATCTGGCCGGCGCGGAAGTCGACCTCGACAAGGTGCGCGCGCTCGATCCGACCCGTGCCGAAGCAGCCCAAGTCGCCTTCCTCGAAGGCCGCCGGCAGATGGTCGCGGGCGAACCGGACGCCGCCGAGGCGAACTGGCGGGAGGCGGCGGGCAGCAGCCATCCGCCGAGCCGCACGCGCGCGCGCTTCGTGCTGACCGAGCGCCAGCTGGCCGCGGGCGAGATCGACGCGCAGGCGGCGATCGCCGAACTGGAACGGCTGCGCTACGCTTGGCGCGGGGACGAGTTCGAGGCCGTGCTGCTGCATCGCCTGGCCGACCTGTACGTCGACGATGCCCGTTACGGGCGGGCGCTTTCGGCGCTCAAGCAGGCGGCCTCGCATCTGCCGGACAGTCCGCTCGCCGAACGGGCGACGGCCCGGATGCGCCGGCTGTTCACCCGGCTGTTCCTGGACGGGGAAGCCGATCGCATGCCGGCGCTGAAGGCGCTGGCGATCTACGAGAGCTTCCGCGAGCTGACCCCGGCGGGCGACCGCGGCGACGAGATGATCGGCCGGCTGGCCGATCGCCTGGTCGCGGTCGATCTGCTGGACCGCGCGGCCAGCCTGCTGGATGCCCAGGTCCGCCGGCGTCTGTCCGGGACCGAAAAGGCCGACGTCGGCACGCGGCTGGCGGCGATCCGGCTGTTGAACCGGCAGCCGGAGGCGGCACTGGAAGCGCTAGA
>CAYRCO010000140.1:0-7889 GCA_964422775.1 uncultured Rhodovibrio sp.
ACACCCTGATCACCGATCGGCGGCCGCCGGAACCGTTCCTGAAGCGCCTGCGCGAGAACGAGGTGCGCCTGCTGGTGGCCGACGAAACCGGCCGTCCGGCCGCCGAGGACGACGCGCGTGCCGCCTTCGACCGCGACGAAACGCTGGCCGGCTGAACGCGTTACCCCGGGGCCTGCGGGGCCGCTACCCCGCGCGCACCGCAGCCCGGCGGTCGTGGAACTCGCTGCTGCCCATCAGGGCCTTGCAGCGCTCGAAACGCTCGATCGAATAGGCCCAGAAGTCCTCCGCCGGGTTGTCCTGGGCGTGCTGGATCAGGCCCCACAGCGTCCAGAGCAGGTCGCACATCGCCTTGTAGACGACCATCCGGCCGAAGTCCGCCTCGGACACGCTGCCGCCGCGATAGGCCTGCATCATCTCCAGGTCCTGTTCGGGGCTGAAACCCGCCTCGACGGACAGGTCGCCCAGGTCCCAAAGCGGGTCGTTCATGCCGGAATACTCCCAATCGACGATCCACATCGCCTCCCCGGTATCCAGGAAGTTCTCGCACAGCGGATCGCAGTGACAGGGCGCGAGCCGCCCCGGCTTCGCGTCGAGCACCTCGCGGACCGCTTCGGCGTCCTGAACCACGTCGTGGTAGCCATCGGGCAACGTCGCCCCAAGCTCGCCCAGCAGCTTCAGATAGCCGTCGATCATCTGGAACAGCTCGAAACGGAACTCGAAGGTCCGGCCGCTGTCATGCAGCCGCGCGAACGCCGTGCCGGCACGCGCCGGCGCGCCAGGCGTCGACCGGAAGAGCTCCGGACTCATCGTGGTCGCGGGAATGTGCGGCATCAGCATCAGCCCGTCCGTCTCGTCGACGAACAGAACCTCCGGCGAGACCCCGGCGGCCGCGGCGGCGCGGGCGTTCTTAGCCTCCACCTTGCGGTCGATGAAGGTCTCGGTTCCCGGCCCGGCCACGCGCAGGACGTAGTCCCGATCGGGCGTGCGCACGCGATAAACGAGGTTGGTCAGGCCGCCCAGGCGCTCGGCCCGGATGTCCCCGCCGGGTCGGTCCCTGAGTTCCGGGATCCGGGCGAAATAGCCGCTGAGGTCTTCCATGACGGGCTGCACTCCCTTGGGCTGGCATGGACGGTCGGATCGGCGCGCGCAGCTGCCCTGGCCGCTTCCGCGCACGCGGGCGCACGGCCGGCGGCGCGATCCTGTGTAGGTTTTTGTGGTGTTTTGTGGTACTGCATGGGTGCTCTATCGACAAGTCCACTGTTCACGTAGGTCGGAGCTCGTGCGCAACAGCCGTCCGCGGGCTCCTGGATATCACTTTTTCGGAGAAAATATCATGCCCGATGCCAATCAAGTGGATCAGTTGAATGACGTATACAGTGCCCAATCGGTCGATCAGATCGCCAAGACCTACGACGATTGGGCATCCGACTACGATTCCAACATGCTGCAGGCCGGCTATCGCCATCCGATGATCTGCGTCGGCCTACTGACCCGTCACGTCCCCGCCCACAGCGGCGGCGTGCTCGACGCCGGCCAGGGCACCGGTCTGGTCGGGGAATGGCTGAAGATCCTGGGCTACAAGGAGGTCTGCGGCTTCGACGTCTCGCAGGGCATGCTCGACCGGGCGAAGCAACGCGGTGTGTACGACGATCTGCAGAAGGCGGCGCTGGGCGAGACCCTGCCCTACCCGGACAACCGGTTCGCGGCCTGTGTCTGCGCGGGCGTATTCACGATCGGCCACGCCGACCCGCAGGGTCTGGACGACCTGCTGCGGGTGGTGCGCAAAGGCGGCCACATCGTCACCACGGTGAAAGACAAGTTGTGGGAAGGCGGCTTCAAGGACCACCTGGAGCAGTTGGTGAAGGACGGCCGCTGCCACGTGATCGAGACCACGCCGAGCTATCTGTCGATGCCCAACCAGGAAGGCCAGTCGACCAGCCGCGCCCTGGTCCTGCAGGTGGTCGGCTGAACCGCATGCCGGCCGGCCGCGCCGCCATTCGCGGGATCCTGTTCGACAAGGACGGCACCCTGGTCGATTACGAAGCGACCTGGGCGCCGATCAACCGCCGGGTCGCCGACCTTGCCGCGCGCGGCGACCCGGTGCTGACCCAGCGGCTGCTCGAGATCGGCGGCCACGACGCCGAAAGCGGGCGTACCAGGGGCGGCAGCCTGCTCGCCGCCGCCCACACCCGGGAGATCGCGCAGGCCTGGATCGACGCCGGCGCCGCCTTCGATCCGGACGCGCTCATCGAACAGATGGACGCTGCTTTCGCCGAGGGTGCGCGCGACGCCGTGCCGGTGACCGACGTGGCCGGCCTGTTCGACCGGCTGCGCGCCCGCGGCCTGGCGCTGGGGGTCGCGACCAGCGACGGCGTCCGAGCGGCGCACGCTACGCTGGCGCGGCTGGGCGTGAGCACCGACGACGTGTTCGTCGCCGGCTACGACAGCGGCTTCGGCGGCAAACCGGCCCCGGGCATGGTCTTGGGCTTCTGTGCGGCGACTGGGCTCAAGCCCACACAGGTGATCGTGGTGGGCGACAACACCCACGACCTGGAAATGGCCGAGGCGGCCGGCTGCGTGGCGGCGTTGGGCGTGCTGACCGGCACCGGCCGGGAGGCCGAGCTCGCGGCCAGAGCCGCCGCGGTGCTGACCAGCATCGACGCGCTGGAGGCCTGGCTGGACGGCGACGGCGCCGCGTAGCTCGCCGTGAAGATAAAAAACCCGGCAACGGACGAACCGTTGCCGGGTTTCTCTAGAGCCACATGCTCGGAAACGGTGGTTGGGGCCTAACCCCTCTACCCGTCCCGCCGGGCCGCTTACGCCTTGGGCAGGTCGTAGCGGTCCAGGTTCATGACCTTGTTCCAGGCGGCGACAAAGTCCTGGACGAACTTCTCCTCGCCATCGTTCGCGCCGTAGACCTCGCACAGGGCCCGCAGCTCGGAGTGCGAGCCGAAGATCAGGTCGACGCGGCTGCCGGTCCACTTCTTCTCGCCGGTCTTGCGGTCGTAGCCGTCGAAGACGTCCTGGTTCTCGTCCGCGGCTTGCCACTTGGTGCCGAGGTCGAGCAGGTTGACGAAGAAGTCGTTGGTCAGTTGCTCCGGCCGGTTGGTGAAGACGCCGTGCTCGGAGCCGTCCCAGTTGGCGTTCAGGACGCGCATGCCGCCCACGAGCGCCGTCATCTCCGGCGGGGTCAGGGTCAGGAGCTGCGCCTTGTCGACCAGCTGCTCCTCGCTCGGCCAGGTCTGGCCCGACCTCACGTAGTTGCGGAAGCCGTCGGCGCTCGGCTCCAGCCAGGAGATCGAGTCGATCTCGGTCCACTCCTGGCTCGCGTCGGTCCTGCCCGGGGTGAACGGCACGGTGACGTCGTGGCCGGCCTTCTTGGCCGCCGCCTCGACGCCGGCGCAGCCCGCCAGCACGATCAGATCGGCGAGCGAAACGCGCTTGTTGCCGCTCTGGGCGTCGTTGAAGGACTTCTGCACGCCCTCCAGCGCGTCCAGCACCTTGGTGAGCTGCTGCGGCTGGTTGACCTCCCAGTCCTTCTGCGGCTCCAGGCGGATGCGCGCGCCGTTGGCGCCGCCGCGCTTGTCGGAGCCGCGGAAGGTGGACGCGGACGCCCAGGCGGTCTTGACCAGCTCGGACACCGGGAAGCCGAGGTCGAGGATCTGCTTCTTCAGCTTGGCGACGTCGTTCTCGTCGATCAGCTCGTGATCCACGGCCGGCACCGGGTCCTGCCAGATCAGGTCCTCCTCCGGCACCTCAGGGCCCAGATAGCGGGACTTCGGCCCCATGTCGCGGTGGGTCAGCTTGAACCACGCCCGGGCGAAGGCGTCCGCCAGCTCCTCGGGGTTCTGGTGGAAGCGCTTGGAGATCGCCTCGTAGCTCGGGTCCACCTTCAGCGAGATGTCGGTGGTGAGCATCATCGGCGGATGCTTCTTGTTCGGATCGTGGGCGTCCGGCACCAGCTCGTGCGCGGACTTGTCGGTCGGGTGCCACTGCCAGGCGCCGCCCGGACCCTTCACGCACTCCCACTCGTAGCCGAACAGCATGTCGAAGTAGCCGTTGTCCCACTGCCGGGGATCCGGCGTCCAGGCGCCCTCGATGCCGCTGGTGATGGTGTACTGGGCGTTGCCGGTGCCGAGACTGTTCTTCCAGCCCAGACCCTGCTCCTCGATGCTGGCGCCCTCGGGCTCGCGGCCGACGTAGGTGGCGGCGTCGTCGGCGCCGTGGCACTTACCGAAAGTGTGGCCGCCGGCGATCAGCGCGACGGTCTCCTCGTCGTTCATCGCCATCCGGGCGAAGGTGGTGCGGACGTCGTGCGCGGCCAGCTTCGGGTCCGGATTGCCGTTCGGGCCCTCCGGGTTCACGTAGATCAGGCCCATCTGGACGTTCGCCAGCGGCTGCTCGAGCTCGCGGTCGCCGTAGTAGCGCTCGTCGCCCAGCCACTCCGACTCGGGACCCCAGTACATGTCGTCCTCGGGCTCCCAGATGTCGTCGCGGCCGCCGCCGAAGCCGAAGGTCTTGAAGCCCATCGACTCCATGGCGCAGTTGCCGGCCAGGATCAGCAGGTCGGCCCAGGAGATCTTGCGGCCGTACTTCTGCTTGACCGGCCACAGCAGCATCCGCGCCTTGTCCAGGTTGCCGTTGTCCGGCCAGCTGTTGACCGGCGCAAAGCGCTGGTTGCCGGTGCCGCCGCCGCCGCGGCCGTCCTGAATGCGGTACGTGCCGGCGGCGTGCCAGGCCATGCGGATGAACAGCGGGCCGTAGTGCCCGTAGTCAGCCGGCCACCAGTCCTGGCTGGTGGTCATCAGCTGGAAAATGTCCTGCTTCACGGCTTCCAGGTCGAGCGTCTTGAACTCGGCCTGATAGTCGAACGCCGTGCCCATAGGGTCGGACAGGGAGGAATGCTGCCGCAGAATGTCGAGGTTGAGCCGCTCGGGCCACCAGTCGCCGACCGACTGGGCACCCTGCTTGGTGGGCAAACGGGTACCGCCCATCACCGGGCACTTGGATGCGCCGTCCATCTCGTCTCCAATCGTTTGAGGTCATCGAGCCGGCCACCGCACCCGGGATCGGCCATCCCGGACGCCGTCGCCGTTTAGAACGATTCAAATCGCATCCTAGATCGCCAGAAGCCCGCTGACTAGACCTTGGCACCATCGAGCGCCCGCGAGTCGGCAGCGACCTTCCGACGCACACCGATGTCCGGTTGATGGCCGGTCCGCTCGGCCGGTCCGCTCGGCCGGTCCGCTCGACCGGTTCCCTGGACGCTCCCCAACACCGGTTCGGGCTGCTATGGCTGGTGCAGACAGCGGCGGCTACCGGAAAAAGGGGCGCCATGATGCAGGGAAAACTGAGCCCATCCGGTCACCGGCGGGGCCCGCGGTCGCCGGACACGCGCTGGCTCCGCGCTGGTGTGGCCGGCGCGATCGCGGTCATGCTCGCGCTCGCCGCCGCCGGCAGCCATGCCGCGGCTCAGGGGACGGGGGACGCGGCGCAGCAGGAAGCGCCTGACCAACGGATGGACCAGGCGTTGCTCCGCGCCGTAGCGGAAGGCCACCCGGGCAAGGTGCAGGCCGCCCTCGAGGCGGGCGCGGATCCGGACGTGCGGGTTCGGCCGGACGGCCGGACCGCGCTGATGCTGGCGGCGGAGCGCGGGTACGCGGAGGTCATCGCGCCGCTGCTGCAAGCCGGCGCCCGGATCGACGCCCGCAGCGCCGACGGGTGGACCGCGTTGATGCAGGCCGCCCACGGCCGGCATGCCAAGGCGGCGCGGCGGCTGCTCGACGCCGGCGCCGATACCGACCTGCGTGAAGACAGCTACGGCAACACGGCCCTGCTGATCGCCGCGCGCCGGGGCGCCGACCGGACGCTGGCCGCCCTGCTCGAGCACGGCGCCGACCCGGACGTGCAGGACACGGCCGACGGCAACACCCCGCTGATCAACGCGGCGAGCGCGCCGTTCGGGCGGGCACCGGCGATCACCGACACACTGCTGCACGCGGGCGCCTCCCCCGACCTCGCCGCCGAGGACGGAGTCACGCCGCTGATGGCGGCGGCGCGAACCGGCGCAGGCGAGACGGCCGCGCGGCTGCTGGACGCCGGGGCGAAAGTCAACCGCCGCAACGACGCGGGCGAAACCGCGCTGATGCTGGCGGCGGCGCATGGCCAGGCGGCCCTGGTCGACCGCCTGCTGAACGCTGGCGGCGATCCGACGATCCGCAACGCGAAAGGCAATACCGCGCTTTGCCTGGCGATCGACAGTCGGGCGCGGCGCGGCGTCGACCGCCTGCTGGCCACGGGCGAGGACGAGGTGCTTACCACGCAATGCCGGGACGGGCTGCCGCCGATCGCCCGGGCGGCGAAGCTGGGCGATGCCGGGCTGGTCGGCCGGCTGCTCGACGCCGGCGCGAACCCGGACCAACCGGGCGCGGACGGCTCGACCGCGCTGATGTGGGCGGCCAACCGCGGCGCGGCCGAGGCGGTGCGCCAACTGCTGGCCGCCGGGGCCGATCCCCAGGCCAAAGCCGACGATGGCTGGACCCCGCGAAAGGCCGCGGAGATGCTGGGCGACCCGGACGTGCTGACCGCGCTCGAGCAGGCGCGCTAGCGTATGGCCGATCCAAGCCTGCTGCTGCTCGCGGTCGGGGTCTTCCTGCTCGCGGGCACGGTGAAGGGATTGGTCGGCCTGGGCATGCCCACGATCGGCCTGGGGGCGCTGACGCTGGCGAGCGACCTGCACACCGCGATGGCGCTCGTGCTGTTCCCGTCGCTCGCGAGCAACCTGCGCCAAGCTCTGCGCGGCGGTCACGCCCGGGCGATCCTGGCCCGACTGTGGCCTTACATGCTGGCAGCTGTGGCGATGATCCCGGCGGGCGGGCTCGCGTTGACACGGGTCGACCTCGGTCTGTTGTCGGGCCTGCTGGGCGTGCTGCTGGTGGTCTATGCGGGAACCGCGCTCGCCGGCTGGCGGCCGGTCCTGGCGCGGACGCACGAGCGCTGGTCTGCGCCGCTCGTGGGCGCGCTCAACGGCGTGCTCACCGGCATGACCGGGGCCTTCCTGGTGCCGAGCGTGATCTACCTGCAGGCGATCCAGCTGCCGCGCGACCAACTGATCCAGGCGATGGGCATCCTGTTCCTGGCGGCCACCGTCACGCTGGGGCTCACGCTGGGCGGCAACCGGCTGCTGACCCTGGAGCTAGCCGGCCTGTCCATCCTAGCGGTCCTGCCCGCGTTCGCCGGGATGCGCCTGGGCGAACGGCTGCGCGCGCATCTCTCGGAGGCGCGGTTCCGCAAGGTGCTGTTGATCGCACTGCTGTTGGTCGGCAGCTACATCGCGCTCAAGGCGGCCTGGCCCAGAGTCTGATCGGCGTCTGATCGGCCGCGTCCCAGACCCTGGAAAGCTACGGCCGCCAACCGGCTCTCGGCATCTTTCTGTATTGCCAATGCGTTAGCGCAATCGGCTCAGTGTCGTCGTGAAGCCGCGCCGTCGGGCGCGTGATCGATCGAGGGGGCACCGCCGCCCTGCTGAACCGGCGCAATTTTGATCGCACGCATGGCCCGCGCCGGCTTCGGCCGGCCAGTATGCTCGTGCCGGAATCGGCAGACATGCGCGGCAGACACGCGCGGGAGGGAAGCGCCATGACGACCGAGCCCTGGCGGCGCCGCGATCCCGTAGACGGCGACGTCGACTGGCGGGCGATCCGCGCCGACGGCGGGGTCGTGGCCGGTCTGGTGAAGCTCGGGCGGTCGACGGCGGTCTACACCTACGATACCCGGCTGGCGGGGTTGGACGGCGCGCGTTTCGCCAGCGCCGAAGCGGCCCGGGCCGCTGTCGCAGCCGCGCTCGCCGCGCCCAAGACGCCGCCGATCGCCGCCGCGGCCCTGGCCCC
>CAYRCO010000141.1:0-1543 GCA_964422775.1 uncultured Rhodovibrio sp.
GATGCTGATCACCCACGATCCGGCGCTGGCCGAGCGCTGCGACCGGCGGGTGCAGCTGATCGACGGGCACATTACCGACGACGGGCGCGCGCAAGCCGCCGCCCGCAAGGCCGGCTGAGGACACGACAGCGACCATTAGCACCCTGGCATGAGCACCCTGGCATGAGCACCCTGGCGAACGACCTGCCGCTGGCCGCCCGGCTGGCGCGGCGCGAACTGCGCGGCGGGCTGAAGGGCTTCAAGATCTTCCTCGCCTGCCTGCTGCTCGGCGTCGCCGCGATCGCCGGCGTGGGCTCGCTGTCGCAAGCGATGCTGCAGGGCCTGAACAACGACGGTCGCGCGCTTTTGGGCGGGGAGATGGAGGTCCGGCTGATCCACCAGGCGGCGACGGACGAGCAGCTCGCCTACCTGCGCGACAACACCGCCCGGCTGTCCGAGACCACCGATCTGCGCGCGATGGCACGCACGCCCGACGGCTTCGCGGGCGAGAGCGGACGCACGCTGGTCGAACTGAAGGGCGTCGATGCCGCCTACCCGCTCTACGGCAGCGTCGGCTTGCAGCCGCAACAGCCGCTGGACGCCGGCCTCGACCGGCAGGACGGCCGCTGGGGCGCGCTGGTCGACCAGGCGGTGTTGAACAAGCTGGGTCTCGAAGTCGGCGACCGGCTGAAGCTGGGCGATGTCACCTACGACATCCGCGGCACGGTCACCGGCGAGCCGGACCGGGCCACCCGCGCCTTTACGCTGGGTCCGCGCGTTCTGGTCCGCCACGACAGCCTGGCGGAAACCGGACTCGTGCAGGCGGGCAGTCTGGTCTACCACCATTACCGCCTGGACCTGCCCGAAGGCGTCGACCAGGCCGCCTTCAAGGAGCGCCTGAACGAGCGCTTCCCGGAGGCCGGCTGGCGGGTGCGCGGGCTGGACAACGCCGCGCCGGGGATCAGCCGCTTCGTCGAGCGGGTAACGCTGTTCATGACCCTGGTCGGCCTGACCTCGCTATTGGTCGGCGGGGTCGGCGTGGCGAACGCGGTCAAGGCCTACCTGGACGGCAAGCGCGCGACGATCGCGACCTTCAAGTGCCTGGGCGCGCCGTCGCGCCTGGTGTTCTTCACCTATCTGGCGCAGGTGCTGGTGCTGGCGCTGCTCGGCATCGCGCTCGGCCTCGTGCTGGGCGCGGCGATCCCGCTGGTGGGCGGGCCGATCCTGGCGAATCGGCTCAACTTCGACGTCGCGGTCGGGGTCTACTGGCAACCGCTCGCGATCGCGACCGCGTTTGGTCTGTTGACCACGCTCGCGTTCACGCTGTGGCCGCTGGCGCGCGCGCAGGGCATCCCGGCGGCCGCGCTGTTCCGCGACGTCGTCGCCCAGCAGAACGCGCGCGTGCCGCTGTGGGCCTGGGCCGCGACCGGGGCGAGCGCGCTGGCGCTGGCCGGCCTCGCCGTCCTGAACGCGGACGAGCGGACCTTCGCGCTCGGCTTCGTCGGCGGCGCGGTGGGCGCACTGATCGCCTTCCGCCTGGCCGCCGCCGGGGTGATCTGCCTCG
>CAYRCO010000141.1:1652-7800 GCA_964422775.1 uncultured Rhodovibrio sp.
CCAACTTGCACCGGCCAGGCGCGCCCACCGGCTCGGTGGTGATGTCGCTCGGCCTCGGGCTCACCGTGCTGGTCGCGATCGCGCTGATCGAGGGCAACCTGCAGCGCCAGGTGACCGAGCAGATGCCCGAGCAGGCGCCCGGCTTCTACTTCATCGACATCCAGTCCGACCAGCTGGACGCCTTCACCACCACGGTGCGCGATTTCGAGGGCGTGTCGGAGGTCAACGCCGTGCCCATGCTGCGCGGGCGGATCGTCGAGGTGAACGGCACGCCGGTCGGCGAGGCCGCGATCCCCGAGGACGTGCGCTGGGTGTTCCAGGGCGACCGCGGCATCACCTGGGCGCGCACGCCCCCCGACAACGCCACGATCACCCGCGGCGACTGGTGGCCCGCGGATTACAGCGGCCGGCCGCTGATTTCGCTCGACCACGAGGTCGGCCAGAAGGTCGGCCTGGAGCCGGGCGACACCATGACCGTGAACGTGCTCGGCCGGAACATCGAGGCGGAGATCGCGAACTGGCGCGAGATCGAATGGTCCGACCTGCAGATCAACTTCGTGATGATGTTCTCGCCCGGCATGCTGTCCAACGCCCCGCAGAGCCACATCGCCACGGTGAAGATCGATCCGGCACAGGAATCCGCGCTTGAGAAGACGGTGAACGAGCAGTTCCCCAACGTCTCCGCGATCCGGGTCAAGGACGTGCTCGAGCGGGTCGGCGGAATCCTGTCGAACATCGCGCTCGCGGTGCGCTCGACCGCCTCGATCACCGTGCTCGCCGGCACGTTCGTGCTGGCCGGCGCGATCGCGGCCGGGCACCGCCGGCGGATCTACGATTCGGTCGTGCTCAAGGTGCTGGGCGCGACCAAGCGCGACGTGACGACCGCGTTCCTGCTGGAATACGGGCTGCTGGGCCTGGTGACCGCGCTGATCGCGGCCGCGATCGGCACGGTGGCCGCCTGGGTGGTGATGACCGAGGTGATGGACGGCGAATTCGCCGTGCTGCCGATGGCGATCGCCGGCACGGTGGTGGCCGCGACGGCGATCACGCTCGCCTTCGGCTTCGCCGGCACCTGGCGGGCGCTGCAACAGAAGGCCGCGCCGCTGCTGCGCAACGAGTAGGAGTGCCGGTGGCAATCGACAGGCGTGGGCGGAGCGGCTAAGCTCTCTGCCGAGCGGCGGCGGGCTGCGCCCGCCGCACGCCGGCCTCACGAATTTTCGCACCCCGCCTGCGCAAATCGCTTGAACCCGCCGCGCACGGGGACAATATATGTCGTGAGCTTCCGGCTAATCAGCCACGCAACACCCGCCAGGCTCTCAACCGGACAGCCAGGCAACGGAGGAACGAGGGTACAATGGCTCAAGGTCCCGATCGCCGCACTATGACCGGCGCACAGGCCGAAGCGGCCGGCATCGACGTCGGTCTGCGCAGCTACATGCTGCGCGTCTACAACTACATGTCTCTGGGCGTCGCCTTCACCGGCGCGATCGCCATGCTGGTCGCATCCAGCCCGGCCCTGATCCAGACCATCCAGGGCGGCCTGATCTGGGTGCTGTTCATCGGCATCCTGGGTCTGGGCTGGTTTGCGCCGAAGCTGATGATGACCAAGTCGGTCGGGGTCGCCCAGGGCGTCTTCTGGCTCTACGCCGGCATGTGGGGCGCGCTGCTCGGCCCGATCTTCGCGATGTACGCCGCCCAGGGCGACGCCATGATGATCGCGCGGGCGTTCTTCTACACCGCCGCCGCGTTCGCCGGTGTCAGCCTGTACGGCTACACCACCAAGCGCGACCTCGGCCCGATGGGCGCCTTCCTGATGATGGCCGTGATCGGCCTGTTGGTCGCCATGCTGGTCAACATGTTCTTCATCCAGAGCACCGGCTTCGAGCTGATCGTCAGCATCGGCGTCGTCCTGGTCTTCTCGGGCATGACCGCCTATGAGACCCAGATGATCAAGAACATGTATTCCCAGGGCGACATGGGCGAGGTGCAGAGCAAGAAGGCCATCTTCGGCGCCTTCATGCTGTACGGCAGCTTCGTCACCATGTTCATCTGGATCCTGAACATCATGGGCATCATGCGCGAGTGACGCGCTGACGCTTGAGCGATGCGACCCGACGGCCCCGGAAGGCGACTTCCGGGGCCGTTTTCGTGTCGGCTTCCCGCCTCGGGCTGTAGCTGTTCTTCGACGGGCGCCCGTAGGGCGGGTTCGCGCAGCAACCCGCCGGCAACGCGGCCGGCGGTACCGACAGTTTCGGTGGATTGCCGCTGGCGCGGCGAATCCACCCTACAGACCGGTGGGCGGAGCGTGTCGGCGGGTCCCCTCTCCCTTGAGGGGAGAGGGGCCGCTGCCGCGGTCGCGCGCAATGCTGGGACAATCAGCCCCTTACCGCCGCTGGTCCGGTCCCGGGTTGGTGAGGTCGACCGGGTGCGGGCGGTCGGCGGGGGCCGGGCGTTCGCGCCGGCGGGTCAGCAGCCAGCGGGCGCTCGCCACGCCCTCCAGGCCGCCGCCCAGCAGCGCCGCGCCCAGGCGCTGCAGGTAGGCGACCGTGGTCAGCAGCACCGCGTCCGGCCGGGCGAGGCCGTAGGCCATGTAGATCGCCACCGCCGCGACCTCGCCGAAGCTGACGCCGACCAGGTTCACCGGGATCAGCTGGAACAGCAGCGTCCCGGCGAGCGCCACCAGCACTTCCGTCGGCTCGATCGCCACGCCCCAGGAGTCCGCGGCCGCCCAGATCCCCGCGGCGAGCACCGCGTAGGCGAGCGCGGAGACCAGCGTCGCCGGGTACAGCAGGCGCAACGTCGGAAAGCGCTTGCGCGCCAGCAGGTAGACCAGCCCGGCCAGCACCGCCAGACCGGCCAACAGCGCCCACCAGACCCGCGGGCCCGGGTTCAGCCACTGCAGATCGCTGTCCTGCGCGAAGTCGGCAAACGGCAGGCCGATCAGCAACAGCACCGCCAGGCCGAGCCCGCCGGCGACCCGCTCCATCGAGGCGAGGCCGGCCAGGCGCCAGCCGCTGGCCCGGCTGCTGGCCGCCCCAAGCTTGGCCGCGCGCACCAGATCGTAGCCCACCCCAGACGGCAGAAAGAAATAGTAGAACATCGTGACAACGTGCACGCGCCAGACGTCGCGCCTTGGGGCATCGAGGGCGAACAGGCGCGCCATCAGCAACAGCCGCAACCCGAACAGCTCCAAGCCCAAGAGCCCCAGCAGAACCGCGCCCATCAGACCCGCCCAGTTGTCCTGCACGCGTTGCAGCGGCAGCTCGGTCACCAGCAGCCAGCCGAGCACGACCAGACCCACCGGCGCCCCGATCAGCTGGGCCACGATCAGCCGGTGGCGCAGTTTGTCGCTGTCGATCGATCCGAACGGGGTGCGCAAGGGGCGGCTTACCTCGTGGCGGCGGGACGCGGGTATTCGCGCGGGAATGGAACGCCAACCTATCGCCGCGGCCGCCACCTGCCTATCGGGCGCACCGCCGCATCCGGGCCGGTTTGCGATCAAGCCGGGTTTCCCGGGGTGCGACAGTGTTTTCACCGCCGGGCGATTGGTCAACGCCCGGATGCGACCTATTTTATCGCTGGTGCTGGTTGGGTTAACGCCACGCGATCGCCAGGAGGTCCGCCATTAACGTCACCGTGCTCGACGCCATGCTGGACACACTGGCAGTGCCATTCGCCCTCGGCCTCGCGGTTGCGCTGGGCGCCGTCGTCTTGCGCGCGCGGCTGCACGGGTTGGCCGTCGCGCTCGGCGTGACAGCTGGCCTGGTCGCCGGTCAGGTCGCGATCCAGGGCTGGCCGGCGCTGCCGCCGAACGGCGCGATCGACAAGCTGTGGTGGCTGGCGCTGCTGGGCGGCGCGCTCGGCCTTGGCCTGCCGCGGCTCGCCGACGCGCGCCAGCGCCGGGCGGCCGGGATCGCCGGACTGACGCTCGCCGTCGCCTGGATCGGCTGGCCGCGGCTGATGATCCCGGACGTCGCCGCTTGGGTCACCGGCGCGCTGGTGGTCGCGGGCGGCGTCTGGGCGCTGTCGCGGGTGGAACGCGCGGGCAGCCCGGGCGGCGCGCTATTGCTGCTGGTCGGCGGTGTGGCGGCCGCCGGGGTGGCGTTCTACGGCTCGTCCTACTCGATGGCGCAGGTCAACCTGGTGCTGGTCGCAGCCTTGACCGGCGCGATGGCGGGGGCAGGCGCCGCGCCGGCCGGCCTGGGATCGGCCGGGCGGATGGCGGCCGCGCTGCCGCTGATCGGGCTGGTGTCGATCCTGGCGTTCTATACCCAGTCGGCCCCGCTCGCGCTGGTGCTGCTGCTGCCGGTCTTCCTCGTCGAGGGCGCGCTCGCCGGGCTGCCGCAGCTGGCCGCGTTCGCCAGCGCGGCCGGAGAGCGGGTGCGCGGCGCCCGGCTGATGTTGGTGGTCGGACTGGCGCTGATCCCGGCGTGCGCGGCCGTGGCAGTGGCGTACTGGCAATCCGGCCCGCTCTACTTCTGATCCCCCGCTTGCGATCCACAGCTTCTGATCCGCCGGGCGGGTACGGCGTAGACTCACACGAAAACCGCGCACAGCACGAAGGACAGGCGAGGCAGCCGGTCATGCAGATCCGCAACACCAAGACACGCTACGGCGCGATCGCGCAGGCGCTACACTGGCTGATCGCACTCGGCTTCGTGGCGCAGTTCGCGATCGCCTGGTACGCCGAGAACGTGCAGGCGATGCAACTGCAGTTCACACTCTACAACCTGCACAAGTCGATCGGGGTCACCATCCTGGCGCTGGCGGTGGTACGCGTCGCCTGGCGGCTGATGAACCCGGTGCCGCCGATGCCCTCCGGCAGCCAGCGCTGGGAGGAGCTCGCCTCGCGCGCCAGCCACGTCTTGCTCTACACCCTGCTGTTCGCCCAGCCGATCGCCGGACTGGTGTTCTCCATGGCGTCCAGCTTCCCGACGGTGATCTGGGGCTACACGGTCCCCGACGTCGGCAACTCCAAGGCGATCGAGGACGCGTTCAAGGCGGTTCACTTCTACCTGAGTTGGGCGATCCTGGGGCTGGTCGGCGTGCACGTGGCGGCGGCCCTGCGCCACCACTTCCTGCTCAAGGACAACGTGCTGCGGCGCATGCTGCCGTTCGTGGCCAACAAGGACACGACCGGCATCCGCCGCCCGGCGGAGTGAGCGCGCCGCCAGCACGCAAGACGATCGTCGAGACGGGCACTTTCCCGAACCCCCCGCTTTAAGGAGGCCTATTTTGATGGCCAACCGCCTGACAGCAACCGCGTTCGCCGCGCTGACCGCGTTCGCCGCGCCGGCCGCCCTGGCGCAGCAGGCGCCGGAATGGAACGTCGACCACGACAAGAGCCGGGTGGGCTTCATCGCCCAGCAGTCCGGCAACGACGTGCCCGGCGAGTTCGAGCGGTTCCAAACCACGATCCGCTTCGACCGCGACAAGCTGGACGCCAGTTCGGTCGACGTGAAGATCGACATCAAAAGTGTCGCGACCGGGTCGATGGACCGCGATCAGACGGTCAAGTCGCCCAACCTGTTCCACGCCGAGGAGTACCCGAACGCCCGCTTCCAGGCCGACAGCTTCCGTCACGAGGGCGGCAACACCTACGTCGCCGAGGGCGAACTCACGATGCGCGGCACCACCCACCCGATCGAGTTGCCGTTCGAGCTGGAGGTGACCCGCGAGGGCGACACCCTGACCGCCGTCGCCGACGGCGAGGTCACGGTCAAGCGCCTGCGCTGGGGCATCGGCCAGGGCCAGTGGCAGGACACCTCGATGGTGCCGAACGAGGTGGTGATCGAGATCGACATCCACGCCACCCGCCCGGCCGGGTGAGACGCGGCGGCACCTCTCCTCCCCTTGTTTGCCCCCTCTCCTCCAAGTCGGAGGAGAGGGCCGGGGAGAGGAGGTCAGCACGGCGTCGGCCGCAGGCAACCTCCTCCCCGTGGAGGAGGGGAATCAGTTTTGCCGCCGCTCAGTGCCGGAAGTGGCGCATGTCGGTGAACACCATGGCGATGTCGCGGGCGTCTGCGGCGGCGACCACCTCGTCGTCGCGCTTGCTGCCGCCCGGCTGGATGACCGCCGTCACGCCCGCGTCCGCCGCGGAGATCAGGCCGTCGGCGAACGGGAAGAAGGCGTCGGAGGCGACCACCGC
>CAYRCO010000142.1:0-7779 GCA_964422775.1 uncultured Rhodovibrio sp.
GCCGGCCAGCACGGCCACGGCCGCCAGCAGCGGGTGCGACAGGTGCCAGGTTTCCAGGAATTCGGCCCAGCCCGTCATCCAGCGGACCTCCTCTCCGGTCGCGGCCGGTTCACGGAACGCCGGCCACCTCGGGTACCCTACCCCGCCGAGGCCGTCGCGCGGGTGCTCGACGTGCTCTCGATCTCCTGGAACAGCCGATCGTAGTCGTCGCTGCCGCGCTCGGCCGTGTTCAGATTGGCGAACGTCTTGAGCAAGCCGTCGAAAAAGGACCGGGCCGCGTCCTTGCTTTCGAACCTGTAGCTGCGGGTGAGCAACCGAACCAGCAGGTCGAACACCTCGCGCTGCCGGTCGAGCGGGGCCGAGACGTCGACCGGATCGAACGCGTCCTGCTGCAGATACGCGCGGTCCAGCAAGCGCGCCTTCTGGAAGGTGACGAAGTCGGCGAGCGTCACGCCCTCCTCGCCGGTCACCTGCATCATCTGCTGGATCTCGTCCCCCTGGCGCAACAGCTCGGCCATGCGCTGGACGCGCTCGCTCCAGCCGGCGCTCAGGTTGCGGTCGAACCAGTCGCGCAATTGGTCGCGGTACCGCGTCCAGGAGATCAGCGGGTCGATCGCCGGGTAGAAGCGCTTGTACGCCCGGTCGGAGGACAAGCCCAGGAACGCCTTGACCGTCGCCAGGGTGGACTGGGTCACCGGCTCCTCGAAGTTCCCGCCGGCGGGCGACACGGTGCCGATCAGGGTCACGCTGCCCTCCCCGCCGTCCGGCAGGCGGATCAGGCCGGCGCGCTCGTAAAGCGCCTTGATCGTGGAATCCAGGTAGGCGGGGAAGGCCTCCTCGCCGGGGATTTCCTCCAGCCGTCCAGAGGTCTCGCGCATCGCCTGCGCCCAGCGGGAGGTGGAATCCGCCAAAACCAGGACGTCCAGACCCATGCTGCGGTAATATTCGCCGATGGTGAGCCCGGTGTAGACCGAGGTCTCGCGCGCGGCGACCGGCATCGAGGAAGTGTTGCAGACGATCACCGTGCGGTCCATCAGCGTCCCGCCGGTGCTGGGGTCGGTCAGCTGGGGCAGCTCTTTCAGGTTCTCCACCACCTCGCCCGCGCGTTCCCCGCACGCGACGATGACCACTACGTCGACATCGGCGTAGCGGGCGATCAGGTTCTGCAGCACCGTCTTGCCCGCGCCGAACGGGCCAGGGATGCAGGCGGTGCCGCCCTTGGCGACCGGGAAGAAGGTATCGATCAGACGGATCGTGGTGGTCAGGGGCGCCTGCGGGTAGCGCCGTTCCGCCCGACCGCGCGCGAACAGCGGCTGCGGCAGCGGCGTCCGGACCGGCCAGCTGCGCGCAAGGCCGACCGAGCGGGTCGTGCCGTCCGCCGTCTCCAGCCGCGCGACCGTGTCCTGGACGGTGTACGACCCGGCCTGGATCGCCTGCACCGTGGCGGCGCCGTCCAGGTCGTCGGGGGCGCAGATGCGGTGGGCGAACGCGCCCTCCGGCACCGTGCCGAGCGGGTCCCCGGCGCGCACCGTCTGGCCCGCCTCGACCGACGGCGTGAAGCGCCAGGTCGCCTCGGGGTCGAGCGCGGGCACCTCGACCCCGCGCGGCAGGAACGTGCCGTGGCCCTGCGCCAGCGTCTCCAGCGGGCGCTGCAGGCCATCGAACACCTGGCCCAGCAGCCCGGGCCCGAGCGCCGCGGACAACAGCTCGCCGGTCTGGGTCACCGGATCGCCGACCGAGACCCCGCGCGTGTCTTCATAGACCTGCGCGTCGGCGCGCCGGCCGCTGACCCGTAGAACCTCCCCCTTGAGCGCGACGCTGTCGTCGCCGCCGCGCCGGTCCCGGCGCGGGCGGACGTAGATCACCTCGTTGCGGCGCAACGGCAGGCCGGCGTCGGGCGCGCCCGTCTGCTCCAGGGTCACCAGCCCCTCTTGGACGGCGACCACCTTGGCGTGCGTTTCGCGCTCGGCTGCGGGTTCAGACACCGGGCGCCTCCGACTCCAGGATCCGGCCGTAGTCCGCCAGCGCGGCCGCGGCGATCCGGTCGAAACGGGCCCGCGCGGCCGTGCCGTCGTAGCGCATCCAGCGGTCCATCAGGTCCCATTTCAGCACGTACAGGACGACGGCCGGAAAATCGAACGCATGATCCCGGCCCAGCCACGTCAATTCGTCCCAAGCCTGGCGCAGCAGCAGACGTTCCAGGGCGTCGCTGTCGCCGGCGCGCAGGTGATCCTCGGCTTCGCCCAGCCACCGCACCTGCCGCGACAGGCCGAACGCCCGCTGATCCCAATGCCGCGCGATGGCGTCAGCGTGCCGGTGATAGCCGAGGTCCGCCGGATCGTCCGGCGCGCCCTGCCCGTCGCGCCGCCGGCGCAGGGCGGCGACCAGCGTGCGCGCCTCCAGCCGTTGGGCCACGGCTTCGCGCAGCGTCGGGTCGGCGAGTTCGGCGACCACCGCCCGGCCCCGCTCGGCCTGCGCGCGGTCACCGGTGCCCGGCGCCAACACCGCCCAGCGCAGCGTGTTCTCGATCCGGCGCAGGATATGCGCATCCTCGGGTTCCAGCAGGCGCAGCCGGCGTTCCAGCTGGATCCGGGTGAGCGGGCGCTCCTTGGCCCGGAACAGCCGGCCCAGGTGCGGCAGGCTGCTCATCAGCATGACGTAGCGGTCGGCGCGCATCTCAGCCGACCAGCCCGTCGAGCAACGCCCGGAAGCGCGGCTGCAGGTGGGTCAGGATCAGATCGGCCATCGCCTCCTCGGTCAGGTCGAACTCGACGTCCTGGTCGGTCGCGATCACCCGGATACCCTGCTGGCGGTCGTCGGCCACCCGAAACGTCAGCCCTTCGCGCAGGCGGTCGCCGGTGATCGCGTTGACCAGGCGCACCAGCTCGTCCTGTTCGAGCCGCGCCGGATCGTCGGTTAGCTCCGCGACGCCGGGGACGTCGCGCGGCAGCACGATCTCGAGCCGATCGGCGTCGAAGGCCGCGATCTCGGCGCCGGCGCGGGCGGCGGCCTGGAGGATCAGCTGCTTGATCACCTCCTGCTCGCGCATCTCGGTGGACACGAGGTTGCGCACGTCGGCGCGGAAGTGGTCCAGCATCTGCTGGCGCAGGTCGACGACGGTGTCGCGGGCCGCCTGACGCAGGGCGTCCTGGGCCGCCTGTTTCGTCCGGTCGACCTCCTGCTGCGCCGCCTCCTTGCGCCGCTGCGCCTCCTGCTCGGCCTCCTCAAGGATCCGACGCTTCTCGGCGTTGGCCTCCTCGATCAGGCGCTCGGCCTCGCTGCGCCCGCTTTCCACGCCCTCGCTGCGCAGGCGATCGATCAGCTCCTGAACGCCGCTTTCCTCGGGTGCATCGTCGCGGTTGCGGGTTTCGTCCGGCTCGCTCATCGCCGTCAGCCTCCCTTCGGTCGGTCGTTCGCGGCCTGTTTGCGTGCGGTTCTGCGGTCGCGGGCTGGTTGATGGTGCGCGCGTTAGCCTGCCGGCAGGTTGGCGCTCAGCACCAGCGCGAAGACGAAGGCGAACACCGCGAAGCCCTCGACGATCGCCGCGGGCGCCAGCGCCAGGCCGAACAGCTCGGGCTTCTCCTTCGCCGCGTTGATCGCCGAGGCGCAGCAGCGGCCCTGGTAAATCCCGCTCAACAGCAGCGCCAGCCCGGCCAGGCCGCCGATCCCGAACAGCCCGGCACCGGTCTCCGCCGTGACCGGGCGCTGCAGGGTCAGCATCACCACGATGCCGTAAATCACTTGCGAGGACGGCAGCGCGGACGCGCCGATCAGCCGGGCGTAGCCGGTCTCGATGTCCAGGCTGGCGCCGATCGCGGCCTGCCCGGCGACCGCGCACCCCAGGATGCTGCCGATCGCGCCCAGTGCGGTGGAGCCGTACAGGCCGGCCCAGCCGAGGATCTCCAGCAGTTCGCTCACGTCGCCGCCTCCCTCTTTCTCAGGGGCTGGAAGCGGTAACCCTCGCCGCTCAGCGCCCAGGCGTTGAACTCGATGTATTCCAGGCGCAGCCCGTGGACGACGCCGCTGACGACCGCCAAGACGAACGTCAGGCTATGGCCGACCAGGATCGTCACCAGGGCAACCAGCACGCCGAGGCTGCCGAGCGCGCCCTGAAGCTGGCCGGCAAGGTCGTTGAAGGTCGCCGCCAGCATCGCGGTCGCCAGGCCGAGGGCGAACAGCCGCAGGTAGCTGAGGACGTCGCCGAACACCTTGGTGACGTTGGCGACGCCCAGCAGGCCGACCGCGATCCGCTTCAGCTGTTGCTTCAGCCCGTGCGGCGGATGCTCCTCACGGAACGCGAGCACGCCGATCAAGCCGGCGCCGACCGCGGCCAGAGCGAACTGGAGGCCAAGCGTCGAGCCGGCGCCGTGCGCCAGCCACGCCGCAAAGCCGGCGAGCGCGACCACGATCCAGCCCAGCCGCGCGTACGCCGGGCGCCCCGGCCAGTGGGCGGCGGCCTGGGCCGCGTTCGCGAGCACGATGTGCGCCACCCCAACCGCCACGGAGAGCTTCATCGCCGAGCCGTAGTCGCCCAGCTCGACGACGTGCAGCCACGCAAGCGGGCTGCCGGCGGGCGGCGTCAGCCCGAAAAAGCTGCCGGCCAGCACGCCGAACACCACGGTCGCCCCGCCGAGCGCGACCGTCATCCGGCGCAGCCGCTGGCCGCCATCGCCCCGCCAGGCGGCGATCGGCAGCAGCGTGAGCGCGAGCACCAGCAGCCCGTAGCCGGCGTCCGACAGGATCATCGCGAAGAACAAGGCGAAGGTGCCTAAGAACACCCCCGACGGGTCCCAGTCGTCGGCCGGCGGCACCTGGTAGAAGTAGGCCAAGTCCTCCCCCGGCTTCAGCCAGCGCGGATTGTCGAGCAGGGTGGGCGGCAGTTCGTCCTCGGCCGGCGGCTCGATCCGCAGCGCCATGCCGTGGTCCAGGGCGGCGCGCCGCACCCGCGCGCGTGCCGCCTCCGGCACCCACGCCTGCAGCGCGAACAGGCCGTCGGCGTCGTGGGTGCTGGCGAGGGCGTCGCGGTATTGCGCCGCGTCGGCGGCGCGGGCCATGCGCCGGCGCAGCATCGGCACGTGCTGGGTGAGCGCGATCCGCTGCAGCTCGAGGTCTTCCAGCGCCGCAAGCGTCTCCCTCAGGTCGCGGCGCAAGGCGCGCGTGCCCCGCCCGTCCGTCGCGGTCGGCGCCACCGGCAGCGCGTGTTGCGGCGGCCGCGCGCGGGCCAGGACCACGACGTACCAGGTCTGGTGGGTCCGCCGGACGAGCAGCCACGGATAGGACAGACCCTCGAGCGCCTGCACCTGGCGATGCGGCACGGCGTAGAACCACAGCCCGTAGCCGCCGAGCTCGCCCGCGTCGTCGGGCAGCTCGAAGTCGCCCCAGGGTTCGAGCGCCGCCAGCTGCTGGCGCAGCGCGTCGCGCCGGTCCTTGAGCGTCCGCCGGCGTTCTTTCAGCGCCAACACCTCCTGCACCACCCGCGCGAACGAGCGGGTGTCGCCCGGGCGCGGCCGGTCGCGGACGTAGGGCGCGTCCAACAGGAAGCGCAGCGCCCGTCGGGTGTCCTGCGGCGTCGGCTCGCGCCCGTCCGCGGCTTCCGCCTGCTGGGCGGCGCCCAGGCGGACCACGTGCAAGGCGCCCAGTTCCTGCAGCCGCGCGACCAGCTCCCGCTTTGCCGAGGCCGGGCCGCACAGCGTCACCTTGTGCATCGGGGTGATGCTCACGACGCCTCCGCCCGCTTGCGCTTGGCGATCTTGGCGCGCACCACGCCCGCGCGTTCAGCATCGCCCAGTGCGATCTGGATCTGCTTGATCTGCTGCTCGGTCTGCGGGATCAGCACCTTGTCGAACAGGTTCACCCGCTGCGTCACGGTCTTGAGGGCGCGTTCCAGCCGGTCCAGACGTTCGGCGGCGACCCGTTCGGCAATGTCCCGGCGGAGGCGCTCCTGCAGCAACTCGACCGCCCGGTCGACCCAGTGCGGCTTGGCGAGATAGCCGTAGCCCTCGACCTCGAACGTCGTCTCCTGCAACACCGGCAGGCTGACCCCGACCACGTTCTGGGTGCCAAGCCGCACGTCGCGCACGCGCACTAGACCTTCGACCTCGACCTGCTCGTCGGCCAGCATCGGCAGCTGCTCGGCGACCCGCTGGTTCAGCTCCTCGACCGCGCCCTGAGCCTCTTGCAGCTGGCGGCGGGCGCGCTGGCGCTCGGCCATCAGCTGCTTGCGCTTCATGTCCAGCGACGGCAGGAAGCGCCGGTACGTGGCGAGCTGGCGCTTCTTGCGCGCGAGCTCCGCCTTATTGAGCGGCGTCCGCGCCATCGCCGTCCTCCGCACCGGCCGCCGCGGGCGTCTGCTGACGTGTCTCGGCTTCCCGCTGCGGCGTCTCGGCGCCGTGCTGCGGGAAATAGCGGTCGATCAGGCTCTGCTTGACGAACAGCTCCTCCGGGCCGAAGCACTCCGCCATCGTCTGCCAGCACAGGTCGAGGGCGTCCTCCAGCGCCATGTCGACCTCCAGGTCCATGAAGCGCTGCCGGAACAGCTTGCCGAACGCGAGCGCGCGTTCGTCGTGCCCGGACAGATCGAAGGCCATCGCCTGCTTCTGCTCCGCCTCCTTGGCGTCGGCATAGAGGCGGATCATCACGTTCATGACGTCCTTGTGGTCCTCCCGCGTGGTCACGCCGGCGACGTGCTGCTTCAGCCGCGACAGCGAGCCGAACGGATCGATCATGCCGTCACGCAGATAGAACTGCCCTTCGGTGATGTAGCCGGTGTTGTCGGGCACCGGGTGGGTGACGTCGTCGCCCGGCATGGTGGTCGCCGCGAGGATCGTGAGCGAGCCGCCGGAGGCGAAGTTACACGCCTTTTCGTAGCGCCGGGCGAGCTGAGTGTAGAGGTCGCCGGTGTAGCCGCGGTTGGCCGGCACCTGCTCCATGGCGATGCCGACTTCCTTCAGCGCGTCGGCGTAGGCGGTCATGTCGGACAGCAGCACCAGGACCCGCTTGCCCTCCTCGACCGCGAAGCGTTCGGCGACCGCGAGCGCCATGTCCGGCACCAAGAGCCGCTCGACGATCGGGTCGGCGGCGAAATTGACGAACATCGCCGTGCGCGCGAACACGCCCGCGTCCTCGAACGCCTGCCGGAAGGCGTGATAATCGTCGTAGATCAGGCCCAGGCCGCCGAACACCACGATGTCGGCGTCGGCCTGGATGCCGATGCGGGTGAGCAATTGGTTGTATGGCTCGCCCGCGACCGAGAAGATCGGGATTTTCTGGCTTTCCACCAGCGCATTGAACACGTCGATCATCGGCACGTTGGTGCGGATCATCGTCGTGCCCAGCTCGCGGCGCATCGGATTGACCGTCGGCGAGCCGATCTCCACCCGCCGGTCCAGGTCGAGCCGCGGGCCGTCGTCGATCAGCTCGCCGGTGCCGCGGAAGATCCGGCCGAGCACGTTCTCAGAACAGATCGCCCGCGGCGGGTGACCGAGGAACTGCACTTGCGCGCGGGTGGTCAGGCCCTTGGTGCCGGCGAAAACCTGCAAGGAGACGGTGTCGCGGTCGAGCTTCAGGACCTGCGCCAGCGACCCCGGCCCGGCTTCGTCCGGCTGCCCGACCAGGGCGAGATCGCCCAGGCAGGCCGGCGGCACGGCGCCCGGCTCCTGCGCCGGCGGCACGCGCAGTTTCAGGAGATCGCCCGAGATCTCAACGATCTGACCGTAGCGGACCGCCACCATGCGTCGCACCGCTCTCCATCGTGGCACGGTGGCGACACAGGGTCAGGGA
>CAYRCO010000143.1:0-1904 GCA_964422775.1 uncultured Rhodovibrio sp.
CGTCGTGTCGAAGATCATCGAATAAGCGCTGCCGCGACAGCGGCGGCGCCAAGGAGGGCTTGTAGGAGTGTAGCTCAATTGGCAGAGCACCGGTCTCCAAAACCGGCGGCTGGGGGTTCGAGTCCCTCCACTCCTGCCAACACCTCTTGAAGCGGCGAGAAGAGCCGTCACGGATCGGACGCTGCGGCGCCCGAAGGGTAGACCCTTCGGGCGTTCGCGTCGTCTCGAGGGTCGGTGGCGGGACGGCAAGACGAAACACAAGCAGGGTCCGCCCGTGCCGCGCGCCGATCCGGCGGCGCGGCCGTAAAAGACCCTGACGGAAGCGAGATCGATGGCCACCAAATTCAATCCCGGACAGTTCGTCCGCGAGGTCCGGCAGGAGACCGCGAAGGTCACCTGGCCGACGCGTAAGGAGACGGCGATCACCACGGTGATGGTGTTCATCTTCGTGTTCCTGGCCGCGATCTTCTTCTTCGTCGTCGACCAGGCGCTGTCGGCGATCGTCCAGGTCATTCTCGGGTTCGGAGGGTAAGCGCAGCGATGGCGGAACAAGCTCTAGATTCCGGGCCGCGGCCGCGCTGGTACGTCGTGCATGCCTACTCCGGGTTCGAAAAGAAGGTTGCCGAGGAGATCCAGAAGCAGGCCGAGCAGAAGGGCATGGACCATCTGTTCGAGCAGGTGCTGGTGCCGACCGAAGAGGTGGTCGAGGTCAAGCGCGGCCAGAAGGTCAGCCAGGAGCGCAAGTTCTTCCCCGGCTACGTGCTGGTGAAGATGCAGATGACCGACCAGTCCTGGCACTTGGTGAAGAACACGCCTAAGGTGACCGGCTTCCTGGGTCAGCGGGGCAAGCCCTCGCCGATCACGGAGAAGGAAGCGACCCAGATCCTGAACCAGGTTCAGGAGGGCGTGGAGCGCCCGAAGCCGTCGGTGACCTTCGAGGTCGGCGAGCAGGTGCGCGTGGTCGACGGCCCGTTCACCTCCTTCTCCGGCACGGTCGAGGACGTCGACACCGAGCGCAGCCGGGTGAAGGTCGCGGTGTCGATCTTCGGCCGCTCGACGCCGGTCGAACTGGAATTCACGCAGGTGGAAAAGCAGCAGTAGCGCTGCCCGACATCTGACGCGCGAGACATGGGCCCGGGGCAAGCCCCGGCGTGCCCGTGAGGCGCGGGAGGCGCTGCCATCGCCGTACCGCGCGACCCGAAACTCAAGACACAGGGTTCTAGAGATGGCAAAGAAAGTAACCGGATCCATCAAGCTGGAGATCCCGGCCGGCAAGGCGAACCCGTCGCCGCCGGTGGGCCCGGCGCTGGGTCAGCGCGGCCTCAACATCATGGAGTTCTGCAAGGCGTTCAACGCCGCCACGCAGGACATCGAGCCGGGCACCCCGACGCCGGTGATCATCACCGCCTACTCCGATCGCTCGTTCACCTTCGAGACGAAGACCGCGCCCGCGGCCTTCTATCTCAAGCGGGCGGCGAAGATTAACAAGGGCGCGAAGACCCCGAAGATGCAGACCGTGGGCTCGGTCACGCTCGACCAGGTCCGCGAGATCGCCGAGGCGAAGTTCAAGGACCTGAACGCCTACGACATCGAGACGGCGATGGAGAGCATCAAGGGCTCGGCGCGGTCCATGGGCATCGAGGTCACGGAGTAGGACGATGGCACGACGCGGCAAGAAAATCACCGACGCCTACAAGGGCCTCGACCGCACCCGTGCGTTCGCCCTTGAAGAGGCGATCAAAACGATCCGCGAGCGCTCGATCAGCAATTTCGACGAGACGTTCGAGATCGCGATGAACCTGGGCCTGAACCCGCGCCACGCGGACCAGACCCTGCGCGGCGCGGTCACCCTGCCGCACGGCACCGGGCGCGACGTAACCGTGCTCGTGCTGGCCAGTGAGGGA
>CAYRCO010000143.1:1914-7728 GCA_964422775.1 uncultured Rhodovibrio sp.
GGCGGTGCGCGTGGCGGTGTTCGCGCGCGGCGACAAGGCTCAGGCCGCCCAGGACGCCGGCGCCGACTTGGTGGGCGCCGAGGACCTGGCCGAGCAGATCCAGAACGGCGAGCTGAACTTCGAGCGGGCGATCGCCACGCCCGACCTGATGCCCGTGGTCGGCCGGCTGGGCAAGATCCTGGGCCCGCGCGGCCTGATGCCGAACCCGAAGCTGGGCACCGTCACCAACGACGTCGCCGAGGCGGTCAAGGCCGCCAAGGGCGGTCAGGTGACCTTCCGCGCCGAGCGCGCGGGCCTGGTGCACGCGGGCATCGGCAAGGCCAGCTTCGACGATCAGCAGCTTGCCGAGAACGCGCGCGCGTTCTTCGACGCGATCGTGAAGAACAAGCCCTCGGGCGCGAAGGGGCAGTACATCAAGAAGGTGTCCATGTCCTCGACGATGAGCCCGGGGTTGAAGCTGGACGTGGCGACGCTGCAGCCGCAGCAGTAGCCGCATCCCGCGGAGAAAACGCATCGAGGGGATGAGGACGGGCGCCGTCGTCACCCCCTTGATCGCGGTGCCGGCGCGGCGTTACCCGTCGCGTTCGACACCTTGACGGGCGGTCTTCCGCCCGCGCCGGGCAACCGGGGCGGGTGGCCGGGCCGCCAACCTGTCCGAGACTGCAGGTGCGGGACAGCTCGTTCCGCTTAAGTCCTTGGCGAAGGGGCCTGCATAGACAGGAAGCAAAAGGGTTCGCGCGTGAGCCGCGCCCAGGGCCGGAGACCCGGCCGGGGCGGGGCTGCGACACGCACGGGCTTGAGCTTCCGGGACAGGCGAACCGGGCATCCGGGTCGCCAGCACACGCTTGGGTGATCCCGGATGGCCTCGTGCAAACGCCGGACCGGCGCACCGCCGCAGCCGTCGACGCCGCAATCCTAGGACGCGGCGATCGCGGATCGGCTACGCCGGCTCGGACAAAAGGGAACGGAGAAACGATCCGTGGACCGTGCAGAGAAAAAGCAACTGGTCTCCGATCTGCATCAGACGTTCCAGGACGTGTCCACCGTCGTGGTGACCCGGCCGAACGGCCTCACCGTGGCGGAGGTCAACGACCTGCGCCGTCAGATGTACGAGGCGGGGGCGAAGTACAAGGTTGCGAAGAACACCCTTGCACGGCTCGCCCTTGACGGCACGCAGTTCGAGGGGCTGCTGCCGATGATGGAAGGTCAGACCGCGCTCGCGTGGTCGGAGGACCCCGTCACGGCCGCCAAGACGGTCGTCGAGTATGCCAACAAGAACAAGAAGTTGGAGATTCTCGGCGGCGCGTACGGCGAGAAGGTGCTGGATGCCAATGGCGTCCAGGACCTGGCCAAGACCCCGAGCCTGGACGAATCCCGCGCGACGATCGTGGGCCTCCTGCAGACGCCGGCGCAGCGCGTCGTCACCGTCACGCAGGCGCCCGCCAGTCAGATCGCCCGGGTGCTCAAGGCGTACGCCGACAAGGACGAGGCCGCGTAAGGGCGGTCGATTACCCGAGACATCACGAAGCTCAAGCCTAACTGGAGATAGAAATGGCTGATCTGGACAAGCTCGTCGAAGAGCTTTCGAACCTCACTGTCATGGAGGCCGCCGAGCTCTCCAAGAAGCTCGAGGAACACTGGGGCGTTAGCGCGGCCGCGCCGGTCGCGGCCGGCGGCGGTGGCGGCGAAGCCGCCGCGCCCGAGGAGGAGAAGACCGAGTTCGACGTCGTCCTGACCGCGCCGGGCGACAAGAAGATCAACGTCATTAAGGAGGTGCGCGGCATCACCGGCCTGGGCCTCAAGGAGGCCAAGGAGATGGTCGAGAACGTCCCGAAGGCGCTGAAGGAAGGCGTCGACAAGGCGGAGGCCGAGCAGATCAAGAAGAAGATCGAGGATGCCGGCGGCACCGTGGAGCTGAAGTAAGCTGACGGTTCTGACCGCTCACGAACAGCCGATCGCGGCGCGCGGCCCTTGCGGGCGGCGCGCCGCGTCGGTGCGTTTGGCGTCGAGGAGCGTCCGGCGGGCGGGCCGTTGCGGGTCGGCGCGCACGGGCGCTGTCGTCGCTGATGGGCAGGCGGCGCCCGTCCCTGCGGGTCGCGCCCCGCACACCGACACCGCAGACCAAGCGGCGGACGCCCGGCCAGCCGTTTGCTTCACCGGCGGACCGGGATGCGCCGGTGAAGCAAACGGCGCGGCACCCGGGCGCCGCCCGGGAGCCCGCGCCTTCGCCGTCGGGCGAGACGCACAGGCCCCAGCAACCAGGCAAGCCAGGGCGCAGATGTAAGAGCTTTCATTCGACGCAGCAGACGGGACTGAGACGCGCCCGCCCTGTCCCCGCAAGCGCGCGCGGGGCGCCCTAGGGCGCGACAGAAGCACGATCCACACTTGATCCGCCGGCCGGGGTGTCCAGGGCCCCGGCGAGGGTCCGGCGGCAAGCGGTGGAGCCGAAACCAGAGGACGAGATATGTCGCAGCAGACGTTTACCGGTCGCAAGCGGATCCGCAAGACCTTCGGGAAAATCCCCGAGGTCACCACGATGCCCAACCTGATCGAGACTCAGAAGCAGTCCTACGATCAGCTGCTGCAAAAGGATATGGAGCACGAGGAGCGTCGCGAGGTCGGCTTGCAGGAGGTCTACAAGTCGATCTTCCCGATCCGCGACTTCTCCGACCGGGCGGAGCTGCAGTACGTCCGCTACGAGCTGGAAGAGCCCAAGTACGACGTCGAGGAGTGTCAGCAGCGCGGCATGACCTACGCCTCGCCGGCGCGGGTCACCCTGCGCCTGGTGGTCTGGGATGTCGACGAGGACACCGGCGCCAAGTCGGTGCGCGACATCAAGGAGCAGGACGTCTACATGGGCGACATGCCGCTGATGACCGAACACGGCACGTTCATCATCAACGGCACCGAGCGCGTGATCGTCTCCCAGATGCACCGCAGCCCGGGCGTGTTCTTCGACCACGACCGCGGCAAGACGCACTCCAGCGGCAAGTACCTGTTCGCCGCGCGGGTGATCCCCTACCGCGGCTCCTGGCTGGACTTCGAGTTCGACGCCAAGGACCTGGTGCACGTGCGCGTCGACCGCCGGCGCAAGCTGCCCGCGACCACCCTGCTGATGGCCCTGGACAGCGCCGAAACGGCGAAGCTGCGCGCCGAGCGCGCGGCCAACGGGCAGAACCTGGAGGCGCACGAGGCCGAGGGCATGAGCCCGGAGGAGATCCTGGCGTACTTCTACGACCGGATCGACTACAAGAAGGACAAGCAGGGCTGGCGCACCAAGTTCGACCCGCAGGCGATGCGCGGCGTGAAGCTGCCGCACGACCTGGTCAACGCGGCCACCGGCGAAACGCTGGTCGAGGCGGGCGAGAAGATCACGCCGCGTAAGGCGCGCAAGCTGGTCGAGGACCACGGCCTGGACGAGCACGTCGTGCCGGCCGAGCAGCTGGTCGGCCGCTACGTCGCCACCGATCTGATCAACGAGGAAACCGGCGAGATCATCTGCGAGGCCGGTGAAGAAATCTCCGAGCACATGCTGGAGCAGTTCGATCAGATCGGGATCACACAGGTGCCCACGCTCGCGATCGACCACGTCTCGGTCGGCGCCTACCTGCGCAACTCGCTGATGATCGACAAGAACACCAGCCGGGAAGACGCGCTGATCGACATCTACCGGGTGATGCGCCCGGGCGAGCCGCCGACCCTCGAGTCCGCGGAGCAGATGTTCAACAGCCTGTTCTTCGATTCCGACCGCTACGACCTCTCCTCGGTCGGCCGCGTCAAGATGAACGCGCGCATGGGCTTCGAGACCGACGATCAGCTGCGCACCCTGCGCAAGGAGGACATCCTCGCGATCGTCAAGGAGCTGTGCGAGCTGAAGGACGGCCGCGGCGAGATCGACGACATCGACCACCTGGGCAACCGCCGGGTGCGCTCGGTCGGCGAGCTGATGGAGAACCAGTACCGCGTCGGCCTCTTGCGCATGGAGCGCGCGATCCGCGAGCGGATGAGCTCGGTCGAGATCGACAGCGTAATGCCGCACGACCTGATCAACGCCAAGCCGGCGGCCGCGGCGGTGCGCGAGTTCTTCGGCAGCTCGCAGCTGTCGCAGTTCATGGACCAGACCAACCCGCTGTCGGAGATCACCCACAAGCGCCGCCTGTCGGCGCTCGGCCCGGGCGGTCTGACGCGTGAGCGCGCCGGCTTCGAGGTGCGCGACGTGCACCCGACCCACTACGGCCGGATCTGCCCGATCGAGACGCCGGAGGGGCCGAACATCGGTCTGATCAACTCGCTGGCGACCTACGCCCGGGTGAACAAGTACGGCTTCATCGAAAGCCCGTACCGCAAGGTCAAGGACGGGCAGGTCACCGACGAGGTGGTCTACCTCTCGGCGATGGACGAGGTGCGCTACACCGTCGCCCAGGCGAACGCCGAGGTCGACGAGAACGGCAAGCTGTCGAGCGACCTGATCTCCTGCCGGCGCGGCGGGGAGTACCTGCTCGCCCGGCCGGAGGAGATCGAGTACAAGGACGTCTCGCCCAAGCAGATCGTCTCGGTCGCCGCGGCGCTGATCCCGTTCCTGGAGAACGACGACGCCAACCGCGCGCTGATGGGCTCCAACATGATGCGCCAAGCGGTGCCGCTGGTGCAGTCGGAAGCCCCGCTGGTCGGCACCGGCATCGAGGACAAGGTGGCGCAGGACTCCGGTGTCGCGATCTCCGCCAAGCGCGGCGGCGTGGTCGACCAGGTCGACGCCACCCGCGTGGTGATCCGCGTCACCGACGAGACCTCGTCCGGCGAGCAGGCGGTGGACATCTACAACCTGCGCAAGTTCCAGCGCTCCAACCAGAACACGTCGATCACCCAGCGGCCGCTGGTGCGCGTGGGCGACGAGATCGCCAAGGGCGACATCATCGCCGACGGGCCGTCGACCAACCGCGGCGAGCTCGCGATCGGGCGCAACGTGCTGTGCGCCTTCATGCCCTGGATGGGCTACAACTTCGAGGACTCGATCCTGATCTCCGAGCGCATCGTGCGCGACGACGTCTTCACCTCGATCCACATCGAGGAGTTCGAGGTGATGGCCCGCGACACCAAGCTGGGCCAGGAGGAGATCACCCGCGACATCCCGAACGTCGGCGAGGACGCGCTGCGCAACCTGGACGAGGCGGGCATCGTCTACATCGGCGCCGAGGTGAACGCGGGCGACATCCTGATCGGCAAGGTGACGCCGAAGGGCGAAAGCCCGATGACCCCGGAGGAGAAGCTGCTCCGGGCGATCTTCGGCGAGAAGGCATCGGACGTGCGCGACACCTCGCTGCGGGTGCCGCCTGGCGTCTGGGGCACGGTCGTCGAGGTCCGCGTGTTCTCTCGCCGCGGCGTGGAGAAGGACGAGCGCGCGCTCGCCATCGAGCGTGCCGAGATCGAGCGCCTTGCCAAGGACCGCGACGACGAGAAGGCGATCCTGGAGCGTTCCTTCTACGGTCGTTTGAAGGACCTGCTGCTGGGCCAGACTGTCGGTTCCGGGCCGAAGGGCATGAAGGCCGACCAGCAGGTCACCGAGCAGCTGCTGTCGGACTACACCCCGGGTCAGTGGCGCCAGATCACCGTCAAGGACGACAAGGTCCAGGGGGAGATCGAGGACCTCAACCGGCAGTTCGACGAGGCGATCGAGGCCCTGACCAAGCGCTTCGAGAACAAGGTCGACAAGCTGCAGCGCGGCGACGAGTTGCCGCCGGGCGTGATGAAGATGGTCAAGGTCTTCGTCGCGACCAAGCGCAAGCTGCAGCCGGGCGACAAGATGGCCGGCCGGCA
>CAYRCO010000144.1:0-7675 GCA_964422775.1 uncultured Rhodovibrio sp.
AAGTGAGGGGACCGGGTCACCACCAAGACACCAAGACACGAAGGGGTGAGTAAGATATTGACCCCGGGGTGGCGGCCCTCCAGCGACCCAACAGCATGCTCCAGGGAGGGCGACGGGAGCACCGCAGACCAGCCATCCTTGGTGTCTTCGTGTCTTGGTGGTGAATGCTCTTCCGGCACCGTTTCACATGAAACGCGGGCGCTTTGACTTGGCCGCGGGGCTAAGCCATAACCCGGGTATGGTGCAGGTAACGAGCTATGACGTGATCGTTGTGGGCGGCGGGCATGCCGGCTGCGAGGCCGCGGCGGCTGCGGCCCGGCTGGGTGCGCGCACGCTGCTGATCACGCACAAGACCAGTACGATCGGCGCGATGTCCTGCAACCCCGCGATCGGCGGGCTGGGCAAGGGGCATCTGGTCCGGGAGATCGACGCGCTCGACGGGATCATGGGCCGCGCGGCGGACGCCGCCGGCATCCAGTTCCGGGTGTTGAACCGGTCCAAGGGGCCGGCCGTGCGCGGACCGCGGTGCCAGGCCGACCGCAAGCTCTACCGGCAGGCGGTGCAGGAGCTGCTGGCCGAGCTGGAGACGCTGGAGATCCTGGAACAGCCGGTCGAGGACCTGGCGCTGGACGACGCGGGGCGCTGCGTCGGCGCGGTGCTGGGCGACGGCAGGCGTGTCGCCGCCGGGCGGGTGGTGCTGACCACCGGCACCTTTTTGCGCGGGATGATCCATTTGGGCGAGGAGCGGATCCCGGCCGGCCGGGTGGGCGACGAGCCGGCGGTCGGGCTGGCGGCGACGCTGGACCGGGCCGGCTTCCAGCTGGGCCGGCTGAAGACCGGGACGCCGCCGCGCCTGGACGGGCGGACGATCGACTGGGCCGCGACCACGGCGCAGCCCGGCGACGATCCGCCGGAGCCGTTCTCCGCGCTCACCGACCGGATCACCACGCGGCAGGTGCCGTGCCACATCACCACCACCACGCCGGCCGGGCACGCCCTGATCCGCGACAACCTGCATCGCGCCCCGATGTACAGTGGGCAGATCGACAGTACCGGGCCGCGCTATTGCCCGTCGATCGAGGACAAGGTGGTGCGTTTCGCCGACAAGGACGGCCACCAGATCTTCCTGGAGCCAGAAGGGCTGGACGACGACACCGTCTACCCGAACGGCATCTCGACCTCGCTGCCGCGCGAGGTGCAGGCGGAGCTGATCAAGACCATTCCGGGCCTGGAACGAGCGGTCATCACCCAGCCGGGCTACGCCATCGAATACGACTACGTCGACCCGCGCGAGCTGCACGGCTGGCTGGAGACGCGGCGGATCCCGGGGCTGTTCCTCGCCGGGCAGATCAACGGCACCACCGGCTACGAGGAGGCGGGCGCGCAGGGGCTGATCGCGGGCGCCAACGCGGCGTTGCAGGCCGGCGGGCGCGCCGAGCCGTTCCAGGTCGACCGGACAGAGGGGTATATCGGGGTGCTGGTCGACGACTTGACCACGCGCGGGGTCAACGAGCCCTACCGCATGTTCACCAGCCGGGCGGAGTATCGTCTGCGCCTGCGCGCCGACAACGCGGACGAGCGGTTGAGCGACAAGGGTGCGGCGATCGGGCTGGTCGGGGCGGAGCGCCACGCGGTCTGGCAGGCCAAGGCCGATCAGCTGCACGAAGGGCGCGCGCGCCTGCAGCAGCTGAGCGCGACGCCGGCTGAATTGGCGAAGGCCGGGTTTCACGTGAAACAGGACGGCGTCCGGCGCAGCGCGTGGGACCTGCTGCGCGGCGGCGACGCCGGGCTGGACCGGGTGGCGACCTATTGGCCCGAGTTGGCGGGGTACCGGGACGACGTCGCCCGCCGGCTGGAAGTCGACGCCCGCTACGACGCCTATCTCGCCCGGCAGGAGCGGGACGTGGAAGCGTTCCGGCGCGACGAGCAGCTCACCCTGCCAGTCGACCTGGATTACGCACGGGTGCCCAGCCTGACGACCGAGGTGCGGGAGAAGCTTTCGGCCGCCCGGCCGGCGACGCTGGGGCAGGCGGCCCGCATCCCCGGTATCACCCCCGCCGCCCTGGTGGCGTTGCTGAGCCACGTCCGCCGCCATCACGACCGTCCGCGCGACGCGGCATGACCGCAGCTGCTGCGGGGCGGGGGCCGGCAACGGGGCGGGCGTCGTACGGCGCGTCGGCGTTTCAGCGCGAGACGGGCGTTTCACGTGAAACGTTGGCCCGGCTCGGGACGTACGCCGACCTGCTGCAAAAGTGGAATCGGGCGGTCAATCTCGTGGGCCGCGGCACGGTCGCCGATCTGTGGCGCCGGCACATGTTGGATTCCGCCCAGCTGATGGAGTTGCTGCCGCCGGCACCCGCCGATCGCCCGCGCCGGGTGGTCGATCTCGGCAGCGGCGCCGGCTTCCCCGGGCTGGTGCTCGCGGTGATGGGCGCGGGGGAGGTGCACCTCGTCGAGGCTGACGGACGCAAGGCGGCGTTTCTGCGCGAGGCGGCGCGGGCGACCGGCGTGGACGTCGCGTTTCACGTGAAACGGGCCGAGACCCTGCCGACGCTTGAAGCGGACGTGGTGACGGCGCGCGCCTTCGCGCCGTTGGCCGAACTGCTCGGCTACGCTGCGCCGCTGCTCCGGCCGGGCGGCGTCGGGCTGTTCCCGAAAGGCAAGGGCGTCGAAGGCGAATTGACGGTCGCACGGAAAGCGTGGAATATGACCGTGGAGCGTGTTCCCAGCCGAACTGACACGGCGGCAACCATACTAAGGGTAGAGGCTCTTGTCCGAAAAAACGCAAAAGGTTGAGGAAACCGGGGCGCAGCGCGGCAAACGCGCGCGGGTCTTCGCGATCGCCAACCAAAAGGGCGGGGTCGGCAAGACGACGACCGCGATCAACCTGGGTACGGCGCTCGCGGCGTGCGACCTCAAGGTGCTGGTGGTCGACCTCGACCCGCAGGGCAACGCCTCCACCGGCTTCGGCCTCACCCGCGGCGACCGCAAGCGCAACATCTACAAGCCGTTGATCGAGGGCGGCGAGGTCAAGAGCTGCGTGGTCCCGACCCACGTGCCGGGGCTGAGCCTGGTGCCCTCGGCGGTCGACCTGTCCGGCGCGGAGGTCGAGCTCGCCCAGGCGGAGGAGCGCGAGACCCGGCTGCGCAGCGCCCTCGCGCCGCTGCTGGGCGACTACGACTACATTTTGGTGGATTGCCCGCCGGCGCTCGGCTTCCTGACCCTGAACGCCTTCACCGCCGCAGACAGCGTGCTGGTGCCGCTGCAGGCGGAGTTCTACGCCCTGGAGGGTCTGAGCCACCTGATGCGGACGATCGAGCGCGTCCGCCGGGCGTTCAACCCGAACCTGGAGATCCAGGGTGTGGTGCTGACCATGTACGACAAGCGCAACAACTTGTGCGACATGGTGGCGAACGACGTGCGCGAGTATCTGGGCGACGTGGTCTACGACACCGTCATCCCGCGCAACGTCCGGATCTCCGAGGCGCCGTCGCACGGCAAGCCGGTGTTGCTGTACGACATGAAGTCGACCGGCGCGCAGGCCTACATCAAGCTGGCCGGCGAGATGCTGCGCCGGCTGCGCGGCCAGGCCGACGCGCCGGCGATGGCGAGCTGATCGCCGGCCCGGTACGCCGTCCGACACCTGACCCGACCCACCAAGCATCGCGAGTACGCCTGAGATGCCCCCCGCCGCGACCCGCAAGACCGCCAATCCCGGCGCCGAGGACGACACCGCCCAGATGAGCGAAAACAAGCGCAAGAACCTCGGCCGCGGCCTGGCCGCGCTGCTGGGCGACGAGGACGACGACGAGCAGGACTACGCCTCGCTCGACAAGGTGCGGGCCAGCCGGACCGTCCCGATCGAGCAGTTGCAGGCGAACCGGTTCCAGCCGCGCCGGATGTTCGACGAGGAAGCGCTGCAGGCGCTCACAGAATCGATCAAGGCGCAGGGCCTGCTGCAGCCGATCCTGGTACGCCGACGCGACGACGACCCCAACAGCTACGAGATCATCGCCGGCGAGCGGCGCTGGCGGGCCGCCCAGCAGGCGCAGCTGCACGAAGTCCCGGTGGTGGTCCGCGACATGGCGGACCGCGAGGCGCTCGAGATCGCCATCGTGGAGAACGTGCAGCGCCGCGACCTGACGCCGCTGGAAGAGTCCGAAGGCTACCAGCGGCTGATGGACGAGTTCCAGCACACCCAGGAGGACCTCGCCCGGGTGGTGGGCAAGTCGCGCAGCCACATTGCCAACATGCTGCGCCTGCTGCAGTTGCCGGACTCGGTCAAGCAGCTGGTCCAGGGCGGCGAGATTTCCGCCGGCCACGCGCGCGCGCTCCTGAACGCCGAGGATAGCGAGGCGCTCGCCAAGGAGGTCGCGAAAAAGGGCCTGTCGGTGCGCGAGACCGAGCGGCTTGCCCAACGGGTCAAGCAGGCGGCGAAAGGGCAGGCGGGTCAGAAGACCAAGTCCAAGCCCGCCCCGCAGAAGGACCCGGACACCCGGCAACTGGAGGACGACCTCTCCAGCCTGCTCGGGCTCAAGGTCAATATCGAGTTCCACGGCCAGGGCGGTACCCTCACGGTGCACTACAAGACCCTCGACCAGCTCGACGACGTGCTCAACCGCCTGAACCGGCACCCGGAGCCGAAACACTAGATCTACCGAGTACTTCGCCTGTACGAGCTACCCGTAGTAGATGGGTCGGCACCGCAAGAGGTATCACAGAGCCACAGAGGACTTTGTCGCGGCGCGGTACGGCGGTCAAAAGCCTCGGACAGCGGTCTCGCGCGCGCTTTGCGCGTGATCCTATGTTTCGATATCTGTGGCCCGGCCGCATTACGCGCCCGCCACCTCCGCGTCTCTGCGGTCAGTTTCATGGCATCGCAACCGGTATAGGATAAAGCAGCTCGGGCCCCCGTTTCACATGAAACCTCGAGCGATATGCGCGAACGCCGAACTGGCCTTCGGGCTGGATGTCGCTCTACCCGCGGCCGGCCGTCTGTTTGCGGCGCTGGCGCAGCGGGGAGCGGCTGGCGATCCGCATCAGCTCCCGGGCGGCGACCGCCTCGACCGGCATCCCGGTCGACTTGCACCGGGCCTCCGCCTCCAGCAGGCCGTCGAGCGCTTCGCCCAGGCGGGCCGGGGACCACGCCTTCGCCTGGGCGGTCAGACGCGGCTTCAGCTTCCAGAACACCGGCGGCCGGAGCTTCTCGACCGCCTGGGCGACGTCGCGCGCGTCCGCGACCTGGTGCAGCCGTTTGAAATGGTTGGCGGTGGCGCGCAGCGGCTGGATCGGGTTCGCCCCCTCGGCAAGCGCCCGGTCGAAGGCCCGCTCCAGCTCGGCCAGATCGCCCTCGGCGACCGCGTGCGCGACATCGTCCAGAGACAGGGCGGCACTGTCGCCGACACAAGACCTTGCGTCCTCGACCTGGACTTCACCGCTTCCCTTGTAGAGCGCCAGCTTCTGCAGTTCGCTCCGCGTGACCCCCCGATCGGCCCCCAGGTGCTGGCTCAGGTAGTCCAGGGCGTCCCGGCTGACCGATAGGCCGTGGCTCTTGAGCGTCTGCTGGATCAGGCCCGCGAGGTCGCGGCCCTCGTCGCGGTAGCAGGGCAGGGCGGCGCCGCGGTCGGCCTTCTCGAACGCCGCGCGCAGCTTGGAGCGGCCGTCGAGGTCGCCCGCCTCGACCACGACCAACGCGTCGCCGGCGGGCGCGGCCAGGAAATCGCGGAAGGTGTTGGCGGTCTCCTCGCCCGGCGCGCGGACGATCACCACCCGCCGCCCGCCGCCGAACGCCATCGCGGCGGCCTCGTCGCCGAGCACGGCCGGTTCCTTCTTGATCTGGTCGCCGGTGAGCTCGGCGACCCGGAAAGGATCCTCCGGATCGGCGACGACCGAACGGATCAGCTTACCCACCCGCTCGCGCACCAGCCCGCGATCGGGGCCGTAGACCAGCACGGCCCGGACATTGGCGTCCGGCTTGGCGGCGAACTTCTCCGCGTTCGCCGGCTTGATCTTCATTCTTGGGCGTTCGTCTGCCGATCGCCGTGCCCATGCGCAAGCACCGCGTTCACGCGCGCGGCGATGTCCCGGGCGATCTGCTCGACCGCGCGCTCTTCGGCGTCGCGAAAGGCGGCGACCGTGGCATAGGGCTGGTCGACCACGTTGTAGCTGGACGTGCCCGTGGCGCTTGAGCGGAACAAGCGGGCCCGTTTGGCGTAGTCCTCCAGTTGCCAGTTCGCCTGCAGCCGAAAGTCGCGCCGCGTCACGGTGCCGTCGGTGCGCAGCGTGCTCGGCTCCGACACGGAATCGATGCTGACCTTCAGGCGGTAGACCGGATCCCGCGGCTGGCCCTGCGGGTTCAACCGGTCGCGCAGGGCGTTGTGCAGCTGCTGCCCGATCCGGTTCCGGATCGGCGCAATCGCCACGCTGTTGCGGACTTCGGGCGCGATCTGCCCGCTGCCCGGTTGAGCCTTGCTGGCGTACATCGGCTGAAAGCCGCACGCCGTCAGGCCGAGCAGCGCGGCCGCGAGCGTGCATACCGCCGCGCGGCGGCCGGTCCGCCCGGGGTTACGCGACCACATTGACGATCTTGTTGGGCACGACGATCACCTTGCGCGGCTCCTTGTCGCCGAGCGCCCGCTGCACGGCCGATTCGCCGAGCGCAGCCTCGCGCGCGGTCGGCTCGTCGGCGTCGCGCGGCAGCTCGATCGTGCTGCGCACCTTGCCGTTGACCTGCACGGCCATCTTGACCGTGTCGGCCTGCAGCAGCCGCGGATTCGCTTCCGGCCAGGGCTGATCGACCAGCATGCTGCTGTAACCCAGGCGTTGCCACAGCTCCTCGGTCACGTGCGGCATCATCGGCGCCACCATGCGCACCAGCAACTCCGCCGCCTCGCGCCGGGCCCACGGGTCCGCCGCCGTCTCAGGCTGGAAACCGCCCAGGGCGTTCGCCAGTTCGTAGAGCCGCGCGACCGCGCGGTTGAGGCGGAAATGATCGATGTCCTGGCCGACCGCCTGGACCGTGCGGTGGGCGTTGCGGCGCAGCTCCAGGCCGGGCTTTGAGAGCGCATCGTCGGCCGGTTCGGCCGTGCCCGCCGCGGGGATCTCGTCCAGCGCGCCGGTCACCATGCGCCAGAGGCGCTGCAGGAAGCGGTAGGCGCCTTCGACGCCCGATTCGGTCCACTCCATGTCCCGCTCGGGCGGCGAATCCGACAGCATGAACCAGCGCGCGGTGTCGGCGCCGTAGGCCTCGATCGTCTCGGTCGGGTCCACGGTGTTGCGCTTGGACTTGCTCATCTTCTCCACCCGGCCGGGCGTGACCGGGCGGCCGTGGGTGTCCACCAGGTTGCCGTCGGCGTCGCGCGCGACCTCCTGCGGCGACAGCCACTTGCCGTTCGCGTCCTTGTAGGTCTCGTGCGCGATCATGCCCTGGGTGAACAGGCCGTCGAACGGCTCGGCGACGTTGAGGTAGCCGCAATACTGCAGCGCCCGGGTGAAGAAGCGGGCGTAGAGCAGGTGCAGCACCGCGTGCTCGACCCCGCCGATGTACTGGTCGACCGGCAGCCAGTAGTCGACGTCGGCGCGCTCGAACGCCTTGTCGCTGCGTGGCGAGCAGAAGCGCGCGAAGTACCAGGACGACTCCATGAAGGTGTCGAAGGTGTCCGTCTCGCGCTCCGCC
>CAYRCO010000145.1:0-7610 GCA_964422775.1 uncultured Rhodovibrio sp.
GGGCACGATGTTGGAGTGGTGCTCCAGCGCGGTGATCAGCACTTCCTGGCCGGGCTTGAGGAACGCCCGGCCGTAGGAGGACGCCACAAGGTTGATCGCTTCGGTCGCGCCGCGGGTGAAGACCACCTCGTCGCTCTTGGGCGCGTTGATGAACTGCGCGATCTTCTCGCGCGCGCCCTCGTAGTGGTCGGTCGACACCTGGGACAGGCGGTGCACGCCGCGGTGGACGTTGGAGTAGTAGGTCTCCATCGCCTCCGTCATCGCGTCCATGACCGGCTGCGGCTTCTGACTCGAGGCCGCGTTGTCCAGGTAGGCGAGCGGCTTGCCGTAGATTTCCTGGTGCAGGATCGGAAAGTCCGCGCGCACCCGCTCGACGTCGAGTGTGTTCCGCGCGGCGCGTGTCTGACCGCGGCTCTCGGGGGCGGTGGCGTTGCTCTGGGCGTGCTCTGGCACGGCGGCGTCGGTCATGTCGCTCACGTGCGTTGTCCTCTCGCGCGTTATCCGGCCAGCCCCGAAGGGTGGGGCAGGCCCGCCGGCCGGCCAACGCGGCTCAAGGCCGCGCCGCCGGCGCAGGCGCGTGGCAGCCTACTGGTCCGACCGGGACAGCCAGTCGGTGACCCGGTCCAGGAACGCCTGGCGCAGCTCCTCAGTGGTGATCTCCTGGACCACCTCGGCCAGGAAGGATTCCACCATCATGCGCCGCGCGACCGGGTAAGGGATGCCGCGCGAGCGCAGGTAGAACAGCGGGTCCTTCTCCAGCTCGCCCGCGGTGCAGCCGTGGCTGCAGACCACGTCGTCGGCGTAGATCTCCAGCTCCGGCTTGGTGTCGATCTCCGCCTGGTTGGACAGCAGCAGGCAGCGCGACAGCTGGTTGCCGTCGGTGCGCTGGGCGTCGGGGTAGACGTGCAGCTTCCCGGCGAACACCGCGCGGCCCTTGCCCTCGAGCGCGCCCTTGAAGATCTCGCGGCAGTGCGTATCCGGCACCGCGTGCTCGATCAGGGTTGTGTTGTCGCAATGCTGCTTGCCGCGCTGCAGGTAAGCGCCGTTCAGCCGTGCGTCGGCGTAGCTGCCCTCCAGCTTCACGTGCGGCTCGTTGCGGGTCAGCTGGCCGCCGGTGGTCAGGGTGAAGCTGTCGTAGAACGCGTTCTCCTGAACCCGGGCGTGCAGCGTGGAGATGTGGAAGGCGGCGTCGGTCTCCGCGTTCAGCTTGTAGTGGTGCAGCTTCGCGCCCGGCTCCACGCGGATCTCGGTCACGTGGTTCGCCAGCGTGTTCGCCTCGCCGATGCCGACGTGGTACTCGACCAGGGTCGCCTCGCTGTTCTTGCTGGCGACGATCAGGTGGCGCGGGTGATAGGCCAGCGCCTCGTCGTCCGCCGCAGCGAGGTAGACGACCTCGATCGGCTCCTCGATCTTGGCGCCCTCCTCGACGTGCAGCACCAGCCCGTCCTGCATGAACGCGCAGTTCAGGTGATAGAACGGCTGGTCGTCCTGCCCCTCGGCGATCTGGTCGATTTCCTCGGCCAGCAGGTTGGGCTCGGCTTCGAGCGCCTGGGCGAACGACATCACCTTGGCGCCCTTGGGCAGCCGGCCGAGCGAGGACATCTCCGCGCGGAACCGGCCGTTGACGAACACCGCACGGTGGCCGGCCTGCTCGCCGATCAGGCTGGGCACGCGGTCCAGCCCCAGGCTGGCGGTCATGGTGGTCGCCGGGTGGAAGACCTGCCGCTCCAGCGCGCGCAGGTTGGTGTACTTCCATTTCTCGACGCGCGGCGTGGGGAAGCCCATTTCGTCAAAACGGGTCATCCCGCGCTCGCGCAGGTTGGCCAGCCACGGCAGGGCGCTGCCCGGCAGGCTGCCGGCGTTGGTGAGCGCCGTGTACTGCTCGTGGAACGGCTGGAGCGCGCTTTCGCTCATCGCGCAGAACCTCTCTTGGATCACTAGAAGGGAAGGGACGTCGCGCCGTTTCGGGCGGGGTGAGCGGCGTTACGCCGCCTTCTCCTCGCCGAATTGCGCGTAGCCTTCCGCTTCCAGCTCGTGCGCCAGATCCTTGCCGCCGGACTTCACGATCTGGCCCTTGACCATGACGTGCACGTGGTCCGGGACGATGTAGTTCAGCAGGCGCTGGTAGTGGGTGATCACCAGCATCGAGCGCTCGGGGCTGCGCAGTTGGTTGACGCCGTCGGCGACCGTCTTCAGCGCGTCGATGTCGAGGCCGCTGTCGGTCTCGTCGAGGACTGCCAGCTTGGGCTCCAGCGCGGCCATCTGCAGCACCTCGGCGCGCTTCTTCTCGCCGCCGGAGAAGCCGGTGTTGACCGACCGGCGCATCATTTCTTCGGGAATGTTTAGAAGTTTGCAGCGCTGGCGCAGCTCTTTGGTGAACTTCATGGCGTCCATCTCGTCCTCGCCACGCGCCTTGCGGATCGAGTTGACCGCCTCCTTCAGGAAGGTGGTCATGGTCACGCCCGGGATCTCGACCGGATACTGGAACGCCAGGAACAGGCCGACGGCCGCGCGCTCCTCCGGCTCCATCTCCAGGATCGACTGGCCGTTGAACAGGGCGTCGCCGCCGGTGACCTCGTAGCCGTCGCGCCCGGTCAGCACGTGGGCGAGGGTGGACTTGCCGGAGCCGTTCGGCCCCATGATCGCGTGCACCTCGCCCGGGTCGATCGACAGGTTGAGGCCCTTGAGGATCTCGGTCCCTTCGATCTCGGCGCGCAGGTCCTTAATCTCCAGCATCGCCATCGTCGCGTGCTCCTTCGCAAAAAGTCGCGTACGGGCGAACCCCGCCCGCATTGTGTTGTTTTGATTCGCACCCGGTAGGCGGCGGCCGCGCCGTGCGCGGCCGCCTGCCGGACCCGGATGGTTAGCCGACGCTGCCTTCCAGCGAGATGCCGACCAGCTTCTGCGCCTCGACTGCGAACTCCATCGGGAGTTGCTGCAGCACCTCGCGGCAGAAGCCGTTGACCACGAGCGCGACCGCGTCCTCCTCGCTGATACCGCGCTGGCGGCAGTAGAACAGCTGATCCTCGCTGATCTTCGAGGTGGTCGCTTCGTGCTCGACGCGGGCCTGGTTATTCCGGCTCTCGATGTAGGGCACGGTGTGCGCGCCGCACTTGTCACCGATCAGCAGGCTGTCGCACTGCGTGAAGTTGTGCGCGCCGTCGGCTTTCGGCGACACCCGCACCAGACCGCGATAGGTCTGGTCGGCGTGGCCGGCGGAGATGCCCTTGGAGACGATCCGGGACTTCGTGTTCTTGCCCAGGTGGATCATCTTCGTGCCGGTGTCGGCCTGCTGGTAGTTGTTGGTGATGGCGATCGAGTAGAACTCGCCCACCGAGTTGTCGCCCTGCAGGATGCAGGAGGGATACTTCCAGGTGACGGCCGAGCCGGTCTCCACCTGCGTCCAGGAGATCTTGGAGTTGTCGCCCCGGCAGGCGCCGCGCTTGGTGACGAAGTTGTAGATGCCACCGACGCCGTTCTCGTCGCCCGGGAACCAGTTCTGCACCGTGGAGTACTTGATCTCGGCGTTGTCCAGCGCGACCAGCTCGACCACGGCGGCGTGCAGCTGGTTCTCGTCACGCTGCGGGGCCGTGCAGCCCTCCAGGTAGGAGACGCTGGCGCTTTCCTCCGCGATGATCAGCGTGCGCTCGAACTGGCCCGTGTTCTCCGCGTTGATGCGGAAGTAGGTCGACAGCTCCATCGGGCACTTCACGCCCTTGGGGATGTAGACGAACGAGCCGTCGGTGAAGACCGCGCTGTTCAGGGTCGCGAAGAAGTTGTCGGAGTAGGGAACCACCGAGCCCAGGTACTGCTTGACCAGGTCCGGGTAGTTGTGGACCGCTTCCGACATCGAGCAGAAGATGATCCCCTGCTCCTCCAGCTTCGCCTTGTAGGTCGTCGCGACCGAAACGCTGTCGAACACCGCGTCGACGGCTACGCCCGCCAGCATCTCCTGCTCCCTGAGCGGGATGCCCAGCTTCTCGTAGGTCTCCAGCAGCTTGGGATCGACCTCGTCCAGCGACTGCGGACCGTCGCCGTCCTGCTTCGGCGCGGCGTAGTAGTACGCGTCCTGGAAGTCGATCGGCGGGATGTTGCACTTCTGCCAGGAGGGGTGCTTCATCGTCAGCCAATGGCGGTAAGCCTTCAGCCGCCATTCGAGCATCCACTCCGGCTCTTCCTTCTTCTGCGAGATGAACCGGATGATGTCCTCGTTCAGGCCCTTCGGGGGACGCTCTTCGTCGATCTCCGTGACGAAGCCGTACTTGTACTTCTGCCCCGTGACCTCCTGGACCTGCTCGACCGTCTCGGCGGTAGCACCCATGGTTTGGTCTCCTGCTCTCTAGAGCCTTCGTGAGGGCCGTCCGTTGCGTGTGGCGTGTGCAAGCGCCCGGAAAGCGGCCTTGGTTGTCATCGTCGCGTTCGCGTTCGTCGGTGCGATTGGCGTGTCGTGTTACGTGTTTGTATTACGTACCTGCGATCCGCCCTGGATCAGGCCGGCGCCGCGTCATTCCGCCACCTGCGCCGTGGTGTCCCGCGCGAAGGCGGGAATCCGCGTCTGCTGGTCGGCGATCAGGTCGGCCAGTGTGACCTGCGAGAGCGCCTGGTGGATCACGTCGTTGACGCGGTCCCAGGTGCCGCGCATCGGGCAAAGCGACTCGACCTCGCAGCCGGACCCGCCGTTGTCGACGCAGGCGGTGAGCGCGATCGGCCCCTCCAGGGCCCGGATGATCTCCGCCACCGTGATCTCCTCGGCGGTGCGGCTGAGCGCGTAGCCGCCGCTGGCGCCGCGGTGCGAGTCGACCAGACCCTCCCGGGTCAGGACGTTCAGCACCTTGGCCACGGTGGGCAACGGCACGGAGGTGTCGCGGGCGATCTGCTGCGCGCTGCGCAGGCCGCTTCCGCTGCCGCTCATCTGCGACATCACCACCACCGCGTAGTCCGTCAGGCGGTTGAGCCGGAACATTCTGCCTCCCAATCCCGACCGATTTGGTCTGGTATTGGGTAAGCTAAAAGATGCGGGCGGAAAATCAAGCCCAATGACGCGCCTGGAAACTGCGGCGAAAGCCGCGTGCCGGGCGGCCTTGCGGTGCCTGGTGCCGGACGGCGCAGGAAGCCGCGATGGTTTGGCTCCGAAACCATCGCGGCTTCCTGCGCTTTATGGGTCACGGTTCGTGGTAGGTGAGCACGCGCTCGATGTCGCCGGTCAGGTGCTTGCCCGGCAGCAGCTGGTTCAGCCCGATGCCGACCAGCGCCGACAGCGCCATGCCCGACAGCTCCACGACGTCGCCGATCGGCAGCACCGCGCCGCCGATTCCGACCACCAGCACGACCGACACGATTGCGAGGTTGCGCTTCTCGCCCAGGTCGACCCGGCCCTCGATCATGGTGCGCAGGCCGCTCGCCGCGATGATGCCGAACAGCAGGATCGACACCCCGCCCATCACCGCCGTCGGGATGGTGTTCAGGAACGCCGAGAAGTTCCCCAGGAATCCGAGCAGGATCGCCAGGACCGCAGCGCCGCCGATGACGTAGACGGAGAACACCCGGGTGATCGCGAGCACGCCGATGTTCTCGCCGTAGGTGGTGTTGGGCGGCCCGCCCAGGCAGGACGCCAGCATGGTCGCCACCCCGTCACCCAGAAGCGAGCGGTGCAGGCCCGGCTGTTTGACCGTGTTGCGGCCGATCACCTTGGACAGCACGAACTGGTCGCCGATGTGCTCGGCCACCGTCACCACCGCGACCGGGACCAGCAGGAAGAACACCTCCGGCGGGACGCTGGTCTCTTGGGTCACGAACGGGATCACGAACTCGGGCGCGCGCACCAAGCTGGCCTCCAGGATCGGCGTGGCGTCGACCAGCCCGGCCGCGGCCGCGATCACGTAGCCCGCCAGGATGCCGATCAGGACCGGCAGCATCGACAGGAAGCCGGTCAGGAACACCGCCGCCAGGATCGTGATCGCGAGCGTCGCCATCGCCACGCCGAAGTGCAGCGCGGAGTAGTCGCCGCCGCCGGCCTGGTTGGTCGCCATGTCGACGGCCGTGGAGGCGAGCGACAGGCCGATCACCATGATCACCGGGCCGACCACCACCGGCGGCAGCAGCTTCAACAGCCAGCCGACCCCGAACCGGCCGATCGCTGCGGCCACCAGCAGGTAGACCAGCCCGGCGGCGAACGCGCCCACCATCGCGCCGGACACGCCGGCGGCCTCGGCGCCCGCGGTGATCGGCGCGATGAACGCGAACGAGGAGCCGAGGTAGGCGGGAATCTGCCCCTTGGTGATCACGAGATAGACGAGCGTGCCGAGCCCGCTCGTTACCAGCGCCACCGCCGGATTCAGGCCGGTCAAGAGCGGCACCAGGATGGTGGCGCCGAACATGGCGAACAGATGCTGCAGGGAAAGGATCAGCCACTTGCCGCCGGCCGGGCGCTCGTGCAGGCCGACCGCGGGCGTAACCGCCCCGTCCGCCCCAGCTTGTGCGGATGGGGTGTCGATCCGGTCGCTCATGAAGGTTAAATCCGCTGGGTCGTGAAGGCTGGTCTGACTGGGCCACGGGCCGGCACGGCTGGGTGCGACAGGCCGCCCCGGTCTGGGTCGCGCGGGACCCTAGCCAACACGATCCGGCGCGCCAACCGCATGTTTGGGGTCCACGTCGCAGCGTACACGCTCGACAGCGCCCGCTGGGATCGACTATCACCGGGCGCCAACGAACCGCGGCGCGCCGCCATGGGCCGCGGTGCGCCGCCCACGTTCCGCCGATGCCGCCCGTTCGTCCGTCCAGAAGGTGCGCGCCATGCCCGACATCGTTGCCGGCCGTGACATCACCGTCGTCGAGCATCCGCTGGTCCAGCACAAGCTGACGCAGATGCGCCGCAAGGAAACGCCCACCCCGGAGTTCCGCCGGCTGGCGCGCGAATTGTCGCTGCTGCTTGCCTACGAGGTGACCCGCGACATCCCGCTGGAGAGCGTCGCCATCGAGACGCCGGTGGCGCCGATGAACGCCCCGGAGGTCGCCGGGCGCAAGCTGTGCCTGGTGTCGATCCTGCGCGCGGGCAACGGCATCCTGGAGGGCATGCTCGATCTGATCCCGCACGCCCGGGTGGGGCACGTCGGCTTGTACCGCGATCCCGAGACGCTGCGCCCGATCGAGTACTACTTCAAGGTGCCGGAGTTGCTGGAGGACCGGCTCACCATCGTCTGCGATCCGATGCTGGCGACCGGTCACACCGCGGCCGCCGCGGTCACCAAGCTGAAGGAGCGCGGCGCGACCAACATCAAGTTCCTGTGCCTCCTGGCCGCGCCGGAGGGCGTGCAGGTGTTGAAGGAGGCGCACGACGACGTGCCGATCTACGCCGCCGCGCTGGACGAACGCCTGAACGACGACGGCTTCATCGTCCCCGGCCTGGGCGACGCCGGCGACCGCATCTACGGCACGGCATAGGCGGCATCTCCGCCGCAGTTGGCACGCCATGGCAGCGGGTTCCCTCTCCGCCCAGCGGAGGAGAGGGGACCCGCCGCCGCACTTTTCCCTAACCGCGATCGCACAATCTTAACCCCCGCCGGTCGGCTGCCGGCGTTCGGCCCGCAGCAGCGGCCAGGCGAGGGCGCCCG
>CAYRCO010000146.1:0-7596 GCA_964422775.1 uncultured Rhodovibrio sp.
GCCCGATGGCGGCGGCGCCGGCCGCGCGCTGCGCGCCGTCGTGCTGGAGCGGTTCGCCGGACAGGTCGCGTTCTTCGCCATCGCCGGGCTGGGGCTGGCGCTCTGGCCGATGCTGATGCCGGGCGGGTATGCGCCCTGGATCGCCGGCGCGGCGGCGGCGCTGGGCGCATCGATCCTGGCGGTGATGGCCGCGCTCGCGCTCGGCACCCGGATCGGGCCGCGGCGCTGGCGCTACGGAGTCGCTGCGCTGATACCGGAGGGGCGTGCCGCCCTGCTCGGTGCCGGCGCTTGGCGGGTGCAGCTGCCGCTCAACTTGGCCGTCGCGGCCTGCCTGATTGCCGCGTTCGCGCTTGCGGCCGATGCGGTCGGGCCCGCGCTGCCGGCGACCGCCTGGATCACTGTGGTACCGTTGACCTTGCTGGCCCTGGTGCTGCCCGTCTCGGTCGGCGGCTGGGGCTTGCGCGAAAGCGCGGCCGCCCTCCTGTGGCCCACGGTCGGATTGGCGCCGGAGGCGGGCGTCGCGGCCGGTCTGCTCTACGGTCTTGTCATGCTGGTAACTGGCCTGCCGGGCGTGGCGGCCGTGCTCAGGCGCCAGCACCGGGCGCCCGCGCCGACCTCGCCGATCGGCCGCCTGTGACACACCAGAGGCCGTCCCGCAGGAACGACAAGGCAAGCGCGGCAAGCGCGACGCCGGCCACGGAGGCGACCCAGCCGGCCGGGGTCACCGGCGCCAACAAGGCGCCCAGGGCGGCGATTTGAACGCCGCAGACGACCCGCCGGCGCAGCGAATACGGCAGCGGCCGTGCCAGCGCCGGCAGAAGCCAGCTGCCAAGGCGGTAGAGGTAGTGCAGCGCGCCGATCCCAAGCGTCCACACGGGCGCGCCCGCGAGCACCACCGCGAGCATGCTCAGCACCAGGATCGCCGCGGCGTCGACCTCCTGATCGAATCGGGCGCCGAACGCGGACGCGAGCCCCTGCCATCGCGCCAGCGCCCCGTCGCACAGGTCCAGCGCCAGCAATGTCGCCGCGCCGGCGAACGGCAGCCAGGGCGCGAGCGCGTGGGCACCCAGCACTTCCGGCTCCGCGGCCAGCCCGAGCAGCAGCGCGGTGCCGGTCCCGCGGGCAAGCGTGATCTGGTTGGCCGCGCCGAAGCGCACATGCGGGTGATGACGCACGGCGCCGAAGACGACCAGCACCGCCATCACCGCAAGGCCCGCGAACGCGGTCAGGGTGAAGGTCAGGTCTTGGACCCACAGAATCCCGGCCGCATACACCGCGGCCGCGGCGGCGACGAGGCCGGGCAGCAGGCCCGCACGCAGCGGCCGGCGGGCGGGGCGCAAGGCGGAATTCAGTAACCGGTTTGTCATGAAACGGAAATGTGCGCCGCCGCCCGCTGGTCAACGTCCGGCCGGACGACATTTTGCCGCTGTGTCGGTTTGCCGCGATCAGTGTCGGCGCGCCGCCCGCCCTGAAACAGGTAAGCAGCGACTTAAATGTCGCGGGCGACACAATATTAAACCTCTTTATCAACGGTCCTGCTAAAATTATCAAAGCGCGCATATGGCGTCGCCGCGCAATCGAATTTCCATGCCGACCGTTCAAATACGTGACCGTAAGGTTTTTACCATTTACGCTGCGGCGGCTTCGTCCTGCGACGAAACACAAGCGCGCCAATATATTTTGATCTTTCTCGGGAGGGAAATGTGCCTAAAACCGGAGCGGCGCCGCGTGCGCCCGGGATTTGGCTTGCGCTGACACCAGTGCTGCTGACGCTGGCGGTGCTCGGTCTGCAACTGTTCTACTTCGGCGACTTCACCCCGCATATCCCGCTTGCGATCGGTCTGGCGATCACCGGGCTGGTCGGCTTGAAGCTGGGCCACGAGTGGCCGTCGATCGAACAGGGCGTGTTCCACGTCATCCACGTCTCCCTGCCGTCGGTGTCGGTGCTGATCACGGTGGGCATGATCATCGGCGTGTGGATCGCCAGCGGCACCGTGCCGACGCTGATCTATTACGGCCTGACCATCCTGTCGCCGGAGATCTTTCTGGCCGCGGCGATGATCCTGTGCTCGGTGGTGTCGATCTCGCTCGGCACCTCCTGGGGCACGGTCGGCACGGTCGGCCTGGCGCTGATGGGCATCGGCGCCGGCTTCGGCATTCCGATGTACTGGACCGCCGGGGCCGTCGTTTCCGGCGCCTTCTTCGGCGACAAGATCTCGCCGCTGTCCGATACCACCAACCTCGCGCCCGCGGTCACCGGCACCAATCTGTTCGACCACATCAAGAACATGCTGCCGACGACGGTCCCGGCGATGCTGATCGCGCTTGCGATCTATACCGGCGTTGGCTTCACCCTGATCGATGCCGAGCAGACCTCGTTCGACAAGATCCAGGCGATCACCGGCGCCTTGCAGGCGAACTTCTGGATCTCGCCCGTCATGCTGATCCCAGCCCTGTTGGTGATCTTCCTGGCGGTGCGAAAGTATCCGCCGATCCCCTCGCTGTTCGCGGGCGTCGTGGTGGGCGGGGTGATGGCCGTCTTCTTTCAGGGCGCGGGCATGCACGATGTCTTCCAGTTCGCCAACAGCGGCTATTCGATCGCAACCGGCGTCGACGAGATCGACAGCCTGCTCAACCGCGGCGGCGTACAGTCGATGATGTGGACGATCTCGCTGGTGCTGATCGCGCTCGGCTTCGGCGGCGCGCTGGAGAAGACCGGCTGCCTGGAGACGATCATCAACGTCATCATGACCAAGGTGCGCAGCTTCGCCGGCGTGCAGAGCTCGGCGATCGGCACCTCGATCGCGACCAACCTGGTGGCGGGCGACCCCTACTTGTCGATCGCGCTGCCCGGGCGGATGTACGCCCCGGTCTACCGGGGCATGGGCTACTCCACCCTCAACCTGTCGCGAGCGGTCGAGGAGGGTGGTACCCTGATGTCGCCGCTGATCCCCTGGAACGCGGGCGGCGCCTTCGTCATCAGCGCGCTGGCCCTTGGCGTCGGCGATGGGAACTTCGAGAATCTGCTCTACATCCCGCTTGCGTTCGCCTGCTGGACGGCGCCCGTGATCGGCGTGTTCTACGCCGTTACCGGGCTATTCTCGCCCAAGGCCACGGCGGCCGAGATGGCGGAATGGCGTGACAGCGGCGAGACGATCAAGGACCTTAGTGGCCACGGCTACGAGGATCCGCTGGCCGCAGCCGGGGTGCCGGCGGCAGGCCAGAGTTCGACCTGAAACACCTCGCGGGCGTGCGACACGCCCGCGTGACGGATCCGAAGCCCGCCCCGGCCGACCCCGGCTCCGGGGCGGGCCCCGCCTGGCATACACGACGATCGGTGAGGCCCATGCCCGAGAAGATGATCTTCAAGACGCCGCTGCCCGACCGGGGCGATCTGCGCGCCCGCGTCGACGCCAGCTACCGCAGCGACGAGACGGCCTGCATCGAGACTCTGTTGGGCGCGCTCGACGACCTGCCCGAAGGCAGTCGCCGGAACATCCAGAGCTACGCCCATCAGCTGGTCGAGGCGGTGCGCGCGGAGACCGCGCACCAGGGCGGGATCGACGCGTTCCTGCACGAATACGGCCTGTCGACCCAGGAAGGCGTCTTGTTGATGTGCATCGCCGAAGCGCTGCTTCGCATCCCGGACGACGACACGCGGGAATGGCTGATCCGCGACAAGCTGGGCTCGGCGGACTGGAAGCAGCACCTGGGCCACTCGCGCTCCCTGTTCGTCAACGCCTCCACCTGGGCCTTGATGATGACCGGACAGGTGGTGCGCATGCACGACGCCCGCGGGCAGGGACCGGACTACGCCCTGCGCCGCCTGATCGCCCGCCTGGGCGAGCCGGTGGTGCGCGAAAGCGTCAACCAGGCGATGAAGATCATGGGCCGGCAGTTCGTCATGGGCCGGACCATCGAGAGCGCGCTCGAGCGCGCCGCGGCCTGGGAAAAGCGCGGCTATAGCTATTCCTACGACATGCTGGGGGAGGCCGCGCGCACGATGGCCGACGCCCGGCGCTATTTCGACCATTACAAGAACGCCATCCACAAGATCGGCGCGAAGGCCGAAGGCAAGGGCCCGATCCAGGGCCCCGGCATTTCGGTCAAGCTGTCCGCGCTCCACCCGCGCTACGAGGTCGCCAACTACGACCGGGTGATGGACGAGTTGCTGCCGCGCCTGCGCGCGCTGTGCGCGGAAGCGGCACGCTACGACATCGGCCTCAACATCGACGCGGAGGAGGCCGACCGCCTGGACATCTCGCTCGACTGCATCGAGGCGATCTCCGGCGATCCGGACCTGAAGTCCTGGCAGGGCTTCGGTGTGGTGGTCCAGGCCTACCAGAAGCGCGCCTACCCGCTGCTCGACTGGCTGGCCGACATGGCCCGCCGGCACGAGCGGCGGCTGATGGTGCGCCTGGTCAAGGGCGCCTATTGGGACATGGAAATCAAGCGCGCCCAGGAGCAGGGCGTCGAGGACTATCCGGTGTTCACCCGGAAGACCAATACCGACGTCTCCTACCTGGCGTGCGCGCGCAAACTGTTCGCCAACACCGATGCCTTCTATCCCCAGCTCGCCACCCACAACGCGCACTCGATCGCGAGCGTGCTGGAGTACGCCGGCAACAGCCGGGATTTCGAGTTCCAGCGCCTGCACGGCATGGGCGAGGAGCTCTACGAGCGGGTGATCGAGCACGACCAGATCGGGGCCGGCTGCCGGATCTACGCGCCGGTGGGCCAGCACGAGGACCTGCTCGCCTACCTGGTCCGCCGGCTGCTGGAGAACGGCGCCAATAGCTCGTTCGTCAACCGCATCCAGGACGACTCGCTGCCGGTGGAGGAGATCGTCGCCGACCCGGTGCGCGCGGTGCGCGGTCTGTCGCGCGTGCCGCATCCACGGATCCCGCTGCCGCGCGACATTTACGGTACGAGCCGGGTGAACGCGCAGGGCGTCGACCTGTCCGACCGGGTGACGCTGGACGGCCTTTCCCGCGAGATGGAAAAGGTGCTGCGCGAGCGCTGGACGTCGGGTCCGATCGTGAGCGGCGACGCGACGAGCGGCCAGGACGGCCGCGAGACGGTGATGCCGCACGACCGCGGCCGCGTGCTGGGCGAGGTGACGGAAGCCACCGACGACCAGATCGCCCGGGCGATTACGGCCGCGCAGAAGGCCGCGGGCGACTGGTCGGCCAAGCCGGTCGCGGAGCGCGCGGCCTGCCTGGAGCGCGCCGCGGACCTGATGGAGCAGGAGATGTCGAGCATCCTTGGCCTGCTCGTGGCCGAGGTTGGCAAGACCTTGAACGACGCGGTCTCGGAGGTCCGCGAGGCGATCGACTTCTGCCGCTACTACGCGCTGCAGGCGCGCCAGACCCTGTCCGGCGAGATCCGGGTGCGCGGCCCCGCGGACGGCAGCGGCGCGCGGATCTCGATGCAGGGCGGCGGCGTGTTCACCTGCATCAGCCCCTGGAACCTGCCGTTCGCGATCTTCAACGGCCAAGTCGTGGCCGCGCTGGTCGCGGGTAACGCCGTGCTGGCCAAGCCGGCCGAGCAGAGCCCCCTGATCGCAGCACGGGCGGTCCGGCTGCTGCACCGCGCGGGCATCCCGCCGGAGGTGCTGCACCTGCTGCCCGGCGACGGCGCGCGCGTCGGCGGCGCGCTCACCCGCGATCCCCGGATCAGCGGGGTGTGCTTCACCGGCTCGACCGAGACCGCGCGGCGGATCAACCGTACGCTGGCAAGCCGCGACGGCGCGGCGATCCCGTCGCTGATCGCCGAGACCGGCGGGCAGAACGCGATGATCGTGGATTCAACCGCGCTCACCGAGCAGGTCGCCCGCGACGTCATCGTCTCCGCCTTCCAGAACGCCGGCCAGCGCTGTTCCGCCTTGCGCGTGCTCTACGTGCAGGAGGACGTGGCCGAGCGCACGCTGGACATGATCGCGGGCGCGATGGACGAACTGCGCGTCGGCGATCCGCAGCTGCTGTCGACCGACGTCGGTCCGGTGATCGACGACGGCGCGCAGGCGACCATCGACAAGCACATCAAGCGCATGCTGGGCGAGGCCAAGGAAGTCCGCCGGGCGCGCCTGGGCCAGGGCACCGACAACGGCAGCTTCGTCACCCCGGCCGCGTTCGAGATCGATCGGATCGGACGGCTGGAGCGCGAGGTGTTCGGACCGGTCCTGCACGTCGTGCGTTATCAGGCCGACCGGCTGGAGCAGGCGGTCGACGAGATCAATCGAACCGGCTACGGCCTGACGATGGGCGTGCACAGCCGGATCGACGAGATGTGGAAGCGCGTCTACGAGCGCGCCCGGGTCGGCAACTGCTACGTCAACCGCAACCAGATCGGCGCCATCGTCGGCGTCCAGCCGTTCGGCGGGCAGGGGCTGTCCGGGACCGGGCCCAAGGCCGGCGGCCCGCTCTACCTGGAGCGGTTCGTCCGCGAGGGCTCGGGCGACGCCGCGCAGGACTTGGCGGCGGACGCCGCCGGCACGCCGGTCGATCTGAAGGCGCCCAGGATCGCGCGCAAGTCGCTGGACCAGGCGGTCAGGACGCTCGCCAAGCAGGGGCACGAATGGCTGCCGCCGGTGGCCGAGCGGGCGGCGATCCTGGAGCGCGCCGCCGACGCGATCGACGGCGGCGCCAAGGCGCTGCAGAAGCTCAAGGGCGCCGGCGACGCCAAGGCGGGGGCGGCTTACCTGCGGGTCTACGCCGCCCAGGCGGCGGACGAACTGGCCGCGCCGCGGCAGATGCCCGGGCCGACCGGGGAGCGCAACGAACTGTCGTTCTGGCCGCGCGGCACGGTCGCCTGTCTGGCGGCGGAGGGTGCTGGCGAGGTATCGCAGCTAAGCGCCCTGTTCGCGCAGGCCGGGGCGGCGCTCGCCGCCGGTAACACGGCGCTGTTGTGGGCCGAGGCCGACGGCGCCGCCGCGGCGGTCGCGAAGGTGCTGCAGGACGCCGGCGTGCCGAGCTATGCCGTGCAGCCGGTCGAGGCCGGCAAGGACGCCGGGTTGGAGGCGCTGCTGACGGCGGAGCCGGTGCACCTGACCGCGTTCGCCGGGAACCGGGCGAGCGCGGCCGTGGTGAACGCGCGGCTGGCCGAGCTCGACGGGGCGATCCGCACGCTGGTCTGCTTCCGGTCCACGCCGTCCGGCGACGGGGCGGCGGACACCGGCCAGCCGGTCGCGAGCAGCCCGGCCTATCTGCACCGCTTCGTCCACGAACGGGCGCTCTCGGTCGACACCACGGCGAGCGGCGGCAACGCGTCCCTGCTGTCGATCGAGGAGGGCCCGCAGCTGCCGGGCCAGGTCGCCGCGGAATAGGCGGCGGCGCGAGGTCCCGGTCCGCCGGCGGCGGATCGGGACCCCGACGGAGCGCCTTCATCCGGATGCCGCCAGGGGCGTCTGGCCGGGACAGCGGGACGTCCGTGGCTTATGGCTTAGTAGCATCCGGACGCGCTGACCCGGTCCGGGGTCGCTCCCCACCTTTTTTGTGCGGACCGTTGGCGATCCCCGTTACGGGCGCTTCGCGTGGCGCGTCTTCTTGTCCCCATTCCCCGCGTGCCAAGTCCGTACTTGGCGATCAGACGCATCAA
>CAYRCO010000147.1:0-7572 GCA_964422775.1 uncultured Rhodovibrio sp.
AGGCGGTGCGCTTCGAGGTCGCCGGCTGGTCCAACCGGCGCAAGCAGATCGACGGTGTGGAAAGCTTCGCCGGCCAGGCGGAGCTGGGGCAGTTCCTGGTGCGCACCGAGATCCTGGTCAACCTGCTGCCGCTGACACCCGAGACCACCGGCATCCTGAACCGCCACACCCTGGGCGAACTGCCCAAGGGCGCCTGCCTGGTCAACGCCGCGCGCGGCGGGCATCTGGTCGAAGAGGACCTGTTGGAACTGCTCGGTACCGGCCAGATTGCCGAGGCGACGCTCGATGTCTTCCGACAGGAGCCGCTGCCCGCCGGCCATCCCTTCTGGGATCACCCGCGGATCACCGTCACCCCGCACGAGGCCGCGATCACCCCCGCCGAGACCGCGGCGGCGACGATCGCCGAGAACATCCGCCGGATCGAACGCGGCGAAGCGCCCAGCCCGGTGGTGGACTTCTCCAAGGGGTATTAGCAGCTCACGCCGGCGGAGCCCCCTCAATCCCCTTCCTCCAGTGGAAGGAGGCTTCAGGGCGGAGGGTGCCGCGCACCCGACGCTGCAGGCGACCTCATCTTCCTAGAGCAAACTCGACGAAAGCCGAACCGGCTTTCCTCGTGAATTTTGCTCTAACTTCTCGAAGACCTGCTTGCGGCCGTCGAACTCAGCCCTGCCCCTCCGGCCCCTGGACCACGCCTTGGTCGAACAGCCGGCCGATCTCGCCCGAGCCGAGGCCGGCGACGTCGGCCAGGATCTCCTCGGTGTGCTGGCCCAGGTCCGGCGCCGGCGTGGGCGGCACGTCGGTCGACCCGGAGAAGCCGAGCGGCGACCCCGGCATGGCGTAGCGGCCGATCCCCGGCTGCTCCAGCTCCGCGAACATCGGGTTGTCGGGCGTCAGATCCGGGTCTGCGCGCGCGGCCTCGGCGAAGGTGCGGAACACCGACCAGGTGACCCCGGCCGCGTCGAACGCATCGGCGAAGTCTTCGACCCGGCGCTCGGCAAAGAAGGGGCGCAACACCTCGGTGATCGCGTGGCGGGCGCGCCAGCGGTTGCCTTCCTGGCGCAGGTCGGTCCCCAGGCTGCGTTCCAGTTCCGCCATCGCCTCGGTGGTGCCGGTCGCCTGCAGCAGGTTGCGCCATTGCCGGTCGGTCAGGCCGATCACCATCACCCGCCGCCCGTCGGCGCAGACGAAGTCCTGGCCATAGGCGCCGTAGAGCGCGTTGCCGCCCTTCGGCCGGTCGACGCCGTTCACGCTCGCCTCGCCGATGATGCCGAGGTGCCCGACCATCGCCGCGGCGACGTCCTTCAGCGTTACCGTGACCTCTTGCCCGCCGCCGCCGCGCAGGCGCCGGCGCTCGGCCGCCAGCAGGCCGGCCACCGCCAGGTTGCCGGCGATGCAGTCCCAGGCGGGCAGGACGTGGGCGACCGGCTCCGCCGAGCCCTCCGGCCCGGTCGCGGTGGGGAAGCCGACTTGCGGGTTGACGGTGTAGTCGACCTGCGGCCGGCCGCGCCGGTCGCCCGCCAGCGACAGCATCACCAGGTCCGGCCGGCGCTTCGACAGCGTCTCGTAGTCCATCCAGCCGCGCACGCGCAGGTTGGTGAGGAACAGGCCGGCGTCCTCGCCTGGGGCGGTGATGATCTCGGAGATCAACTCGCGCCCGCGTTCGGATTTCATGTCGACCGCGATCGAGCGCTTGCCCTTGTTCATGCCGGCCCAGAACAGGCTGCGGCCCTGGTCGGTCACCGGCCAGCGCTGGAAGTCCAGGCCGCCGCCGATCCTGTCGAAGCGGATCACGTCCGCGCCCATCTGCGCGAGCGTCATCCCGGCAAGCGGCACGGCGACGAAGGCCGAGCCCTCGACCACCCGCATGCCGTCCAGAACACCGGTCATGGGGTCCCCCAGTCGGCGCGCGCCTTCAGCCCCTGGTGCCCTTCGGGCGCGGCGGTGCAGAGCTCCAGGCCGTCGCCGTCGGCGACGCCGATCAGGCGCAGGTCGTGGAAGTCGAACATCGGATGCACGCCGCGGAAGCGGAAGTGCCGCGGCACTGAGCCCTTGTGCCGGATCGCCGCGCCCAAGAGCAGCGTCGCCTGCAACGGCGCGTGCACGACCAGGCCCGGATACTTCTCCACCTCCGTCGCATAGGGGCGGTCGTAGTGGATCCGGTGGGCGTTGAAGGTGACGGCGGAATAGCGGAACAGCCGCGGCGTATCGATCGTCACGCGCTCGTCGAAATCCGCCGCTTCAGGCGCGGGCTTGGGCTCCGGCGGACGATACTGATCGGGCATCGGCAGGTAGACGATGTCCTGCTCCTCGCGCACCGCCGCGCCGTCCCCGCCGGCGACCTCGTGGCCGACGGTGACGAACACCATCCGGCCCGCGCTGCCCTGTTTTTCCTGGATGTCGCGGATTTCCGAGCGCCAGCTGACCGTCTCGTCCACGCGCATCGGCGCCAGGAACTCGACCCGGCTGCCGGCCCACATCCGCCGGCCGAGGTCGACGGGCGGCAGGAAACCGCCCAGCCGCGGGTGGCCGTCAGGCCCCAGTTCGTCCATCGGCACGGTCGGCTGCACCGCCGCCCAGTGCCACAGCGCGGGCAGCTGGACGCCCGGTTCGATCTCCTCGGGACCGACGCCGCACTCCGGCACGCTCGCGGCCAGCTGGCGCATGATCTGGGTCGCCAGCGGAACCTCGCGCGTCTCCACCCGGCCGATCCACTCCGACAGCTCGGCTGCCGCCATGCAGGCCTCCCCCTGAACGTCTTTTTTGCGAGCCTTAGCCAAAGTGTGCGCGAAGCCGGCCGGCAAAGCAAAGCCCGCGCGCCGGCGGGCGCGGGCTACTTCCCAGCCGGCAGGTCCTCGCGCTCGGCCCGGCGGGTCGGGACGGGCGCGTTGCCGCGTACCGGCCAGACCTCCAGCACGCCCGCCGCCAGCACCAGCGCGCCGCCCAGCAGTTCGAGCGCCCCCACCGCCTCCCCCGCGAGCACGGCGGCGGAGGCGGTGCCGAGCAGCACCTCCGCCATCAACAGGATGCCGACCCGCGCGGGCTCCAGCCGGGCGGCCGCCCACATCAGCGCGGCCATCGACAGCCCCCACCAGAGCGCGCCCGCGCCGGCCGCCCAGGCGACCGCCGGAAGCAGATCCGCGCGCCCAACGTTCGGCCAGGGCTCCAGCACCGGCGCAAGGATGCCCGCGCACAGACAGCCGCCGAGCGCGAACACGAACGCGGCCTCCGCGGCCCCGCCCTCGCCGCGCGCGCGGATCCCGGTGGTCGACACGGCCCACAAAAAACCGGAGGCGAGGCCCAGCCAGTCGCCCAGGCCGCGCGGCAGCGGCAGGCCGCCGTCGGCGCTTAAGACGCAGACCAGCCCGACCACGCCGACCGCGATCGCGACCAGCCGCAGCCAGGGCGTCGTCCAGCCCATGACGTAGCGGGCGAGCAGGGTGCTCCAGACCGGGGTCAGGAAGAACAGCAGGATCACGATCGCGATCTTGCCGTAGAGGAAACCCGCGGAGTAGAGCACGAACGCGACCCCGCCGAGCGCGATCGAGGCGAGCGCGACCGGGCTGGCGCGCGCCAGCCGCCGGCGCCGCAAAAACGCGGCCGGGGCGAGCACCAGGGCCGCGGTGGCGACGATCGCAAGCGTGCCCCATGCGCCGGTCAAGCCAAGCTCGCCAAGTCGGCGCACCGGCAGCCAGTAGAAGCCCCACAGGCTGCCGGTGGTGACCACGAGCAGGGTCGCGAGCGCGGTGGTGCGGCTGGGCTGCATCAGGTGACGGGTCCGCTTCTCGCGCGGCGGGTCAGCCGCGGGTGAGGTCACGCAGCCGCTCGATCACTGCCTGGCGCTCGTCGTCCGAGACCACCTGGATGCCGAACAGGTCGTTCATCCACAGCCCGTCGGCGGCGAGCCGGACCAGCGCCGCGGTGGCGGGATCGATGCCGTCGTTCTGCTGGGCTTCCTGCCAGCTGCGCTGACGGGCGTAGAGCGGCTGCAGCAGCTCGGTGTTGCTGGCCCCGGCGGCGAGCATGGCGGTGGCGAGCCGGTCCATCGGATCGTCGCCCGCCCGGTCGACCGTGGACGCGTCCAGGTAGGCGCGGGTCCAGGCGCCGGGCGCGTCGTCGGCCGCCATCGACGCCTGCATCCGCCCCTCGATCAGCTCGACGAACTGGCCGACCATGCCGGTCAGCAGCTCGTCCTTGGAGGCGAAATGATACAACAGCCCGCCCTTGCTGACCCCCGCCTCCTTGGCGACCGCCGCCAGCGTGAGCGCGCGCACGCCCTGGCGCAGGACGACGCGGCCGGCGGCATGCAGGACACGGGTTCGGGTATCGCTCTCGGCCATACCCGCAAGCTATACCGGCTGGACGGTACAGTCAATCGCCGCACTGTATGTGCGATGGAGATCCCAGCGCGTCCCGTCTCCCTCGACGGCAGAGGGCGGGGTTCGCGCCCGCACGAGCGCGGGCGGATGCAGGGTGGAATTCCCGGGCGGACGGCGCGGAGTCCCATCCTCACGCCGGGCCCTCTCCCGTCGAGGCGAGGGGACATGCCGCGGCCCCCGTCGGTCCGCCCGACTTATCCCCGTTTTCCACAGTTTCCCCAGGCCTGACCCGCGGCCGCGTCCGGGGTCTGCGCTTCACGCTGTCGGGCGGGGCTGATAGGATGGCCAAAGCTACATTTAGTGGGCGCAGCGCCATGAAGCTCTCAGATATAGATATCCGGCGGTACCTGGACGCGGGCTGGCTGGCGATCGAGCCGCTATCGGACCGGCACATCGGGCCGATGTCGGTCGACCTGTCGCTGGACACCCGGTTTCTGTTCTTCAAGCACTCCCAGCTGGAGCTGATCAACGTGCGCGAGCGCACGCTGAAGGAGGAACTGAAGCAGGCGGATCTGATGGACGAGATCGATGTCGGCGCCGACGGCAAGTTCATCCTGCAGCCCGGCCAGTTCGCCCTCGGCGCGACGGTCGAGCGGGTGGCGCTGCCGAGCGACCTCGCCGGCTGGCTGGACGGGCGCAGCAGCCTGGCGCGGGTCGGCCTGATGGTGCACGCGACCGCCCACACGCTGGAGCCCGGCTGGGACGGCGCGATCACGCTGGAGTTCTTCAACGCCGGCAACGTCGCGCTCGCCCTGCACCCGGGCGTGCGGATCTGCGCGGTCAGCTTCGAGAAGCTGACCACCCCGGTCGAGCGCGACTACGGCGAAAAGGGCGGCCGCTACCAGGGCCAGGACGGCCCGCAGGCGAGCCGGCTGAACGACTGACATCAAGACGTATCCGCGCGCCGCCGTGCGGGCGCGCGCAGCAGGGGAGAGAGACGACGATGGACGCAAGCAGCGCGCAGCGCCTCTGGGGCGAACACGCCTACCTCGACATGTGCCGGCGGATCCTGGATTCCGGCGCCTACCGCAAGCCGGACGACGAGGAGGGGCGCTACGAGGCGTTCGCCCAGCCGCTCAAGTTCGACCTGCGCGACAACAAGCTGCCGCTGTTGACCACCAAGCGCATGCAGTGGAAGTCGCTCGCGGTGGAGATGCTGTGGTTCATCTCCGGGTCTTCCAAGGTCGACCTGTTGCACGAGAACAACGTCAAGATCTGGGACATCTGGGCCAACGAGGAGAACGACGTTGGCCCGCTCTACGGCTACATGTGGCGCAACTGGTGGGTCGATCCGAACCTGGTCGACCTCAACGGCGGGCGCACCGAGATCGACCAGCTGGCCCAGGTGCTGACCACGCTGAAGGAACGCCCCGAGGCGCGCAGCCACGTGATCACCGCCTGGCGGCCGGACTGGCTGAAGGCGATGTCGATCAAGCCCTGCCACGTCTACCTGCAGTTCTACCGGGTGGGCGACGAGGTTTCGCTGCTGCTGACCCAGCGCTCCTGCGACACCTTCCTGGGCGTGCCGTTCAACATCGCGCAGTATTCGCTGCTGTGCCATCTGGTGGCCCACCAGCTGGGCTGCACGGCGGGCGAGTTCACCTGGGTGGGCGGCGACGTCCACATCTACGAAAACCACGTCGAGCAGGTCCGCGAGCAGCTGACCCGGGAGGTCAAGCAGCCGCCGAAGCTGAAGATTAACCGGACCCCGGCGACGATCGACGGCGACGACTTCGACGACTTCGAGATCGAGGGCTACGAGTACGCGAAAGGCCTGAAGGGCGAGATCAGCGCCCAGGGCACGCCCAAGGCCGGCACCGACATCGATAAGCTGCGCACGGTGAAGAAGGCGTGAGGTTGGCTGGGCGCGACGCTGTCTGATCCCCCTCCTCCACGTGGGAGGAGGGGTTAGGGGAGGAGGTTGCCGCACGCTTATGCTCTGCACGCCGCCTCTCCCTGTCCCTCTCCCCCCAGTGGCGGAGAGGGAACCCGCCGCCGCGGCCGCGCCTCCAATCCCACGGTGGGACGGGGCGCAAAGCCCTGGCCGATTCGCGCCCCGTTCGTGGCATACTGCCGGGCGGTTTGTGATGCCGGGGACGTAAGGGGCGATGATGCAGGGTCGGGCTGGCTGGTGGGCGCTTCTGGGGGGCGGCGGGGTGGTCACCGCCGGCTGGCTCGGCGTGGCGGGCTGGTACGTCGGGCGGGCGGTCGGCTGGGCCAACCTGGGCTTCCTGCTGCCGCACGAACTGGCGGCGATGCTGGCGGGCGTGTTCGCCCCGCTGGCGTTCCTGTGGCTGGTCCTGCTGTTCGTGGTGCGCGCGGGCCAGGGCCGGCGCGAGACCCGCGAATTGCTGCATCGCCTGGACGAACTCGCCTATCCCGACGACGCGGCGGAGACGCGGGTCGCCCGCCTGACCGAGCGGATGAAGGCCGAGGTCGACCAAGTCGCCGGCACCGGGGAGGCCGCCGCCGAGCGTCTGCAGGCGGTGCAGCGGGCGATCAGCGCGGGCGCGGAGGAGTTGACCGGGGCCGGCGACCGGGCGGCCAGCCAGGCCGCGCAGCTGCGCGATCACCTGCAGGCGGAACTGGGCCAGCTGGCCGAGGCCAGGCGCGAGATCGCCGAACTGCTCGACCGTACCCAGAACGCCACCGCCGAGCAGACCCAGGCCCTGGAAGCCGCGGCCGAACGCGCCGCGGCCGCCGCGCGCAAGACCCGCGAGGCGCTGGACGCGCCCACCGCCGAGATCGACGCCGCCGCCTCACGCCTGAATGCCGACGGCGACCGCTTGAACGACACGCTGGCCGAGCGCCGCCGCCTGCTGGACGAAGCCACTGCCCGGGCCCACGAAGCGGCCGAGACCGCGCGCCAGCGCCTGGCGGAGGACGCCCAAGGCCTGAACGCGGCCGGCGAGCGCCTGGCCGAGCGGACCGAGACACTGGGCGACGGCCTGCGCGCCCGCGTGGGCGAGCTGGACACCGCCAGCGGCGAGATCGCCCAGCGGATGGAAGCGCTGCGCCAGGGCGTGGAGACCGCGACCGGCGCCCTGAGCGGGGCCGGTGAGAGCGCGGCCGAACGGGTGCAGGGCGTGCGCGACGGCCTGTCGGGCGAGCTCGACCGGCTGCAGCGGGTGCAGGGCGAGGTCGCCCGGCTGCTCGCCGACACGACGGGGGCGACCGACCGCCACGCGGAGGCGCT
>CAYRCO010000148.1:0-7546 GCA_964422775.1 uncultured Rhodovibrio sp.
TGTGCGAGGGCGATCCGTTCTTCTACGGCTCGTTCATGTACCTGTTCGGGCGGATGGCGGAGCGCCACCCGGTCGAGGTGGTGCCGGGCGTCTCCTCGCTCACCGCCTGCTCGGCCGTACTGGGCGCGCCGCTCGCCGCGCGCAACGACGTGCTGTCGGTGATCCCGGCCCCGCTCGAGGCCGACGAGCTGAAGCGCCAGCTCGCCGGCACTGACGCCGCCGCGGTGATCAAGCTCGGCCGGCATTTCGCCAAGGTGCGCGGGGTCCTGAACGAGCTCGGCCTGAGCCAGCACGCCCGCTACGTCGAGCGCGCCACCATGGACGCCCAGCGCATCCTGCCGCTGGACGAGGTCGACGACGCGAACGTGCCCTACTTCTCGATGATTCTGCTGCATGCGCGCGGGGAGGCCTGGCGTGTCTGAACCGGTTGCCGAGAGCCGCCCCGCGATCCTGGCGCTGACCCGCCGCGGCCTCGCCACGGCGCGCTGGATCGCTCAGGGCCTGCCCCGGGCCGAGGTGCTGGGCCGCGCCGGCCGGGCGGACGACGCCGATCAGACCTTCACCGATACGATGGCGACCGTGCGCGCGCTGTTCGCCGCGGGCCGGCCGATCGTGGGCGTGTGCGCGGCCGGCATCCTGGTGCGTGCGCTCGGGCCCGTGCTGGGCGACAAGCGTGCCGAGCCGCCGGTGTTGGCGGTGGGGGAGGACGGCGCCAGCGTGGTGCCGCTATTGGGCGGGCACCGCGGCGCCAACGCGCTGGCGCGCGAGATCGCCGCACAACTGGAGGCCCCGGCCGCGGTGACCACGGCGAGCGACCTCGCCTTCGGGGTCGCGCTGGACGAGCCGCCAGAGGGCTGGACGCTCGCCGAGCCGGCGCGGGCCAAGGAAGTCGCCGCCGGCCTGTTGGCGGGCGATCCGGTGCGGATCGATCCCGGGCTGGACTGGCTGCAGGCGCTGCCGCAAGCGGACGATGCGCCCTGGCGCCTTACCGCCAGCGTCGAGCAGCCGGGCGACGACGCGGGCTCCCTGATCTACCACCCGCGTGCGCTCACGCTCGGCGTGGGCTGCGAGCGCGGCTGCGAGGCGGAAGAGCTGATCCGGCTGGCGCGCGAGACGCTGGCCGAGGCCGGGCTCGCCGAGGCGGCGGTGGCGGCGGTCGTGTCGATCGACGTCAAGATGGACGAGCCGGCGGTGCACGAGTTGGCGCGCGTCCTGGGCGTCCCGGCGCGCTTTTACGACGCCGGGACGCTGGAGGCCGAGACGCCGCGCCTGGCGACGCCGTCGGAGACGGTGTTCCGCGAGGTCGGCTGCCACGGCGTGGCGGAGGGTGCGGCGCTCGCCGGCGTGGGCGCGGACGGCGAGCTGCGCGTGGCCAAGCGCAAGAGCCGGCGGGCGACCTGCGCGGTCGGGGAGGCGCCGCGGCCGCTCGATGCCAGCTCTCTGGGGCGCAAGCGCGGGACCATGACGCTGGTCGGCCTTGGCCCCGGCGATCCCTTGATGGGCACGGCGGAGGCGGCGCACGCGGTCGACGCCGCCACCGACCTGGTCGGCTACAGCCTCTACCTCGACCTGTTGGGCGACCGGGCGGGCGGCAAGACGCGCCACGACTTCCAGTTGGGGGAGGAGGAGGCGCGCGCGGCGCGCGCCCTCGACCTTGCGGCCGAGGGTCGGGACGTGGCGCTGATCTGCTCCGGCGATCCCGGCGTCTACGCCATGGCGAGCCCGCTGTTCGAACTGATGGAGCGGGAGAAGCGGGCGGACTGGAACCGGGTGGCGGTGCGCGTCGTCCCCGGCATCTCGGCCCTGCAGGCCGCGGCCGCGCGGATCGGCGCGCCGATCGGGCACGACTTCTGCACCATTTCGCTGTCCGACCTGCTGACCCCCTGGGCGCAGATCCAGCGCCGGCTCAAGGCCGCGGCGGAAGGCGACTTTGTGGTCGCCTTCTACAACCCGGTCTCCCGCCGGCGGACCTGGCAATTGGGGGAGGCGCAGGCGATCCTGCGCGCCCATCGGCCGGCCGACACGCCCGTGGTGATCGCCCGCCAGCTGGGCCGGCCGGAGGAGCGGGTGAGCGTCACCACCCTGGCCGAGCTGGACCCGGCCCAGATCGACATGCTGACCGTGCTGCTGGTCGGCGCCTCCACCAGCCGCGCGATCCCGCGCGGCGACGGCGGGCAGTGGGTCTACACGCCGCGCGGCTACGCCGCGAAACATGCCGAAGGTTCCGGCGACCCCGCGAAACATGCCGAAGGCAGCGGCGACGCCGCGCAACACACCGCCAACAGTCAGTCGGGAGACGCCGCGTGACCGTCTACTTCATCGGCGCCGGACCGGGCGCCCCGGACTTGATCACCGTGCGCGGCCAGCGCCGCATCGAGCAGTGCCCGGTCTGCCTCTACGCCGGCTCCCTGGTCCCCGCGGAGGTGATCGCCTGTGCGCCCGAAGGCGCCCACGTGCTCGACACGGCGTCCATGCACCTGGACGAGATCATGGCCGAGATCGAGGCCGCGTACACACGCGGCCAGGATGTCGCCCGCGTGCACTCCGGCGACCCCTCGCTCTACGGCGCGATCGCCGAACAGATCCGCAGGTTGGAAGCGGCCGGGATCCCGTACGAGATCGTCCCCGGCGTGCCGGCCTACACCGCCGCCGCCGCGTCGCTCGGCAAGGAGCTGACGCTGCCCGACATCTCGCAGACGGTGATCCTGACCCGCACGGCGATGAAGTCTTCGGGCATGCAGAACGGCGAAGAGCTGGAGACGCTAGGGCAGAGCGGCGCCACGCTCGCCATCCACCTGTCGGTGCGCAACCTGCGCTACGTCGAGGAGGCGCTGACGCCCTACTACGGCGCCGACTGCCCGGTGGCGGTGATCTACCGCGCCTCCTGGCCGGACGAGCAGGTGATCCGCGGCACCCTGTCGGACATCCGGGAGAAGGTGCGCGCGGCCAAGATCACCCGCACGGCGCTGGTCATGGTCGGGCGCGTCCTGGGCGACAACGACTTCGCCGACAGCCACCTCTACGACCCCGACAGCGTCCACTTGCTGCGGCCCAAGCGCAAGAGCGGGTAGGGGGTTGCGTGGCCGCGGCGGTGGCCGTCGGACGTGCTTCGACACGCCCCGCTTGCGCGGGGCTGCTCAGCATGAAGTCGATATTTTACTTAAAAACCAATGCCTTCATCCTGAGCAGGACGCCGAAGGCGTCCGTGTCGAAGGACGCCTGACGGCTATCTGTGCGCCTCGGCCATTCGGTGCCTACCGATCCGCCAGCACCGCGAGCGTGGTCTCCGCGCCCTTGGCGCAGTCTTCCAGGTAGCGCCAGACGTACTCGGTGAACGACCGGCGGCAGTACAGGTCGAACGTCGGCTGGTCGTCCTTCAGGTGCAGCGTGGCCCCGGTGTGCCGGCCGAACAGGGTGTGCTTGACCTGGCCCGGCTGGAAGGTGCGCGGGTGCATGTCGAGCGGCACCGCGCGCTCCAGCACCTCGCGCGCCTCGGGTCCGGTGATCCCGATCGCCGCCTGCGCGCCGGAGACATCGACCAGCTGCGCGAACACGCCGTCCAGCAGGCCGACCAGCTTGGTCTTCAGGTCGGCGCCAGCGTCCGGCGCGGGATCGTCGACCACGAACAGCCACTCGTCCGGGCCCAGCCAGAGCACGCTGAGCGCGCCCGCGCTTTCAGCCGTGTTGGGCGTGGTCGGCAGGTCGAGGCCGGTCGCATCCTTGACCGCCTGCTGGGCGGCCGGCTCGCGGGTCAGGTCGACGCGCAGGTTGACCAGGCCCCGGAAGGCGCGCGGGATCAGGCCGATGCCGGCACCCTGCAGGCCGTCCTGCGTGCGCGCGGCGAGGTGGAGCGGGTCGAACGGGCTGTGCCGCAGGCTGGCCGCGGTGATCATCATGCTGTCAGGCACGGAGGCGCTCCCCTTCCGGATCGAAAAACACCGGGCTCGTGATGGTGCAGGCGATCGTCTTGCCGCCCGGCATCGGGGCGAAGACCTTCTGGCCGTGCTTGTGCAGGCCGCCCTCGACCAGCGCGAGCGCGAACGAGCGGCCCAGGTTCGGGCTCATGTAGCTGGAGGAGACGTGGCCCACCATGTCCATCGGCGGCGCGTCCTTCAGCTGCTCGACCAGCTGGGCGCCTTCCTCCATAACCTCGCCCGGATCGTCCGGCAGCAGGCCGACGAACTGCTTGCGCTCGGGGTCCAGCATGTCCGGCCGGGACAGCGAGCGCTTGCCGATAAAGTCCTTCTTGGACGAGCACAGCTTGTCCATGCCCAGATCGATCGGCGTCACCGTGCCGTCGGTTTCCTGGCCGACGATGATGAAGCCCTTCTCCGCACGCAGCACGTGCATCGTCTCGGTGCCGTAGGGCGTGATGTCGTACTTCTCGCCCACGCTCATCAGCGTCTGCCACATGTGCAGGCCGTGGTCCGCGTGGACGTTGATCTCGAAGCTGAGGTCGCCGGAGAACGAGATCCGGAACACCCGTGCTGGCACGCCCGCGACCGTGCCCTCGCGGAAGGTCATGAACGGGAACGCCTCCGGCGAGAGGTCGATGTCCGTCACCTCCTGCAGCAGCTTGCGCGCGTTCGGCCCGGCGAGCGCGGCGGTGGCGTACTGCTCGGTCACGGTCGTCAGGTAGACGCGCAGGTCCGGCCACTCGGTCTGCAGGTACTCCTCCAGGTGCGCCAGCACGTCGCCTGCGCCGCCGGAGGTGGTGTGCATCAGGTAGTGGTTTTCGCCCAAGCACGCGGTGACGCCGTCGTCCATCACCATGCCGTCTTCGCCCAGCATCAGGCCGTAGCGGGCTTGGCCGGGCTTCAGCGTCTTCCAGCCGTTGGTGTAGGCGCGGTTCAGGAACTCCACGGCGTCCGGGCCCTGGATGTCGATCCGCCCGAGCGTGGTCGCGTCCAGGATGCCGACGCTGTCGCGCGTCGCCTTGCTTTCGCGCTGCACGGCGTCGTGCATGCTCTCGCCCGCCTTGGGGTAGTACCAGGGCCGCTTCCACAGGCCGACGTTCTCGAATTCCGCACCCGCGCGGACGTGCCAGGAGTGCATCGGGCTGTGCCGTTCGGCGTCGAACAGGTCGCCCACGTCCCGGCCGCCCCAGGCGCCGAAGGTGACCGGGGTATAGGGCGGGCGGAAGGTGGTCGTGCCGATCTCCGGGATCGGCAGGCCGCGCGCCTGCGAGACGATGCCGAGCGCGTTGACGTTGGACGTCTTGCCCTGGTCGGTCGCCATGCCGGTGGTGGTGTAGCGCTTGACGTGCTCGATCGAGGTGTAGCCCTCGCGGATCGCCAGCAGCAGGTCGGCGGCGGTGACGTCGTTCTGGTAGTCGACGAAGTGCTTGCCCCTGTGGCCGACCGGCTTTTCGCCCGGCACGGTCCACAGCCAGCGCGCCGGCAGGAAGCCGTCGTCGGACGCCTTGGGCGTGGTGCCCGCCTTGGCATCCCCTGCTGTGTTGGGGAAGCCGGCGGCCTTCGCGGCCTCCGCGCCGGCGGTGAGGCCGTCCTTCAGGCAGCCCTCGAGCCCCCAGGTGCCCTTGCAGCAGCCGGCCGAGCGCTCGCGCTGGACCGAGCGGTCGGGCAAGAACGCGGCCGTCTCGTCGTCGTAGCGCAGCTTGCCGCGGGACTGGCTGAACAGGTGCACCGTCGGGTTCCAGCCGCCGGAAGAGGCGACGAAGTCGCAGGCGATCTTCTCCGCGCTGCCGGTCAGGCTCTCGCCGTCGGCCGCCAGCGGCTGCGCCTTGATCGCGCGCACGCGTTTCGCGCCCTCGACCGCCGCGATGCCGTGGTTGGCCAGGATCCGGATGCCCGCCTGCCGCGCCTGCTCGGTGAACGGGCCGCTGGCTTCCGCGCGCAGGTCGATCGCCGCCGCGATCTCGATGCCCGCGTCCTTGAGGTCGAGCGCGGCCTGATAGGCGCCGTCGTTGTTGGTGACCAGGACGCAGCGCTCGCCCGGCTTGACGCCGTAGCGGTTGACGTAGGTGCGCGCCGCGCTCGCCAGCAGGATGCCGGGGCGGTCGTTGTCGACGAACACCAGCGGGCGCTCGATCGCGCCGGTCGCCAGCACCACCTCCTGCGCGCGCACCTTCCACATTCGCTGGCGCGGCCGGTCGTCGGGCTTCTGGCTCAGGTGGTCGGTCCGGCTCTCCAGCAGGTCGATCCAGTTGTGGTCGTAGTAGCCGAACACGATCGTGCGCGGCAGGATCCGAACCTCCGGATGCTGGCGCAGCTCCTCCAGGGTCGCCTGAACCCAGTCGATCGCCGGTTTCCCGTCGATCGTCTCCCGCGAGGACAGCAAGGAGCCGCCGAATTCCGGGTTTTCGTCGGCGAGGATCACGCGCGCGCCGCTCCGCGCAGCCGTCAGCGCCGCCGCCAGGCCGGACGGGCCGCCGCCGGCGACCAGCACGTCGCAGTGGGCGTAGCGCTTGTCGTAGAAGTCCGGGTCGGCTTCCGTCGGCGCCTTGCCCAGGCCGGCGGCGTGGCGGATCACCTTCTCGTAATACGGCCAGGCCTTACCCGGCCACATGAAGGTCTTGTAGTAGAAGCCGGCCGGGAACAGCTTGGCGAATAGCTGGTTGACCGCGCCGATGTCGGCCTCCGGACCGGGCCAGGCGTTGACGGAACTGACGGACATGCCGTCGTACAGCTCCGCCTGGGTGGCGCGCACGTTGGGCAGGGTGCGCGCCCCGCTCTCGACCTGAAGCAGCGCGTTCGGCTCCTCCGCGCCCGCGCCCAGGATGCCGCGCGGGCGATGGTACTTGAACGACCGACCGACCAGATGGATCCCGTTGGCAAGCAGCGCGGAGGCGACCGTGTCGCCCGCGTACCCGCGGTAGCGCTTGCCGTTGTAGGTGAAGTCGATCGGCCGCTCCAGGTCGACTCGGCCCCGATCTTTCAGGCGGTAGTTCTGCGCCATCCCCGGCGTATCCTTAAAAAAGCGTGCCTATAGAGCCGCGCGCGGGCGGCGCGGGCTAGACGTAGGTCTTTTCGTCCACCTTCGGCGGTTCCTCACCCATCTTGTAGGAACCGTGGACTTGGTTGGTCAGGGTGTCGCGTACCACGTTGAACCAGCGCCGGCAGCCGTAGGTGTGGACCCAGCGCTCGTAGAAGGTGCCCTTGGTGTTCTTCTGCAGGAACAGGTAGTCGGCCCACGCCTCGTCGGAGACTTCCTCCGGCTTTTCCGGGCGCACCTTGTGCGCCTCGCCGCCGTAGGCGAACTCGTTCTCGGTGCGCTCGCCGCAGTAGGGGCAGGGGATCAGCAGCATTTTTAGGTCGGGTCCCTCGGTGCGCTTTAGCGCGAGATGTCGGGATAAGGCGCAGCGTCGGACGCCGCATACAGCCGGGCTAGTGCGCCACGCCCGCGGCCGCGTGCTCGTCGATCAGGAAGCCGGTGCGGAAGCGGTCCAGCGCGAACGGGGCCGCGATCGGGTGCGGGCGGTTGTTCGCCACCGTGTCGGCGAAGATATGCCCGGAGCCCGGGGTTGCCTTAAACCCGCCGGTGCCCCAGCCGCAGTTCAGGTACATGCCCTTGACCGGCGACAGCC
>CAYRCO010000149.1:0-5856 GCA_964422775.1 uncultured Rhodovibrio sp.
ACGAGAGCATAGACGATCCCTCCAGCGAGAACGTGCTGGCGTAAGACCGCTGGTCGCGGCCGGTCGCTGCGGCGCGGCCCGCGCCGAAGCCAGCGGGCGCGCTTTAGCTCGGCGCTATGTAGCGCCGAGGTCGATGCGATGCGTGTTACGGGTGCATCCATCTCCCGTTACGGCACACGTAATCCCGCCTTCCTGCGGCTGGCACCTGAGGCAACTACGTCTCCGTTAAGAGGAGAGGGCGCGTTTCCATTCGCCTCGCTCGTGTCTGCCTCGCCTTGTTCGACCAATGCCGGAGCCGCCCTCATGCGCCTGACCCTCGCCGCCGTCGGCCGCTGGAAGCGCGGGCCGTTGCCGGACCTGTTCGAGGACTATCGCAAGCGCCTTTCCTGGCCGTTGACGCTGAAGGAGGTTACCGCCCGCAAGCCGCTCGACGGCGCGCAGTTGATCGCGCACGAGGCCGAACTGCTGCAGGCGGCCCTACCGGACCAAGCCACCCTGGTCGCCCTCGACGCCGGCGGCAAGGCGCTGTCCAGCGAAGCCTTCGCGGACACGCTGGGCGCCTGGGAAGACGACGGCGTGGCGGACGTCGCATTCCTGATTGGCGGCAGCGACGGTCTGGACCCCGATCTCCGCGAGCGCACCGACCTCGCGCTCTCGCTCGGGCCGATGACTTGGCCGCACATGCTGGTGCGCGTGCTATTGGCCGAGCAGCTGTACCGCGCCCAGGCGATCCGCCAGGGCCACCCCTACCACAAGTAGCCGCCCCGCCAGCCCGCGCGCGGTCCCGCCGTCGGCCGGGACTCCTTGCCGCGCCCGGCGAAAAGCCGGCTGCGCGCCCCTGTCGTGAGACGGTCCGGTCGGCTATAAAGGGGCTGCCATGAGTGAACAGCACGCAACCCCGGCCGCGCCCAATCCCAACCGGCCACGCCCGGTCGTCCTGTGTGTTCTGGACGGCTGGGCGCTCAACCCCGATCCCACCCACAGCGCCGTCGCGCAGGCGGAGACGCCGGTGATGGACCGGCTGTGGCAGGCGAGCCCGCACGCCACCCTGTCCACCTTCGGCGGCGACGTCGGCCTGCCCGAGGGGCAGATGGGCAACTCCGAGGTCGGGCACATGAACCTCGGCGCCGGGCGGATCGTGCCGCAGGACCTGGTGCGCATCGACGAGGCCTGCGAGGACGGCACGATCGCCGAATCCCCGGCGATGAAGGAGGCGATGGCGCGATTGGTGGAAGGCGACGTGACCTGCCATCTGATGGGCCTCGTCTCCCCCGGTGGCGTGCACAGCCATCAACGCCACATCACCCATCTCGCCAACGCGATGATCGCAGCCGGCCTGAACGTCGTCATCCACGTCTTCACCGACGGCCGCGACACCCCGCCGGACAAGGCCGCCGACTACATCCGCGCCGTGCAGGAAGAAGCGCCGGAGGCCCGGATCGCGACCGTGATCGGCCGCTACTACGCGATGGACCGCGACAAGCGCTGGGAGCGCGTGGAGCAGGCCTACGACGCGATCGTCGATGCCGCCGGCCAGCGCACCGCGCCCGATGCCGTCACCGCCGTCACACAGGCGCACGCCGACGGGATCACCGACGAGTTCGTGCCGGCGACCGTGATCGGCGACTACCAGGGCATGGCCGACGGCGACGTGCTGGTGTGCGCCAACTTCCGCGCCGACCGGGTGCGCGAACTGCTGGGCGCGCTGGTCGACCCCGAATTCGACGGCTTCGCGCGCAAGCGGGTGCCCGAGTTCGCGGCCAAGGTCGGGATGGTCGAGTACTCCGAGCGGCTGAACGAACTGATGGATCCGATCTTTCCGCCGCTGGAGCTGGACAACATGTTCGGCGAGGTGATCTCGCGCGCGGGCCTGACCCAGCTGCGCGCGGCGGAGACGGAGAAGTATCCCCACGTCACCTTCTTCTTCAACGGCGGCGGTGAGGCGCAGTTCGAGGGCGAAGAGCGCACCATGATCCCCTCGCCCAAGGTCGCCACCTACGACCTGCAGCCGGAGATGTCCGCGCCCGCGCTGACCGACGCGCTGGTCGAGGCGGTCGAGGCGGCCAAGCACGACGTTATCGTGGTGAACTACGCCAACGGCGACATGGTCGGCCACACCGGGGACATGCAGGCCGCGATCCGGGCGGTCGAGACGGTCGACAGCTGCCTCGGCCGGCTGAGCGAGACGGTGCTGAAGGCCGGTGGCTGCATGCTGGTCACCGCCGACCACGGCAACGCCGACCAGATGGTCGACCCGGAGACCGGCGGGCCGCACACCGCGCACACCACGTTCCCCGTCCCGGTTCTGCTGGCCGGCGCGCCCGAGGGCGTCAACGGCCTGCACGACGGCATCCTGGCCGACGTGGCACCGACACTGCTGGCGCTCCTGGACCTGCCGCAGCCGGAGGACATGGACGGGCTGTCGCTGCTCGACGGCGAACCCGCCTACCGACAGACCGCCGCCGATCGTGCCACGGCCTGACCGCCGGCGCTCACGGCGTGCCGCGCCCGCGCTTGCAGCGTTGCTGGCAGCGCTCGCAACCCTCTGGGCGCCCGGAACGGCAAGCGCACAAGATGCTGGCGACGCCCCGTCCGGCACCTCGCTGGAGACCATCGAGGAGAAGGCGCAGGAGCGCCGGGAACAGGCGCGCGAGCTGAAGGATAAGGCCGCCACCCTGTCCGAGCAGGCGCGCAGCCTTAAGGCGAAGTCGGTCACCGCCGCCCGGAAGATCCAGGAACTGGAGCGCGAGCTGACCGACATCGAGGACACGCTCGCGACCCTGGAAGCCGAACGGCGGCGCAAGCGCCGGCAGCTCGACGACCGCCGCGGCCAGCTGGCACAGACGCTGGCCGCCTTGCAGCGGATCGCGGTGCTGCCGCCGGAAGCGCTCGCCGTTTCCCCTGCCTCGCCGCTCGAGATCGTGCGCTCGGCCAACCTGCTGCAGGTCGCCGTGCCCGAGATCGAGCGGCGCGCGCAGTCGCTGAAGCGCGAGATCGCCGACCTGCGCCAGCTGAGCCGGGAGATCACCGATCAGCGCGCCCGGCTGCGCGATACCGCGCGGGACCTGGAACAGGAGCGCACCGAGCTGGAGCAGCTGGCCGCGCGCAAGCGCGACCTGCGTGCGGAGGCGATCGCGCAGTCCGAGACCGCCGCCCAGGAGGCGACGAGGCTCGCCGAGCGCGCGCAGGACATGCGCGAGCTGATGGCCGAGTTGCAGGCCCAGCGGGAGGCCCGCGCGGCCGCTATGCGCCGCCGGCAGCAGGAAGCCGCCCCGACCCCGCCGACCAAACCGGCCCCGCCGTCACAGCCGGCCGAGCGCCGCGCGGCGCCATCGGAAAAGCCCGACCGGGAGACCCAGACCGCCGCCCGCACGCCCCCCGACACGTCCACCGGGGAGACGGAGTCCCGCGACACCGAGACGACCAGCGGCAGCGTGCGGCTGGACCGGCCCGATGACATCCGCGCGTTTCCGGACCGGCAGAACAGCCTGACCGTGCCGGCAGCCGGGCGGATCGTGACCCGTTACGGCGAGCGCATGCAGCGCGCCGGCGGGCGGGTCAGCGCCAAGGGGATCGAGATCGTCACCCGGCCGGGCGCGCAGGTCGTGGCGCCGTACGACGGCAAGATCGTCTACGCCGGACCGTTCCGGGGCTACGGGCGTATCTTGATAATAGAACACGGCGGGCGATATCATAGTCTCCTAGCCGGGCTCGAACGGATCGATGCGGTGGTCGGACAATGGGTGCTCGCGGGCGAGCCCGTCGGCGTGATGGCGGGCGATACCGAGGCTGGCGGACAGGGCACCTCATCCGCGGACCGAACCCCGAAACTCTACGTGGAACTCAGGCGCACCGGGCAGCCGATCAATCCGCTGCCCTGGCTCGCGCAAACCGGCGACAAGGTACGAGGTTGATGCGACATTTTCGACTGGCCGCCCCCCTGGCCGCGACGCTCTGCGCCGCTCTGCTGGCTTTCGCCCCGACGGCTCCCGCGCTCGCGCAATCGAACGGCGACGCGGCGGAGAGCGACGAGCGTTCCGACACCTATCGCCAGCTTAAGCTGTTCGGCGACGTCTTCGAGCGCGTGCGCGCCGACTACGTCGAGAAGACCGGCGACAAGGAGCTGATCGAGGCCGCCATCCAGGGGATGCTGAGTTCGCTGGATCCGCACTCCAGCTATCTCTCCAAGGAGAACTTCCAGGAGATGCAGGTGCAGACCCAGGGCGAGTTCGGCGGCCTGGGCATCGAGGTCACGATGGAGCAGGGCGTGATCAAGGTCGTCTCGCCGATCGACGACACGCCGGCTGCGCGGGCGGGTATCCGCGCCGGCGACCTGATCATCGCGCTCGACGACGAGCCGGTCACCGGGCTGTCGCTGTCGGAGGCGGTCGACCAGATGCGCGGCAAGGTCGGCACGGAGATCCAGCTGACCATCCGGCGCGGCGAGCGTGAGCCGTTCAAGGTCACGATCGAGCGCGAGAAGATCACCATCCAGTCGGTACGCTCCAAGACCTTCGACGATGTCGGCTACCTGCGGATCACCACCTTCAACGAGCAGACCCAGCCCGGCCTGGAGGAAGAGATCGCGTCGATCCAGGACGAACTGGGTAGCGACGTGCAGGGCTACGTGATCGACCTGCGCAACAACCCGGGCGGTCTGTTGGAACAGGCGATCTCGGTCTCCGACAGCTTCCTCAAGCAGGGCGAGATCGTCTCCACCCGCGGCCGCGACACCGAGGACAGCCAGCGCTACAACGCGGAAAACGGTGATCTGACCAACGGCAAGCCGCTGGTCGTACTGATTAACGGCGGCTCGGCCTCGGCCTCCGAGATCGTGGCCGGCGCGCTGCAGGACCATGGCCGGGCGATCGTGCTGGGCACGCAGTCGTTCGGTAAGGGATCGGTGCAGACGATCATCCCGCTGCCCGGCCACGGCGCCATGCGCCTGACCACGGCGCGCTACTACACCCCAAGCGGCCGGTCCATCCAGGCCAAAGGTATCGCGCCCGACATCACCGTCGAGCAGGCCGACATCGAGGTGATCGACCAGCCGTCGGCGCGGCGCGAATCCGACTTGCGCGGCGCCCTCGACAACGGCGACCAGGACGGCGCGGCCAACGACAACGCGCCCGAGGAGAGCGCCCAGGATCAGGAGGCCAAGCAGGACGCCGCCCAGCTGAACGAGGATTACCAGCTGTCCCGGGCGGTCGACCTGCTGCGCGGTCTGACCCTGTTCAACAAGCGCGTTGCCAACTGATCCAGCTGAGCCGCTGGCGCCGGATCGGGTCGCACTGGCCAGTCCCTTGCCACTGCCGATCAAGGAACGGGCACCTTGAGCAGCGCTGACGGGAGGCCGCGCCGGCGCGGCCCGATCACCCTGATCCTGGCCTGGCTGGCCGTCCTCGCCGCCGGTGCCGGGCTCGCGGCTTACGCGTTCGTCACCGGCCCGGACACGCCCCCGGTCGACGACCGTCCGCGGCTGTCGATGTCGTTGCCGGAACCGCCGGCCCCGCAACGGGCGGAAGCCTCCGACCCGGCCCCGCCCGATGGCGGCGACGCCGCCGACCCGGAGGCATCCGTAGCCGACGCGCCGGCGGCCGACACGAATCCCGATGCAGCCGAGGCGGAGACCGCCGATGCGCCCCCCGCGAGCGCGCCGGACTCGAACGGGCAGGACCAGGCAGCCGACCCAGCCGACGCGGCGGAGGACGGCGACGGTGCCGCGGGCCGGGCCGGCGGTGTCGCCGCCAACATCCCGCTGCCGCCGACGAGCGGCCAGGCCCGTCCGACCGACCTGTTGAACGGCGAGGGCGCGGCGGACGCGCCGGACGGCGCGACGACCGGAACCGGCCAGCA
>CAYRCO010000149.1:5956-7504 GCA_964422775.1 uncultured Rhodovibrio sp.
GCGACACCGAGGCCGCATCCCGGCTGCCGCAGTTACCGGTCAGCGATCCCGACGCGCCGGCGTGGAAACGCTACGCCCAGCGGATGACGCCGCCGCAGGGCGTTCCCAAGATCGCCATCATCGTCCGCGGCCTCGGCCTGTCCAGCGCCGCCGCGGAGACGGCCGTGAACCAGCTGCCGGCGAGCGTGTCGCTGTCCTTCACCCCCTATGCGCGCGACCGGGCGAAAGCCTGGGCGGCGGAAGCCCGGCGGAACGGGCACGAGGTGCTGGTCGACCTGCCGATGGAACCGGCCGACTATCCGGCGACCGATCCGGGTCCGCAGGCGATCATGACCGAGGTGGACGCGCGCGAGAACCTCCGACGCCTGGAGTGGCTGCTGGGCCAAGTCGACCGCGAGGTCGGCGCGGTGGCGCAGATGGGCTCGGCCGTGCTCGCCGACAGGCAAGTCGTGGAGCCGGTACTGCGGGCGCTCAAGGACCGGGGGCTGATGTTCGTCGACAACGGCACGCTCGCCGACAGCGCGGCGCGCGAGATTGCCCAGCGCCTGGGCTTGCCCTTCGCCGTCAACGACCGCACCCTGGACGGCGGCCAGGTCAGCCGGCGCGCGATCGAGGCCCGCTTGGTCGAGGCCGAGCGGCTGGCACGCGAACAGGGCTTGGCGGTGGTGATGGCCCACCCCTACCCTGTCAGCCTGGAACTGCTGGTCGGCTGGACCGAGGAATTGGAAGCCCGCGGCTTCGTCCTGGTACCGGCGACCTACGCCGCGATCGAGCGCGCCGGGCAGAACGCCGCCCAGCTGCGCTGATCCGAGCGGCCTTGAGACCGCATCCACGAACGAGACAGGCGACCGACCCTTAAGATGGCCGAGCAGCACGCCCCCCGCCCCACGCCGGAGCAGATCGAGCGCCTGCCCTACCGGCCCTGCGTTGGGTTGATGCTGCTGAACCCGCGCGGCCAGGTGTTCGTCGCCCAGCGCGTCGACGTCCGCGGCGCGGCCTGGCAGATGCCCCAGGGCGGTATCGACGACGGCGAGAGCCCGCGCGAGGCCGCGCTGCGCGAACTGAAGGAGGAAATCGGTACCGACAGCGCCGAAATCCTGGCGGAGAGCGCGCACTGGCACCGCTACGACCTGCCCGCCCATCTGATCCCCAAGGTCTGGGGCGGCCGCTACCGCGGCCAGACCCAGAAATGGTTCGCCCTAAAGTTCACCGGCGACGACATAGAGATCGACCTGGAAGCCCACGAGCCGGAGTTCCAGGCCTGGTGCTGGGCGGACGTCGACAAGCTTCCCTCGATGATCGTGCCGTTCAAGCGCGACGTCTACGACCAGGTGATCGACGAGTTCCGCCCTGTGGTCGACCGGCTGCGCGGGAGCGGTTAGCGCGGCTACTCGCCCGCGTCGATCCGCACGATCTTCGTCTCGGCCATTTGTCTGATCGCCGGCACATCGCTATGGATGTAAATCCAGAGCGCTTCCGGGAGAATGCTCTCATAGTCGTGGCGAAGGACGCTGCCGAACCGGCGCAGGTTGCCGAGTTCCAACTGCG
>CAYRCO010000150.1:0-7477 GCA_964422775.1 uncultured Rhodovibrio sp.
AGGCCCTAGCCGAGGTGTTCCGGCAGGCCCGGGCGGATCTGGCACGGGGCTAGGCGGTTGTGAGCTCGGTGGGGCCGGAACCCCGCTTCGCGGTTCGGCGCCCGGATGGCTAAGCCTGTGCGTCTCCAAGCGCGTCCGGTAGGCCGCGACCACGCCTGGACGACCTACGCCTCGTTCGCGGGCCTGAGCCGCCGGAGACGGGCGACTCCGTCGGCCGTGTTACTGTCGAGTGACGGTCGCGGAACCTTGGCCGGCGTGTGCACCTGCGAAATGGCCGGCCTGCGGTTGCGCGTTGCACAAAAGACCCTGCGGAGTCTCGCCACTGCAACCGAACCCGGAATGTCGCGGCGATTTGGTTTGGCGCCTCGTCCACTTGGCGTGGCCGCGTACAGACTTTCGACCGCTGGCGCGGCCATCGCCAATACAGTATTCGATTTGCGCATGGCGCGGTCTTCGGCCCGTAACGGCCGCGCGGTCCCCTGCATTGGCGGTTTGCGTCAATGACACCTTTTCCGCGTCGGCGGGCGGAGTTCGAATTGCGTCCCTGCGAGGCGTTGTTTATTTTCCGCGCGGCGCTGGGAACGTCTTGGTTAAAATTAACCGGACTGGGTCGAATACGCGTCGTGCGACGCCGCGTGCGTGTTCGCGCCTCATCCAATACGTCGCAAATGGCAGGGGAGGTAGCTCATGTCGTCGCGCAACGAGCCCACAGCCGGCTCGGTCGAGGAGGCTCGGCAGCAGTACTGGCGGGCGAACATTCGGGTGATCGTCTGGAGCCTGGTGGTCTGGGCGATCGTATCCTTCGGGTTTGGAATCCTGCTGCGGCCCTTGCTTTCGGGCATCGAGGTCGGCGGCACCGACCTCGGCTTCTGGTTCGCCCAGCAGGGCAGCATCCTCGTGTTCATCGTGCTGATCTTCAATTACGCACACCGGATGAACAAACTCGATCGCAAGTACGATCTCGACGAGCAGTAGGCGGGGACCGAAATGGATCAATACGTAATTAATCTGCTGTTCGTCGGGGCGAGCTTCGCGCTTTACGTCGGCATCGCCATCTGGGCGCGCGCCGGCTCGACGGCCGAGTTCTACGCCGCCTCGCGCGGGGTGCACCCGATCGTCAACGGCGCCGCCACGGCCGCGGACTGGATGTCGGCCGCCTCGTTCATCTCGATGGCCGGCCTGATCGCGTTCGTCGGCTACGACAACAGCTCCTTCCTGATGGGCTGGACCGGCGGCTACGTGCTGCTGGCGATGCTGCTGGCGCCCTACCTGCGCAAATTCGGCCAGTTCACGGTGCCGGAATTCATCGGCGAGCGCTTCTACAGTCCGACCGCACGGATGGTCGGCGTCGCGTGCCTGATCATCGCGTCGATCACCTATGTGATCGGGCAGATGACAGGTGTCGGCGTCGCCTTCTCGCGTTTCCTGGAAGTCTCGAACACGACCGGTTTGTTGATCGGTGCGGGCGTGGTCTTCTTCTACGCCGTCCTAGGCGGGATGAAGGGCGTCACCTACACCCAGGTGGCGCAGTACGTCGTGCTGATCCTCGCCTTCACGATTCCCGCCGTGTTCATCTCCCTGCAGCTTACCGGCAACCCGATCCCGCCGCTCGGGCTGTTCAGCGAGCACACCGCCTCCGGCCAGCCGCTTCTGGCGCGCCTGGACGAGGTGCTGACCGACCTGGGCTTCAGCGAATACACCGGCCACGGCGGCAACACGCTGAACATGGTGCTGTTCACGCTGTCGCTGATGATCGGCACGGCGGGCCTGCCGCACGTGATCATCCGCTTCTTCACCGTGCCGAAGGTGTCGGACGCGCGTCTGTCGGCGGGCTGGGCGCTGGTGTTCATCGCGCTGCTCTACCTCACCGCCCCGGCGGTGGGCGCGATGGCGCGGCTGAACATCACCGACCTGATGTGGCCCAACGGCACCGACGGTCAGGCGGTCACGATCGAGGCGATCGAGAACGATCCCGAGTACGCCTGGATGGAGACCTGGCAGCAGACCAACCTGCTGGGCTTCGAGGACAAGAACGGCGACGGCCGGATCCAGTACTACAACGACTCCAATCCCCGGATGCAGGAGCTCGCCGAGCAGAACGGCTGGGAAGGCAACGAGCTGACCAACTTCAACCGGGACATCCTGGTGCTCGCCAACCCGGAGATCGCGAACCTGCCCAGCTGGGTGATCGGTCTGATCGCCGCCGGCGGCCTCGCGGCTGCCCTGTCCACGGCTGCAGGCCTGTTGCTGGCGATATCGGGGGCCGTTTCCCACGACCTTGTGCGCGGCGCGATCGCACCGAACATCAGCGAGAAGGGCGAGTTGCTGAGCGCCCGCATCGCGATGGCCGGGGCGATCGTCGTGGCCACCTATTTGGGCCTCAACCCACCGGGATTTGCGGCGGAGACGGTGGCGCTCGCCTTCGGCATCGCCGCGGCGTCGATCTTCCCGGTGCTGATGATGGGCATCTTCACCAAGCGGGTGAACAACCGGGGCGCGGTCGCCGGCATGCTGGCCGGTCTGATCTTCACCCTGGTCTACGTGTTCCTGCACAAGGGGTGGTTCTTCATCCCGGACACGAACCAGTTCCCCGACACGGTCGAGGGGTCGCTGTTCGGTCTGAAGTCGACGGCGATCGGTGCGGTCGGCGCGCTGATCAACTTCGCGGTCGCCTTCGGCGTCTCCAAGGCGACCGCCGACACGCCGCAGGAGATCAAGGATCTGGTCGACAGCGTGCGTTCGCCCCGTGGGGCGGCCGCGGCTCAGGCGGATCACTGATCCCTCTGGCTGGCTTGGATGCGACCGGCGGGCCGGGGCGTGATGCCCCGGCCCGTCATCGCCCCGAATCCGATGACCGGCCGAGCGCCGGGATAGGAGACCCGAGATGACCGAGACACCTCAGCTGTCGGAAGACGGCCTGCTTGCCTTCCTGCGCTCGGTCCATCCCTACGACAGTCTGGACGATACGGCGCTGGCGGACCTCGCCCGGCGGTTCGAGCAGCGCGACTATGCAGCCGGGACCCAGATCTACGCGCTCAATCAACCGCTCGACGGCCTCTACCTGATCCATAGCGGCGAAGTGGAAGTCCGGGACGCGCACGACGCGCCGGTGTCGCTGCTGGGGCCGCGCAACTCGTTCGGCGAGCGCGGCCTGCTGCGTGACGGCCGGGCGGTGACCTCCGCCAAGGCGGTGCGCGACAGCCGTCTCTTGGTGCTGGGCCAGGCGGACTTTCAGGCGCTGATCGCGGACAACGCCGCCGCCCGGCGTTTCTTCGACCGCTCCGGCCGGCTACGGCGTGACAGCGACGACCTCGGCACCTCGCGCGTGTCCGCGCTGATGGCGGGCGAGCCGGTGACCTGTACCTCCGACACCTCGGTGCGCGCGGCCGCGCGGATGATGGCGGAACGGCGCATCTCCTCGCTGTGCGTGGTCGACGACGGCAAGCTCGCTGGGATCGTCACGGTGCGCGACCTCACCAACAAGGTGGTCGCCCACGACCTGTCGCACGAGACGCCCGTGCGCGAGGTGATGACCGCCGACCCGCTGCACCTCTCGCCGCGCGCGATCGGCTCCGACGTGCTGCATGCTATGCAGGAGCGTGGCATCGGCCACGTGCCGATCGTCGAGGACGGGGCGCTTCTGGGCATCGTCACCCAGACCGACCTGATGCGTTTCCAGGCGCTGTCTTCGGCGACGCTGGTGCGCGAGGTGGCGACCGCCGACAGCGCCGCGGACATGATTCCGACCACCGCCCGCATCCCGCAGCTGCTGGCCCAGCTGGTCAGCCTGGGACACCGGCACGAGACCGTGACCCGGCTGATCACCGACATCGCCGACGCGGCGACCCGGCGACTGCTGACCCTGGCGGAGCGCGAACTCGGCCCGCCGCCGGTTCGCTACCTGTGGCTCGCCTGCGGCAGTCAGGGCCGCCAAGAGCAGACCGGCGTGTCAGACCAGGACAACTGCCTGATGCTGGACGACAGCGTAGGCGAGGCGGATTACGCGTACTTCGACAAGCTGGCGCGGTTCGTCAGCGACGGTCTGCACACTATCGGCTACGTCTATTGTCCGGGCGACATGATGGCGACTAACCCGCGCTGGCGTCAGCCGGTCAGGGTCTGGCGCAGCTACTTCCGGGACTGGATCGAGACGCCCAACCCGGAAGCGCAGATGCTCGCGAGCGTGATGTTCGACCTGCGCCCGATCGGGGGCGCGTTCGAGCTGTTCGAAGGCCTGCACGGGGAAACCCTGAAGCGGGCCAGCAAGAACAGCATCTTCGTTGCGCACATGGCGTCCAACGCACTCAAGCACACCCCGCCGCTGGGTCTGCTGCGCGGCTTCGCCACGATCCGCTCCGGCGAGCACAAGAAGCAACTCGACCTCAAGCACTCCGGCGTGGTGCCGGTGGTCGACCTCGCGCGGATCTACGCGCTGCAGGGCCGGCTCAAGCCGGTCAACACGCGCGCCCGGCTGGAGGCCGCGGGCGAGGCCCGGCTGATCAGCCAGCAGGGCAGCGACGACCTGCTCGCGGCCTACGACACGATCGCCGAGACGCGTCTGCGCCACCAGGCCCACCGGGTCGAGCAGGGCGAGGCGCCGGACAACTACATGGCGCCGGAGGAGCTGCCGCATCTGGAGCGCAGCCACTTGCGCGACGCCTTCGTGGTGGTCAAGGGACTGCAATCATCGCTCGGCCACGGGCGCAGCGTGGGCTAAACTGAGACCGGACGACGGGACGGGCACGGACGCGCTGGAACATAAAGGACGCGCCGGCCTGCTGGGGAGATGACGGGCTTCCATGCTGCTTGAACTGATCGCGACCGTGACGGCGGCGGTCGGCGCCGCCGGCGTCGCCATCCTGCTGCGCCGCCTGACTTGGGGCTGGCTGGGCCGTTGGTTCGTGCCGGTCGCCGCGGGCGCCGCAATGCTCGGTGTGACGATCGTCAACGAGTACACCTGGTACGAGCGCACCCGCGACAACCTGCCGGACGGCGTGGTCGTGGCCCACGCCCACCAGTCGCAGGAGGTCTACCGGCCGTGGACCTACCTGTTCCCCTATGTCGATCGGTTCGCCGCGGTCGACCAGGCGTCGATCCGCACACACCCCGACCGGCCGGAGCGGCGGATCGTCAAGCTGCTGTTCTACGGGCGCTGGCAGCAGCCCCGTCAGGCCACGGTCGTGGTCGACTGCGACCGCCAGCTACGCGCGCAGTTGTCCGGCGAGGTGCAGTTCGGTCCGGACGGGCAGCTCGCCAACGTCGACTGGCGTAAGGTGGACGCCGACGATCCGGTGCAGCGCACCAGTTGCGCGGAACCGTCCTGATGGGTGCGCGCTGATGTTGGCGCGTCTGAGCCTGCGTGTGCGGATCTTCCTGCTGTTCGCGCTGCTGGCGGGCGCGATCGTAGCTGCCGTGGCGGTGGCGCTGGTGCTGGGTTACCGCTACGCCGGTCAGTCGGATACGCTGAACGGCTTCGTCGCTGCGGGCGTGGTGCTCGGCTTCGCGGTGCTCGGCCTGACCGTGTTCGTGTGGCTGTTGTTCGATGAGAATGTCGCCAAGCCGGTCCAGCGCCTGGCATCCCAGATGCGCGCACGTGCGCACGCAGGGGCCGGCCAGTTCGCCGACCTCAATGCGCGCTACCTGGGCGACCTGGGGCCGGCCGCCCAAGCGCTGGCCGAGCGCCTCGGCGACGCGCAGGACGGTGGGGTCGGCGAGGTCGCGCAGCGTCTGCAGGCCGAGCGGGAGTGGCTGACGGCGCTGTTGAGCGAGATCCCGGTCGCGGTCGTGCTGGTCAGCTCGAGCGGGCGGATCGTGCTCTACGACGCGCAGGCGAGCGTGATCCTGGCGCAGATCGCGCCGCCGCGCTTGGGGGCGCCGATCGCGGATTATTTCGACCCTGCCGCGCTCGATCGCGCGCGCCAGGACGCCTCAGAAACGGGCGACGAGGTTGCGTTCGACGCGCCGGGCGCGCGCTGCGACGTCACTGTGCGGGTGCGCTTGAAACAGCTGGCGCGCGGGTTCGGCGAGATGCTGATCCTGGAACAGGACACGTACGGCCTGTCGCCGACCGCGGCCCGGCCGCTGGTGTTCGACTTCGAGCTGCTGGAACGCCAGGGGGAGGGGCCGCTGACGGACCGGCCGCTCGCCGAGATCCCCTACGTCGTGTTCGATACCGAGACGACCGGTCTGGAGCCGGCGCGCGATGAACTGGTCCAGATCGCCGCGGTTCGGGTGGTCAACGGCCGGCTGATCGCCGGCGAGGCGATGGACACGCTGGTCGATCCCGGCCGCCGGATCCCCAAGCAGGCGAGCCGCGTCCACGGCATCACGGATGACCAGGTGGTGGGCGCGCCGGCTATCCCCGACGCGGTCGCCCGCCTGCACGGCTTCGCCCAGGACGCGGTCCTGGTGGCGCACAACGCGCCGTTCGACCTCGGCTTCCTGAAGCGCCAGGAAGCGGCGATCGGGGCGCAGTTCGACCATCCCGTTCTGGACACGGTGCTGCTCTCGGCCGTCCTGTTCGGCACCAACGAGGCGCACAACCTGGACGCTTTGTGTCAGCGCCTCGGTATCGAGATCGCGGCCGAGCGCCGGCACACCGCGCTGGGCGACGCGGAAGCGACGGCGGCTGCCCTGTGCGCCATGATCCCGATGCTGCAGGGCCGGGGCTTCGTCACCCTGCGGGAAGTGCTGCGGGAGACGCGGCGCTACGGCCGTCTTCTGCAGGACGTGAACGCTTGAGGTTGTAGGCGCCTCGATGGCCGATTGCGCCGGGGGCCGCCGCGCTATCGCCGCGTGCCTTCGGTGCGCGCGCGGTAGCCGCGCAGCGCAAGGGCGAAGCCGGCGACCGTACAGCCGGCAACCACCAGAAGCGCTTCGCCCGCAAGCTCGCCGTAAAGCGCGAAGCGGATCGCCTCGACCGCGTGGGTGAACGGGTTGATCAGACTGATCCAGTACAGAAGCTCGCTCGAAGCGCGCATCTGCACCAGCGGATAGAGCGCGGAGGACAGGAAGAATAGCGGGAAGATCACGAAGTTCATCACGCCCGCGAAGTTCTCCAGCTCCCGCACGGTCGCCGACAGCAGCAGCCCGATCGACCCCAGCATCACGCCGGTCAGCAGCAGCACCGGTAATGCCCGCAGCAGCCCCAGCAGCGGCAGGTCGACCACGGTCGCTTCCGCGACCAGCACGAACAGCACGATCTGGATCAGCGACACCGCGACCCCGGCCAGCAGCTTGCAGAACAGCAGGTAGCCGGGCGGCAATGGGGCGGCCAAGAGCATCCGCATGCTGCCGAGCTCCCGGTCCACGACCAGCGAGAGCGAGCTCTGCATGCCGTTGAACAGCTGGATCATGCCGAGCAGGCCAGGGACGACGTAGGTCTCGTAACCGACCTGAACGTCGTACGGCGGCACACGCGCCACCTCCAGCATGCTGCGGAAGCCGACGGCGAACACCAACAGCCAGATCGTCGGCC
>CAYRCO010000151.1:0-7469 GCA_964422775.1 uncultured Rhodovibrio sp.
GGAACGGTCAGCACGCGCCGGACGCGCACGCCCCGCGCGCTCAGCCGGCGGGCCGGCGATGCGCCCTGGCGGGTGCTGCTGGGTGGCAACCTGGCGCAGGACAGCTTCGACGCGGTCCTGGCCGCGGCCGATCCGGGCACCGTGGTCGAGCGCAACCGGCCGGATTTCCCGCGCCTGCTCACCGCTTGCCGACTGTCGATCAGCCAGGCCGGGTACAACACCGTGACGGAGCTGCTCGCCGCGGGCGTGCCCGGCGTGGTGGTGCCGTTCGAGGGCGACGGCGGTGAGCGCGAGCAGGCGCTGCGCGCCGAACGGCTGGCCGCGGCCGGGCGTCTGGCGCAGGTCCGGGAGGCCGAGTTGACCCCGGCGCGGCTGGCGGAGGCCGTGGACCGGGCGCTCGCGCCCGATCCGGCGACGGGGGCGGTGCCCGCGGGGATATCGGCACTCGATCTGAGCGGCGTCGCGACCTCAGCGGAGATCCTCGCCGACTTCGCCTTTGTCAAACGACCAACCCGGGCGGACTCGCTCGGGCGCTAACGCGGCGCCGGTTTCAACCGGGTAGGGTGCGATTCTGACGGAAGGTGGTTCCCCCTTCTCCAAACGCACTCTAAGGTGCCGACGGTGGGGGCTGACGTTCCGTGGACGGGCCAACGGAGGAGTGGTGAGCGAGACGGCAAGAACGCTGCGCTATCCCCCGGGGACGCTGATCGGCGATTATCTGCGCACCGCGTTCGGTGTCGGGGTCGGGGTCAGCGTTCTGGCGGTGAACCCGGTGGGCTGGGCGCTCGGGCTGTCGGTCGGCGGGCTGACCCTGCTGTTCGCCGGCTTCGGCGCGCGCACGGCGGCCCGGCAGATCACCCGGGTGGAGGTGCGCCCGGACGGCATCGGCCGGCGGGCGCTCGCCACGCGTGAGCTGGCGTGGGACGCGGTCACGGACGTGCGGCTGCGCTATTACGGCAGCAAGCGCGAGCGCAAGGCGGAAGGCGGCTTCTACCAACTCAAGCTGCGCGCCCCGGGCGCGCGCCTGTCGTTCGAGAGCAGCCTGAACGGGTTCGACTACCTGGTCTGGCGCGCGGGCGCGGCGGCGCGCGCCAACCGTCTGGCGCTGGATATCCCGACGGTTCAGAACATGCAGGCCTTCGGCATCGACGCCGACGGCGACCTCGCCCCGCCGCCCGGCATCGCCGCGTTCGCCCGCGAGGTCGAGGGGGCGGCCGCGCCGGAAAGCCAAGGCCATGAGGCGCGCCGGGTTCAGGAGCCGGCCCGGCAAGTCCAAGACTGGCGTGGGGAGCGGGCATGAGCGACCTCTTGCGCGTGGAGGACCTGCACGTCTCCTTCGGCCTGATGGGGGGCCGGGTGGAGGCGGTGCGCGGCGTCTCCTTCCGGGTGCCGGTGGGCGGCACGGTCGCGATTGTCGGGGAATCCGGGTCCGGCAAGTCGGTCACCGGGCAGGCGATCATGGGCATCCTGCCGCGCGTCGCCCGGATCGACCGCGGACGCATTCTGTTCGACGATCCCAAGGTCTCCGCCCCGGGCGGCAGCGGCGACCAGCCGGTCGACATCGCGGCGTTGCCGCCGCGCTCGCCGGAGATGCGCGCGCTCCGCGGCGACCGAATCTCGATCATCTTCCAAGAGCCGATGACCTCCCTGTCGCCCGTACACACGGTGGGCGACCAGGTGGGCGAGGCGTTGCGCCTGCACCGCGACGTCAGCCGGGCGGAGGCGACCGAGCTGACCCGCGACATGCTGCGGCTGGTCGGCTTCCCGGACCCTGAGCGCGCGCTCACCACCTATCCCTTCGAGCTGTCGGGCGGCCTGCGCCAGCGGGCGATGATCGCGATGGCGCTGATCTGCCGCCCGTCGCTCTTGGTCGCGGACGAGCCGACCACCGCGCTCGACGTCACCATCCAGGCGCAGATCCTGAAGCTGATCCGCGACCTGCAGGGCGAGCTCGGCATGGCGGTACTGATGGTCACCCACGACCTGGGCGTGGTCGCCAACGTCGCCGAGGAGGTCGTGGTGATGTACCGCGGCCGGGTGATGGAAAGTGGCCCGCGCGACGCGATCTTCCACCAGCCGCGCCATCCCTACCTGAAGGCGCTGATGGCGGCGGTCCCGCGCTTCGACATGGCGCCCGGGGAGCGGCTGACGCCGCTGCGCGAGGTGCCGCACACCCCGGGCAGCCGGCTGTGGGCGCGCGCCGCCGGCGAAGAGCGCGGTCGGCCGGTCGACGGCAGCCGCCCGCTGCTCACGGTCGACGGGCTGACCAAGACCTTCGGGCTGCGCAAGAACGGTTGGTTCGGCGCCAAGGAGCAGCGGATCACCGCGGTCGACGACGTCAGCTTCACCATCCGCCAGGGCGAATGCCTGGGCCTGGTGGGAGAGAGCGGCTGCGGCAAGTCGACCGTGTCCAAGTCGATCATGCGCGCCATGACGCCGGACGCTGGGCGCATTGTGTACGACGACCGCGGCACCGAACGCGACGTGCTGGCGCTCGAGGACGCGGAACTCGACGCCTACCGGCGCAAGGTGCAGTACATCTTCCAGGACCCCTTCTCGGCGCTCAACCCGCGGATGACCGTTGCGGACATTCTGAGAGAGCCGTTCGTGATCCACGGCATCGGCGACAAGGCCTGGCGGCGGGAGATGATCGCCGAGCTGATGCAGGTGGTCGGCCTGGAGCCGAAGCACCTGCAGCGCTACCCGCACTCCTTCTCCGGCGGCCAGCGCCAGCGCATCGGCATCGCCCGCGCGCTCGCGCTCAAGCCCGATCTCCTGATCTGCGACGAGCCGGTGAGCGCGCTCGACGTCTCGATCCAGGCGCAGATCCTGAACCTGCTGCGCGACCTGCAGCGCGAACTCGGCCTGACCTACCTGTTCATCAGCCATAACCTGGCGGTCGTGGATTACCTGGCCGACCGGATCGCGGTGATGTGCAAGGGCGAACTGGTCGAGCTCGCGCCGCGCCAGGCGATCTTCCGCGACGCCCGCCATCCCTACACCCGGGCGCTATTGCAGGCTGTGCCCGCGCCGGACCCGAACCGCCGGCTCGACCTGGGCGCGCTGTTGAGCGAGCGGGTCTCCGACCCGGCGGCGTGGCCGGCGCCGTTCGGCCATAACGGGGCGGACGAAAAGCCGCCGCACCTGATCGACCTGGGCGGCGGGCATTACGTCCGCGCGACCCATGTGCCCCAGCCGATGGAGGCCGCGCAATGAGCCGCGGGGCAGGGGCGACCACGGCCCGCGCGCGCCTGTCGCGCCGCCAGCTGCTGCTGGGCGGCGCGGCGGGGTTGGCCGCGCTGCGTCTGGCGCCGGGCCTGCCGCGGCCGGTCGGCGCGAACGGGGAAGAGCCGCCGATCCTGCGCAAGCGTGTAGCCGACGGCGAGCTGCCGCCGATGCCGGAGCGCGTGCCCGCCAGCCCGCAGGTGGAGACGCTCGACCTGCCCTGGCAGGCGCCCGGGCGCTACGGCGGCGACCTGCGCCTGTTGATGGGCAAGCAGGGCGACCTCAGCCAGATCGCGGTCTATGGCTACGGCCGCCTGGTCGGCTATTCGAGCGACCTCGAGCTCAAGCCCGACTTGGCGCAGGATGTCGAGGTCGAGGACGGGCGGATCTTCACCATCCGCCTGCGCCGCGGCCACCGCTGGTCCGACGGCCATCCCTTCACCAGCGAGGATTTCCGCTACTGGTGGGAGGACGTGGCGAACCACGAGCAGCTCTACCCCTCGGGCCCGCCGCGCACGCTCGAGGTCGACGGCGAGTTGCCGCAAGTCAGCTTCCCGGACGACCGCACGATCGTCTACGCCTGGTCGAAGCCGAACCCGACCTTCTTGCACGACCTGGCGGGGGCGCTGCCGATCTACCTGTACCGCCCGGCGCACTACATGAAGCGGTTCCACGTCGATTACGCGCCCGCGGACAAGCTGCAGGCGCGGGTCGCCGAATACGACCAGCGCGACTGGGCGGACCTGCATACCTACCTGGACAACTTGTACGACCAGGACAATCCGGACCTGCCCACCCTGCAGCCGTGGGTGAACACCACCCGGCCGCCCTCGCAGCGCTTCGTGTTCGAGCGCAACCCCTTCTACCACCGGGTCGACCGGCAGGGCCGGCAGCTGCCCTACATCGACCGGCTGATCGTCAAGATCGCCGCCCCCGGCATCATCCCGGCCAAGACCGGGGCCGGCGAGAGCGACCTGCAGGCGCGCTACATCCGCTTCGACAACTACACCTTCCTGAAGGAGGCGGAGGACCGGTTCCCCCTGGAGGTGCGGCTGTGGAAGCCGGCCTACGGCTCCAAGCACACGCTCTACCCGAACCTGAACGCGAACGACCCGACCTGGCGCGCGTTGATCCGCGACGTGCGCTTCCGCCGGGCGCTGTCGCTGGCGATCCACCGCTACGAACTGAACCAGGTGATCTATTACGGCCTGGCGCTGGAGGGGAACAACACGGTGCTGCCGCGCAGCCCGCTCTACCGCGAGCACTACCGGCAGGTCTGGACCGAGTTCGCGGTGGACCGCGCCAATCAGCTGTTGGACGAGATCGGGCTCACCGAGCGCGACGACCGCGGCTATCGCCTACTGCCCGACGGCCGGCGCTGCGAGATCGTGATCGAGAGCGCGGGCGAGAGCACCGAGGAGTCCGACCTTCTGCAATTGATCACCGACAGTTGGCAAAAGGCGGGCATCGGCCTGCACACCAGCGCCACGCAGCGCTCGGTGTTCCGCCGGCGGACCTTCGCCGGCGACAGCATCATGGGCATCTGGAAGGGTCTGGAGAACGGCGTGCCGACCGCAGACATGAGCCCGCAGGAGCTGGCCCCGGTCGACCAGTACAGCTATCAGTGGTCGAAGTGGGGGCAGTACTACCAGACCGGCGGCCGCTCCGGGGAGCCGGTGGACATGGAAAAGCCCCGGCGCCTGTTGGAGCTGTACGAGGAATGGTACGTCACCCAGGACACCGAACGCCGTCGGGCGATCTGGCACGAGATGCTGGGGATCAACGCCGAACAGCAGTACACCATCGGCCTGATCGCCGACGTGCCGCAGCCGGTGGTGGTGCACACCCGTCTGCGCGGCGTGCCGCAGGAAGGCCTGTACAACTGGGATCCCGGGTCGTTCTTCGGCCTGTACCGGCCGGACACCTTCTGGTGGGCAGAGGACGCCGAGACCGCCGGGGCCGGCCCCGGGGACGCTGAGCCCGGCGACGCCGACGCCCGTACGCGTACGATCCAAGGGTAGGCCCGCGCCGCATGTTCGCCTATACCGTCCGCCGCCTGATCACCATGGTGCCCACGCTGATCGCGATCAGCGTGATCATCTTCGTGATCATCCAGCTGCCGCCCGGCGACTATCTCTCCACCTACGTCGCCGAGCTTGCCGCGCAGGGCGAGGGGGTGAACGACGAGCGGATCGCCTATCTGCGCGAGAAGTACGGCCTGGATCAGCCGCTTTGGAAGCAATACCTGATGTGGGCCGGCGGCCTCCTACAGGGCGATCTGGGATACAGCTTCGAATACCAGCTGCCGGTCTCGGATCTGATCGGCGACCGGCTGCTGCTGACCTTCGTGATCTCGATCGTCACCATCCTGTTCACCTACGCGGTCGCCTTCCCGATCGGCATCTACACCGCCGTGCGGCAGTACTCGATCGGCGACTACACGCTCAGCTTCATCGGCTTTCTGGGGCTGGCGACGCCGAACTTCCTGCTGGCGCTGATCCTGCTCTACGCCGCCAACATCTGGTTCGGCACCTCGATCGGCGGGCTGATGGACCCGCAGTACGTCGACCAGCCGTGGTCCTGGGGCAAGGTCGGCTCGGTGCTGGCGCACCTGTGGGTGCCGGTGGTGGTGATCGGGACCAGCGGAACCGCCGCCATGATCCGCCGGCTGCGCGCCAACCTCCTGGACGAGCTGCAGAAGCAGTACGTCGTGACCGGCCGCGCCAAGGGCCTGTCGCCGGGTAAGCTATTGCTGAAGTACCCGCTGCGCCTGGCGATCAACCCGTTCATCGCCGACATCGGCAACCTGCTGCCGCAGGTCGTCTCCGGGGCGGCGATCGTCTCGGTCGTGCTCGACCTGCCGACCACGGGGCAGATGCTGATCGCCGCGCTGAAAAGCCAGGATATGTACCTGGCCGGCTCGTTCCTGATGTTCCTGGCGATCCTGACGGTGATCGGCATGCTGCTGAGCGATCTGGCGCTGGCCGCGCTCGATCCCCGGATCCGGCTGGAAGGGAAGGCGGCCAGATGAGCAGCACGACCGGCCAGGACGGCAGCGGCGGCGGCCGGCCGGGGGTCCGGCTGGGCGGGCCGGCGCGCGGGCAGATCCCGCACCGGGTGGATGACGCGCCGTTCCAGCCGGCCGAGGAAACCCCGATGACGCCGGAGCAGGAGCGGCTCTACCGCGCCTCGCAATGGCGGATGATGTGGTGGAAGCTGAAGCGCCACCGGCTGGCGGTCGCCTCCGGCATCCTGCTCCTGATCCTCTACGCCTCGACCCTGATCTCCGAGGTGATCGCGCCCTACAACCTGCACAGCCGCTTCACCGACCATATCTACGCCCCGCCGCAGAGCGTGCACCTGTTCCACGAGGGCGAGTTCGTCGGCCCGTTCGTCTACGGCTTCGACTACAAGCTCAACATGGAGAACCTGAAGCGCGAGTACACGCCGGATAAAACCGACGTACAGCCGCTGCGGTTCTTCTGCTCGGGCGATTCCTACCGCTTCTGGGACCTGTTCGAGGCGGACTTCCACCTGGTCTGCCCGGCCGAAGGGGGCACGCTGTTCCTGCTCGGCACCGACCGGCTGGGCCGGGACATGTTCTCCCGGATCGTCTACGGCGCGCGGATCTCGCTCACCATCGGCTTGGTTGGCATCGCGATCTCCTTCCTGCTCGGGATCACGATCGGCGGGGCAGCGGGCTATTACGGCGGCTGGGTCGACGTCGGCGCGCAGCGCAGCATCGAGATCATCCGCGCGTTTCCTGAAATCCCGCTGTGGCTGGCGCTGTCCGCCGCCCTGCCGGTCACCTGGAGCCCTCTGTGGGTCTACTTCGGGATCACCGTGATCCTGGGCCTGCTGGACTGGCCGGGCTTGGCGCGGGCGGTGCGCGCCAAGCTGCTCTCCCTGCGCGAGGAGGACTTCGCCACCGCGGCCCAGCTGATGGGGGCGCGGCCGCCCAGGATCATCTTCCGCCACCTGCTGCCCAGCTTCGCCAGCCACCTGATCGCGAGCGCCACCCTGTCGATCCCGACCATGATCCTGGGCGAGACGGCGCTGTCGTTCCTCGGCCTCGGCCTGCGCCCACCGATCACCAGCTGGGGCGTGCTGTTGAGCGAGGCGCAGAACATCAACGTGGTCGCGCTCTACCCCTGGCTGATGCTGCCGGTGGTGCCGGTGATCGTCGTGGTGCTGGCGTTCAACTTCTTAGGGGATGGCCTGCGCGACGCCGCCGACCCGTACGG
>CAYRCO010000152.1:0-7430 GCA_964422775.1 uncultured Rhodovibrio sp.
CCGCCTACGCTGCCCTCGGCTTCACGGCGCCTGGCGAGAGCGTGCGCCGGGTGGAGGACGATGGCCTGCAGGTGCTGGCGGAGCGGGCTTAGCTGAGCCTACCTGGAATCGCGGCCCCTCATTGGTTCCCCTCCTCCACTGGGAGGAGGGGTTAGGGGAGGAGGCTGCCGCGAACTTTAACGATGCGGGCCACCTCCTCTCCCTGTCCCTCTCCTCCCAGCGGAGGAGAGGGGACCCGCCGCGGCAATTTGCCAAGCTCGTCACCGCCCTTCCTGCCCGCTCACCCATACGTTCGCTGCGCCTCCGGGATTTCCGCCAGGCGCCGGCGCAGCGCGGCGAGGACGGTGTGTTCGGCGCGGTTGAGCGGGGTCGCGGGGTTGGCGATCAGGTAGATGTCGATCGCCGGCGGCGCCTCGTAAGGCGGCAGGCGCCAGAGCAGGCCGTCGCGCAGGTCGCGTTCGACGGCATGGATCGGCAGCACGCCGATGCCGATCCCGGCGACGATCATCCGCCGCACCTCCTCCAAGTGGCTGGAGGTGGCGATGATCCGGTCGGCCAGGTTCTCCTGCGCGCGCAACAACGCCACCGGCCGGAGCGCGTCGGAGATCTGGTCGGTCTTGAAGGAGACGAAGCTCTCCTGCCGCAGGTCGGCCAACTGCAGCCCGCGCCGCCGGAACAGCCGGTGCCGGGGCCCGCAGAAAAAGCCGAAGTGCTCCCGGAACATCCAGTCGTAGCTCAGCTGCGGGTGGCGTTCGTGCACCAGGCCGATGCCGAAGCTGGCGGTCTTCTGCAGCACCGCCCGCTGCACCTCCGCGCTGGTGTCGACCTCGACCTGATAGGTGATGCCCGGATGGCGGGCGTGCACGTCCGCCAGGGTCTCGTCGTAGAACGGGCAGACGACGTGGCTGGCGCTGGCGATCGTGACGTGGCCGGTGATCTCCTCCTGCACGTCGCGCAGCAGCACCGACAGGCGGGAGATGTTGCCGTAGATGTCGACGCACTCCCGGTAGAGCAACTCGCCCGCTTCCGTCACCCGGAAGGCGCCGCCGCCGCGTTCGATCAGCTGCCGGTCGAGCTGCATCTCCAGGCGCTTGAGCGCGCTGGAGACGGTCGGCTGCTTCAACAAGAGCCGGTTGGCGGCGCGGGTGATGCTGCCCTCCTGCACGATCACCATGAAAGTGCGCAGCAGGTTCCAGTCCAGCTGCCGGGGAATCCGCTCCAGGCTGGCGTCGTCCATGCGCCCGTTCCCTCCCGGCCGATCCCCGCATCGGCGGGGGCATAGCCGCTGTCTATGTGAACCATTTTACTTATCTATTTGCGTTATAGCGCGTCTGCGGTGCCAACTCCAATCGACAGGCCGGCGAATCAGACCGGTCGGGCGCGCCGACGGTCCGCAAGCAGGGACCGCGGCATCGGGGAGCTACCGGGAGACGGGCATGGCGATGAGCGACGCGGACACGCGCGACATGCGTCCCTGGGTGCTGCTGTCGCCGGCGCTGACCGCGATCACGCTGTTGCTCGCGATCCCGACCTGTTTTGTCGTGGTCTATTCGTTCTGGCTGCGCACGGCCGCGGGGGACGAGCAGGTCGGCTTCTACCTCGACAACTGGATCGAGGTGCTGAGCGACCCGTTCTTCCGGGACGTGCTGCTCTACACGCTCAAGGTCGGCGCGATCACCACGGTCTGCTGCGCGCTGATGGGCTATCCGGCGGCCTACTTCATCGCGTTCTCGAAGATGCGCAACAAGGCGTTCCTGTTGCTGCTGCTGATGCTGCCGTTCTGGATCAGCTACATCATCCGCACGATGTCCTGGATCAACATCTTAGGCGTCTCGGGCGCGGTGAACTACGTGCTGCAGTCGCTTGGCATCGTCTCCGAGCCCTTACAGATGCTCTACAACGAGACCACGGTGATCCTGGGCCTGATCCACTTCCTGCTGCCGTTCATGGTGCTCAACATCTACGTCAGTCTGGAAGGGATCGACCCCAACCTGACGGCCGCCGCGCGCTCGCTCGGCTCGACCCCGTTCCAGGCGTTCCGGGAGGTGACGCTGCCGCTGTCGCTGCCGGGCCTGGCGGCGGGGAGCCTGCTGTGCTTCGTGCTGGGCTCGGGCACCTACATCACCCCGATCGTGCTTGGCGGGCCCGGCGACGGCATGTTCGCCAACCTGATCTACGACGCGATCATCACCCAGCTGAACTGGCCGCTCGGCTCGGCGCTGTCGATCGTCCTGCTGCTGGTCCTGGGCGCGGTCGTGCTGCTGTACAACCGCTATCTGAGCCTGGGCCAGATCACCAAGGGGCTCGGGTGATGGACGGGGTGGGACCTGGGGTGATCGGCGGGGTGGGACTATGAGGGCGCGCGCGCCCACCGGCTGGACGTTCATCAAGGTCGCCACGGTGCTGACCTACGTGTTCATGTTCGCGCCGGTCGCGGTGGTCATGCTGCTGGCGTTCAACGCCAGCCAGTTCGGCTCCTTCCCGATGACCGGCTTGAGCTTCCGCTGGTTCGTCGAACTGGCGCAGAACGACGCGATCATCCGCGCCTTCAAGACCTCGATGCTGCTGGGCGCGCTCACGGCCGTGATCTCGACCACCATCGGCGTGTGCGCGTCGCTTGCGATGGTGCGCTACGACTTCCCCGGCAAGAACCTGCTGAACACCGCCCTGATCGCGCCGATCCTGGTGCCCGAGGTGGTGCTGGCCGTGTCGCTGCTGCTGTTCCTCAAGTTCCTCGGCATGCCCAAGAACTTCGTGCTGCTGCTGCTGGGCCACGTGATCTTCACGCTGCCGTTCGTGGTGCTGGTGGTGCAGGCGCGGCTGGTCGGCATCCGCAAGGAGTACGAGGAGGCCGCGCTGTCGCTGGGCGCGAACCCGTTGCAGACCTTCTTCCAGGTGACGCTGCCGCTTTTGATGCCGGCGGTGGCGGCGGGCATGCTGTTCGCCTTCACCATCTCGTTCGACGACATCACCGGCACGCTGTTCTGGAAGCCGCCGGGGGTGGAGACGGTGCCCACCCAGATCTTCGCCATGCTGCGCAACTCGATCAGCCCGGAGATCAACGCGCTCGGCACCGTCATGATTATCATCACAGTGGCCCTGCCGCTGACCGGGGCTGGGCTGGCCCGATGGCTGGCCAGCCGCCGCGGCGGCTAAGCCGGCCCCAAGAGCGGGATAACCGCCGAACGACCAGGACCGCAACCGTCGGCCAAAACGCCAACGCCAAACACAAGGGAGGCCTGAGACAAGATGGACGATCAAAAACGCTACGAACGCCTACTGGAGCGCTACCGCAACGGCGACCTCGACCGCCGCACCTTCCTCAGCCTGCTAGGGGCCGCCACCGTCACCGCCGGCGTCGTCGGCACGCCGGTCGCCGGCCTGCGCAAGGCGGCGCTGGCCGCCAAGCCGGACAGCGTGCGTTTCGACGGCTGGGGCGGCGTGGTCTCGGAAGCGTTCCGGGAATACGCCTTCGAGCCCTACGAGCAGGAAACCGGGATCGAGGTGGTCGACGGCACCTTCGGCGGCGCGGACGAGTACCTGGCCCGCGTGCGCTCGGCCCAGCCGGGCGAGTTCAACGTCGCCCACCTGTCGGGCGTGTTCGACTACGTCCGCTACCACAACCTGGGCTTCTCGACCAAGCTGGACGAGAGCAACATTCCCAACCTCGACCTCGTCATCAAAACGCTGCAGGACCCCTTCCGCGAGGTGACCGACGGCCGCCTGTCGGCAGCGCCGTACGACTACGGGACCACGGGTCTAGCGTATAACCGCGATGTGATCTCCGACGACGAGATCCGGGAGAAGGGCCCCAACATCCTGATCGACGAAGCCCATAAAGGTAAGATCGGCGGCTGGGGCGAATGGAAGACACGGATCTGGTACGGCGCGCTGCAGACCGGCCAGGACCCCAACGGCATCGAGGACATCGAGGCCGTCTGGGAGGCTCTGCGCACCCACCGCGACCTCGCGCTCAAGTACTGGCAGTCGGGCGCGGAGCTGATGAGCCTGCTCGCCAACCAGGAGATCCACGTGACCGAGGGCTGGTCCGGCCGGATCGCCGCCTTGCAGGAGCAGGGCCACAACATCGGCTACTACGACCCGCCGGGCGGTCTGGGCTGGCAGGAGTGCCTGTTCGTGCTCAAGGGCTCGCCGATGGAGGCGTGCGAACAGCTGCTCAACTTCATGCTGGAGCCGGAAGTCGCGATCGCGGTCGCCGAGGGGCAGAACTATCCCCCGGCCCTCGACCCGAACAAGGTCGAGCTGACCGACAAGATCAAGAACCTGCCGGCCTACGACCCGAGCGGCAAGCTGGACGGCCTGAACTTCTTCAAGCCCGCCTACTGGAACAGCAACGAGGGTGACTGGTCCAAGAAGTTCGGCCGGATCCAGCGCGGCTATTAGGCGGGAGGTGCTCCTGACGCCCGCCTAATGACGGGCGCGGGGCGGCGGTCAACAACAATAACACTTGGGCCAGCCGCCGACCCCCGCGCCCACTTTTTTCGCGATGGCCGTATCGACGCGGCCGACCGGCAGACACCCCAAGGGAGGCCGCCTTGGCCGCACCCCAGAGTCCGAACCCAGACGCGTCCCCGCACGCGGTGGAACTGCGCAACATCGTCAAGCGCTTCGGCGCGTTCACGGCCGTCCACGCCATGGACCTGAACGTCGAGCGCGGCTCGTTCGTCACCTTCGTCGGCCCATCGGGCTGCGGCAAGACGACGACCCTGCGCATGATCGCGGGCCTCGAGGACGCGAGCGAGGGCGACATCCGGATCAAGGGCCAGCGGGTCAACGACGTGCCGATCCACAAACGCAATCTGGGCATCGTGTTCCAGAACTACGCGCTGTTCCCGCACAAGACGATCTACGAGAACGTCGCCTTCGGGCTGAAGTACCGCGACGTCGACAGGGAAACCGCGCGCAAGAAGGTGCGCGAGGCGCTGCAGCTCGTCCAGCTCCCGCATGTCGAGGAGCGCGTGCCCAAGCAGCTGTCCGGCGGGCAGCAGCAGCGCATCGCGCTCGCCCGCGCGATCGTGATCGAACCCGACGTGCTGCTGCTGGACGAACCGCTCTCCGCCCTCGACGCCAACCTGCGCGAGGAGATGCGCGTCGAGCTCAAGCGCATCCAGCGCGAACTCGGTATCTCCACCATCTTCGTCACCCACGACCAGTCGGAGGCGCTGGCGATGTCCGACAAGGTGGTGGTGATGAGCGAGGGCTGGATCGAGCAGGAGGGCACGCCCGAGGAGGTCTACAACGAGCCGGCGAGCGAGTTCGTCGCCAACTTCCTCGGCATCTCCAACATCTTCTCCGGCAAGGTTACGGGCGTCTCCGGCGGCACCGCGCGGCTCGCCCTCGACGACGGGCCGGAGCTGCTGGCCCACCCGCGCGACGGACGCGCCCAGCGCCAGGGCGAGCGGGTGCGTCTGGCCGTGCGCGCGGAAAAGGTCTTCCTGTCGGAAAGCGCGCCGGATGACGCGCCGGACTCGGTCGTGCTCGACGGCAAGGTCACGGCCGTCGACTATCAAGGCCAGGCCGCGCGCTATTTCGTCGAGGCCGGGCCGCTGAAGCTGCAGGCGATCAATCCGATCGACCGCCACCCCTTCCACGAGGGCCAGCCGGTCAAGCTGCGCATCCGCGCCCAGGACGTCGTCCTGCTCGACGCCGACGCGCACGAGAGCGCGGCGGCCCGGGCGGCCGCGGAGTAGCCATGGCGCAGGCGCAGAAGACCCCCGGCGGCGCCGCGCGCCCGCCCTCCCACCTGTTCTATCAGGGCCGCCAGCGCCGGCCGCTGATCGACCGGGCGGAAGGGCTGTACATGTGGGACGTCCACGGCCGCTGCTACCTGGACGGCTCGTCCGGGGCGATGGTGTCCAATATCGGCCACGCTAACCCGCGGGTGCTGGAGGCGATGCAGGCGCAGATGGCGCGTGCGACCTTCGCCTACCGCCTGCACTTCGAGAACGCCCCGGCGGAGGAGCTGGCCACCACCGTGGCTGAGCGCCTGCCGGGCGACCTCGACCGGGTGTTCTTCGTCTCCGGCGGGTCGGAGGCGGTCGAGTCCGCCCTCAAGCTCGCGCGGCAATGGGCGCTTGCCACCGATCAGGGCAGCCGTTGGAAGGTGATCGCCCGGCAGCCGTCCTACCACGGCTCCACGCTGGGCGCGCTGGCGGTGACCGGCTACGAACCGCTGAACGCCCCGTTCCGTCCGATGATGCGGGAGATGCCGACGATCCCCGCCCCGACCGCCTACCTGGACCGCGACGACCTGTCCTGGGACGAACGCGGCCGGCGCTACGCCGACCTGCTGGCCGCGGAGATCGAGCGCCAGGGGCCAGAGAGCGTGCTCGCCTTCATCATGGAACCCGTGGGCGGCGCCTCCACCGGCGCGCTGGTCGCGCCCGACAGCTACTACGCGCGGGTGGCAGAGATCTGCCGGCACTACGGCGTGCTCTTGATCTACGACGAGGTGATGAGCGGGGCCGGGCGGACGGGCGCGTTCGTCGCCGCCGAGCACTGGGGCATCACGCCCGACATCATGGTGCTGTCCAAGGGCTTCGCCGCCGGCTACGCGCCGCTGGGCGCGATGGCCGCGTCGGACCGGCTGGTCGAGCCGGTGCTGGACGCGGGCGGCTTCCTGCACGGCTACACCTACGCCGGCAACCCGCTCGCCTGCGCGGCCGGGCTCGCGGTCATGGAGGAGATCGACCGACAGGACCTGATCGCGAACGCCGCCACGCGCGGGGCCAGCCTGCTCGATCGGCTGGAAGGGCTGAAGCACCGCTTCCCGTTCGTGGGCGACGTCCGCGGTAAGGGCCTGCTGTGCGCGATCGAGCTGGTCGGCGACCGGGAGACCATGGCCGTCCTGCCGCCGCACCTGAACGCGCACGCGCGGGTGGTCGAACTCGCCTACGAACGCGGGCTGATCGTCTACTCGCGCCGGACCCGCGGCGGGCTCGAAGGCGACCACGTCATGGTCTGCCCGCCGATGATCGTGACCGAGGATCAGCTGGACGAACTGGTCGGCATGCTCGCCGCCGCGCTTGCCGCCTTCGCCCGCGAAGCCGGCCTGCCCGGCGGGTAGCGGCGCCGACCGCGAGCCGAGACGACCGCAGCGGCGGGTCCCCTCCCCCCAACGCGGGAGAGGGACAGGGTGAGGGGGACTCCTCGGCCTACAGCGGGGAGTTCCACCCTCACCCTCCCACGACCCTTCGGGTCGCGACGGCTGCCGTAGGGTGGGTTCGCCGCGCTTCGCGGCAACCCACCAACCGGCCGTGCCGGGCGCGCACGCCGGTTCGGCGGGTTGCTGCGCGAACCCGCCCTGCGAAAGCGCTGGCGGCGTGCCGCGAAAACAACGAGACCGGGGAGGACAGCCCGCGTGCCCAACGAAAAGGTCATCATCACCTGCGCGGTGACGGGATCGATCC
>CAYRCO010000153.1:0-5517 GCA_964422775.1 uncultured Rhodovibrio sp.
TGACCCGGTCGATCCCGCTGGAGAAAGCGCTCGACGACTGCATGGTCGCCTACGCGATGAACGGCGAGCGGCTGCGCCCGGAACAGGGCTATCCCCTGCGCCTGGTGGTGCCCGGCTTCGAAGGCAACATGTGGATCAAGTGGCTGCGCCGGCTGGAAGTCGGCGACAAGCCCTACCACACCCGCTGGGAGACCTCGACCTACACCGACCTGCTGCCGAGCGGCAAGGCCCGCCAGTTCACCTGGACGATGGAAGCCAAGTCGGTGATCACCAACCCGTGCCCGGAAATGCCGCTGATCGACAAGGGCCAGCAGCTGCTGCGCGGTCTGGCGTGGTCGGGCAACGGCAAGGTCAAGCGCGTCGACGTGTCCCTGGACGGCGGGCGCAACTGGCAGACGGCCAAGCTGGAGGAGCCGGTGATGCCGCGCTGCCTGACCCGGTTTACCCTGCCGTTCGACTGGCGCGGCGAGGAGCGTCTGGTGCAGAGCCGGGTGATCGACGAGACGGACTACGTCCAGCCGACGATCAACCAGCTTCAGGCCGAACGCGGCAAGGAATCCATCTACCACAACAACGCGATCCAAACCTGGCTCATCAAGTCGACCGGCGAGGTGGAGAATGTCCATGTTACCTAACCTCCGCACAGCCGTTTGCACGGCGGCGCTGACGCTGCCCCTGGCGGCCGGTCCGGCTACGGCGCAGGACGGTCCGGATACCGGCATCGGGCGGGCCGCGACCGAGCAGGAGGTCGCGGGCTGGAACATCGACATCCCGGTCGACGGCGACAGCGCGCCCGAGGGCAGCGGCACCGCGGCCGAGGGCCAGTCGATCTACGACAACGCCTGCGCGGCCTGTCACGGCGTGTTCGGCGAGGGGGCCGGCCGCTATCCCGCCGTGATGGGCGGCGAGGGCTCGCTCGACAGCAGCGACCCCGAGAAGACCGTGGGCAGCTATTGGCCGTACGCGACCACGCTGTGGGACTACATCCACCGCGCCATGCCGTTCGGCAACGCGCAGTCGCTGAGCAACGACCAGACCTACGCGGTGACGGCCTACGTGCTCTACCTGAATGACATCATCGGCTTCGAGGAGACGGTCAACGCGGACAACATCGCCGACATCGAGATGCCCAACCGCGACGGGTTCATCCGTCCGGATCCGCGTCCGGACATCCAGATCGCCGAGCCCTGCATGTCGAATTGCGCGGAGAGCGTGGAGATCAAGAACCGCGCAACCGACGTCGGCGTCACGCCGAGCGATCGCGGTCACCCGACGCTGGTCGCCCTGCCGCCCGGCCTGCAGCCTGACCAGGCCAGCGGCGAGGCGAGCGGGCAGTAGGGCCGGACCGGCGGGGCAGGTGCGAAGGATTGACACATGCGGATAGCCAAATAAGACTTCCACCGATGGACAAAACCCGCGCCAAGGCGGTTGCCCGGGTGGTCGCGGCGCTCGCCGTCAGTGCCGTGGTGGCTGGCAGCCTGCTCGGTGGAGCGTCGGCCCGGGCGGCGGAACTGGTGATGTTCCGGGTGCCGGGGTGCAGTTGGTGCCAGGCCTGGGACCGCGAGGTCGGCGAGGCCTACGCCAACAGCCCGGAGGCGAAGATCGCCCCGCTGCGCGAGGTCCGGCTTGACCGAGATCGCGATGGCGGGCTGGAGTTAGAGCGCGGCGTGCGGTTCACGCCCACTTTCGTGCTGGCGCGCAACGGTGTCGAGGTCGGACGGATTGTCGGGTACCCGGGCGAAGCCTTCTTCTGGGGCCAGCTCGGCAACCTGATCGAAAAGCTGGACCCCGCCACGGCCAAAGAAGCCCACGACGCCGGGAGCTAGCCGAGCGGGTCCAACGACCGCCGTCAAAAATGGGACGGCGAGCCCAACGCCCCATCGACAACGAACAAAGCCAAGGGGCGGCCAAAAATACTCTGGGGAGAGGAACGCCAATGAGGAGAACAATCGCAGCGGCCGCGTGCATGGCCGCAATGCTGTGGACGGGGGCGGCGGCCGCGCAGAGCAACGGCAGCGCCACCGTCAAGTTCCAGGTCCTGGAACCCAATCTCGCGGTCGAACTGGCGCAGAAAACCCGCCAGGACTGTCTGGATCGCGGCTATCAGGTCGCCGTCGCCGTGGTCGATCGGTTCGGCGTGATGCAGGCGATGGTGCGCTCGCGGTTCGCCGGGCCCCATACCGTCGAGACAGCGCAGCGAAAAGCCTACACGGCCGTCAGTTTCCGCAGCGACACCCTCTCGCTGGTCGAGCCCACCAACGCCGGCTCGGTGCAGTCCGGGGCCCGGCAGATCCCGGGCGTGCTGATGCTGGGCGGCGGCGAGCCGGTGCGCAGCGCGGGCAGCCTGATCGGCGCGGTCGGCGTATCCGGCGCCCCGACAGGCGAGGAAGACGCCGCCTGCGCCAAGGCGGGTATCGAGGCGATCCGAGACCAACTGGCGTTCTAGCAGGCTGAGATAACGACGCCGATCCCGTCACCCGGGCGTCGGCGCAATGAGCCTCAAACACAGCGGAACGAGGGAGTAAGCGTGATGAAGGGCATTATCCAAGGCCGCGGTCTGACGCGGCGGCGTGTCTTGTCCGGCGCGGCGATGGGCACGATCGCGATCGCCGGGGCGAGCGTCTGGTCGCGCAGCGCCCAGGCCACACGGGCCGAGGCCATGTCTGCGATCAAGGAGCGGATCGGCGGCGGGGAGCCGCAGGCGTCCAGCAAGATCGAACTGGACGTCCCGGAGATCGCCGAGAACGGCAGCACGGTGCCGATGGGCGTGCGCGTCGACAGCCCGATGACCGACGACGACCACGTCAAGGCGGTCCACGTCATGGCGACCAAGAACCCCGAACCCGAGATCATCAGCTTCAAGTTCACGCCGATGAGCGGGCGGGCGAACGCGTCCACGCGCATGCGTCTGGCCGAGACGCAGAACGTGATCGCGGTCGCCGAGATGTCGGACGGGTCGACGATCATGACCCAGAAGGAAGTCAAGGTCACGATCGGCGGCTGCGGCGGCTGAGGCCGCGCGACCGGCTGATTGACGAGCGCAACGACATTCGTTCGCCAGGCGACATTCGTTCGCGAAGCGACATTCGTTCGAAGGAGACCGAACCATGGCCAGCAACCGCCCCCGCGTACGCGTGCCACGCAGCGCCGCCAAAGGCGACGTGATGACCATCAAGACGCTGATCTCGCACGAGATGGAGACCGGCCAACGCCGGGACGACGAGGGCAACGTCATCCCGCGCAACATCATCCACTCGTTCAAGTGCCTGTATAACGGCACGCCCGTGTTCGAGGCCGATATGTATCCGGGTGTGTCCGCCAACCCGTACTTCGAGTTCTACGTGAAGGCGGTGGAAAGCGGCGAACTGGAGTTCATCTGGACCGAAGACGGCGGCCAGACCTTCAGCACCAAGGAAAAGATCGAGGTTTCCTAAGGCCGCGTCCGACGCCGGTCCGCAGATCACCGAAGCAGGTCCCTTTTCCGCCGCTGGGAGGGGAGGGCCAGGGAGAGGAGGTGAGCACGGTGTCAGCCGCGCGCATCCTCCTCCCGACCTCCTCCTCCCGGTGGCGGAGAGGGATCGCAAGGGCTGGCGCGCCACCGGTCGTCTACGCACCACGCAGCCCCGCGCTCAACGGCGGACGAAGACGCATGCCGGCGTTCTCCCGCGAACGCTGAACGATCGGGGTATGTCCGGCGAGGCCAATGTCGGCGGCCCACACGCCGAGCGCCCCAAGCCCCAAGGAGGCATCCGATGCTCACCCGACGCGATTTGCTCCAGGTCGCCGTAGCCACGGCCGCGCTGCCCGGTCTCGCTCCGCTGGCGCGCGCCGCCGGCTCGCAGCAGATCGATCAGGCCCGGCTGCTCGACTTCCAGCCCAAGGGGCGCCTGACGCTGATGAACCTGACCGACATCCACGCCCAGCTGGTGCCCGTCTACTTCCGCGAGCCGTCGGTTAACATCGGGGTCGGCCGGATGGAGGGCCAGGTGCCCCACCTGACCGGCAAGGACTTCCTGCGGGAATACGGCATCGAGCCCGGCTCGCTTGACGCCTACATGTTGAGCTCGGTCGACTTCGTCGAACTGGCCCGGCAGTACGGCCGGGTCGGCGGGCTCGACCGGATCGCCACGCTGGTCAAGGCGATCCGGGAGGAGCGCGGGCGCGATAACACCCTGCTGCTGGACGGCGGCGACACCTGGCAGGGGAGCTACACCGCGCTCAAGACCGAAGGGGGCGACATGGTGGACGCGATGAACGCCCTCGGCGTCGACGCGATGACCGGCCACTGGGAGTTCACCTACGGCGCTCAGCGGTTCAACGAGTTGCAGGAGCAGGCCGACGCCAAGTTCCTGGCCGGCAACGTGATCGACAAGACCTGGGAAGAGGCGGTGTTTGACGGCATCCAGATGTTCGAGCGCGCGGGCACCCAGGTCGCCGTGATCGGCCAGGCCTTCCCCTATACCCCGATCGCCAACCCCCAGTACATGATTCCGGACTGGTCGTTCGGCATCCGCGAGGACAACGTCCGCAAGCAAGTGGCGCGCGCCCGTGCGGACGGCGCGGAAGTCGTGGTGCTGCTGAGCCACGACGGGTTCGACGTCGACCGCAAGCTGGCCCGGCGCGTCGAGGGCATCGACGTCATCTTCACCGCCCACACCCACGACGCGATTCCCGAGCCGGAGGAGATCGCCGGCACGCTGCTGATCGCTTCCGGCTCGCACGGCAAGTTCCTGTCGCGCCTGGACCTGGACGTGCGCGACGGCCGGGTGGCCGACTGGAGCTACCGTCTGATCCCGGTCCTGTCGGACGCGATCGACCCCGATCCGGAGATGACGCGCGTGGTCGAGGAGATCCGCGCCCCGCACCTGGAGACGCTGCAGACCGTCCTCGGCCAGACCGAGACGCCGCTCTACCGGCGCGGCAACTTCAACGGTACTTGGGACGACCTGATCTGCCAGGCGCTGATGAGCGAACGCGAGGCCGACATTTCGCTGTCGCCAGGCTTCCGCTGGGGCGCTGCGCTGCTGCCGGGTCAGGACATCACGGTGGAAGACGTCTACAACCAGACCGCCATCACCTATCCCGAGGCGTACCGCCAGCAGATGTCCGGCGAGCAGCTCAAGCTCGTCCTGGAAGACGTCGCCGATAACCTGTTCAACCCCGATCCCTACTACCAGCAGGGCGGCGACATGGTCCGCATGGGCGGGCTCGGCTACCGGATCGACGTGCGCGCCGAACGCGGCAAGCGGATCTCCGAGATGACCCTGCTCAAGACGGGCGAGCCGATCGAGGCCGCGCGGGACTACACCGTCGCCGGCTGGGCCAGCGTCAACCAGGGCACCGAGGGGCCGCCGATCTGGCAGGTGGTCAGCGACTACATCCGCCGTCAGGGGACGGTGAAGGTGGAGCGCAACGACCGCATCGAGGTGGTGAACGCGTAGGCGCGGGCGGGTTAAGACGCCTGCGGACGCCCCACTTGTCCCCCTCCTCTACTGGGAGGAGGGGCTAGGGGAGGAG
>CAYRCO010000153.1:5527-7409 GCA_964422775.1 uncultured Rhodovibrio sp.
CTGGCGGAGGTAGCTACCTTCTCTCCCTGTCCCTCTCCTCCCAGTGGAGGAGAGGGTACCCGCTGGCGGCGCCCGTTCAGCCCGCGAACGCAGGAACCGCGGCAGACGCCCTTTAAGGAGGGCACGCAGCATGATGGACGTCGGCTATCTGGGGGCGTTCGGGGCGGGGATCCTGAGTTTCCTGTCGCCTTGCATCCTGCCGCTGGTGCCGCCGTACCTGGCGTTCCTGGGCGGCGTGACGCTGACGGCGGCGGAAGGCATCCAGGCGCAGGACGCGGGCGATGAGGCCGGCCGGAAGGCGTGGGGCGTGTTCTTCGCCGCGCTCGCCTTCGTGCTGGGGTTCACGGTCGTGTTCACGATCATGGGCGCGACCGCCTCCTCGCTCGGTCAGATGCTCTCCAACCACCTGGATACGCTGGCGATCGTGGCCGGGGTGGTGATCATCGTCTTCGGCCTGCATTTCCTGGGCGTCTTCCGGGTGAACCTGTTCTACCGCGAAGCCCGGTTCCAGACCGCGACGCGGCCGGCGGGCCTGGTGGGCTCGTTCGTCGTCGGGCTCGCGTTCGCGTTCGGCTGGACGCCATGCGTGGGCCCGGTGCTGGCGAGCATCCTGTTCGTGGCCGGCAGCCAGGGCTCGGCGATCGAGGGGGCGAGCCTGCTCACCATCTATTCGCTCGGGATCGGCATCCCGTTCCTGGCCGCGGCGCTGGCGGCCAAGCCGTTCATGCGCTTCATGCAGCGCTTCCGGCGTCACATTCCGAAGGTGGAAAAGGCGATGGGCGGGCTGCTGGTCGTGACCGGCTTGCTGTTCGTCACCGGCACGTTCAACGAACTCGGCTGGTGGCTCCTGGAGACTTTCCCAAGCCTCGGGCGGGTCGGCTGAGCCGGGCTGGACCTCCCCAAAAAAGGAAAGGGCGCCGGCGGGCCGGAAAGTGCGGGGCGGCGCCGGCGCCCTTGGGCGCCAGTCGAGCGAGATCTATTCGAGCGAAAGCTTACCCGCCCATCCGGTCGACGGGCTTGGGCATGTTGTCCTTCCGCGCCTTCTCCACCGCGCGGTAGTAGGGCGGGTAGGTCGGGCGCGGGATGTAGCGGCCGGCGCCCTCGGTCACGTTCAGTTCGCCGTCGTGGTAGACCACCTTGCCCTGGGCGATCGTGGTGCGGTTGGTGCCGGTGACTTGCCATCCCTCGAAGATGTTGAAGTCGATGTTCATGTGGTGGGTGTCCTTGGAGATCGTGCGCTTGCGCTCCGGATCCCAGATCACCAGGTCGGCGTCGGCGCCCGCCAGGATCGCGCCCTTGCGCGGATAGATGTTGAAGATCTTGGCGGTGTTGGCGCTGGTCGCGGCGACGAACTCCGTCTCGGTCAGGCGGCCGGTGTTGACGCCGTGGTGCCAGAGCAGGTGCATCCGGTCCTCGACGCCGGCGGTGCCGTTGGGGATCTGGGTGAAGTTGTTGTGCCCCATACGCTTTTGCGAGGTGCAGAAGCAGGCGTGGTCGGTCGCGGTGGTCTGCAGCGTGCCGGCCTGCAGCGCCGCCCACAGCGCGTCCTGGTGGCCCTTCGGGCGGAACGGCGGGCTCATCACGTAGTGCGCGGCCGTGTCCCAGTCCTTGTTCTGGTAGACGCTGTCGTCGATCAGCATGTGCCCGGCGAGCGCCTCGCCGAACACGCGCTGGCCCTGCGCGCGGGCGCGGGCGATCGCGTCGACCGATTCCTTGCAGGAGTTGTGTACGATATAAAGCGGCACGTTCATGATATCGGCGAAGGTGATCGCCCGCTCCGCGGCCTCGCCCTCGACCTCCGACGGGCGGGACAGGGGGTGGCCTTCCGGGCCGGTGATGCCGAGCTTCAAGATCTCCTGCTGCAGGTGGGCGACCAGCTCGC
>CAYRCO010000154.1:0-7402 GCA_964422775.1 uncultured Rhodovibrio sp.
CAACCCGGCAGCGTCGGCGTGAAGCACCAGGGCCGAGCCACCCATCGCCCGCATCTGCGCGCCGGCTTGACGCCGACGGACGCCGCCGATATAACCCGCCGCCACAGCGCAACATCCGAACCTGCAAGAGTAAGACCGATCAGCCATGGCGCACCATAAGTCCGCCGAGAAGCGCATCCGTCGCAACGCGCGGCGCTACCAGATCAACCACGCGCGCAAGAGCCGCATGCGCACCTTCGTCAAGAAGGTCGAGGCCGCGATCCAGCGCGGCGACAAGGCGGCCGCCCAGGTGGCGCTGAAGCAGGCTGAGCCCGAGCTCGCCCGCGGCGTCAACAAGGGCGTGATCCACCGCAACACCAAGGCGCGCAAGATCAGCCGCCTGAACCAGCGCGTGAAGGCGCTGGCGTAAGACGGGCCGGTGCCGGGGTCGCTGTCCCGGCGCGCCGACTTCGACGACGCACAATTCGGCCGGCGACCAGCCGGGGCACCGCCCCGGAGGATCGCCGGCTATTTGTGTTGCGCTCACGCCCGGCCTCGGGCCGCGCGGCCAACGCCAATATGCGGCACCGCCGGGGCCGATCGACACCCCTCCCGGTATGACGCCGCGGGCCGGGAAAATTTTTCGGGCGCCTTTTCAGACGCCTAGACGCCGTCCCGCCCCGTTTCTCAGGGGCTGAAAGCGCGTTCTATATACGGTCCCGTTGCCTTACGAGCACGTGACCGGTAAGTTACATATCCTTGCGGACGACTCTCAAAGCGCGGTCGTATATTTGTATTCTCCCAGTAAAACTGGGTGCAGATTTCGTATGTCCAAATATTGGATCTGTTCCGATTGCGTATCGACGGGCTTTTTGGACTCGACTCTTAAGGCCTTTTTGTCATTTCCTGGCGTCTACTAAGCGAGGGCGGGTTCAAAGCCGTTGGGTCCGGTGGACCGACGGATCGCGCGCCGCACGGGTCAGAGAAGCCGGCAGCCGTCCCGGGACAGACGGCAGGCAGCACGGCAGGCAGCCCGGATGAGGGGACCGATCTACGGCGGTCGGTCTCCCGCGCCACGTTTTTGGGGACACAAGAGGCGGCATGACACAATCGTCCGGTCCGGTGGGGCAGAACGCCGGTAGCGCGCAGGCAACCAGAAGCGGGTTTCCAGTCGACCGTCAGGCGACGGCGACCGATCGCGATGGGGACGCGGCGACCGGCGAGTCGCTGAACGAGCAATGGGCGCGTGTGCGCGGCCGGCTGCGCCAGGAGGTCGGCGAGGCCGCCTTCCGGTCCTGGCTCAAGCCGCTGACCCTGAGCGCTCAGCGCGGCCAGACCGTGCGGATGGCGGTGCCGACCCGCTTCATGCGGGACTGGGTCTCCTCCAACTACGCCGATCGCCTGCGCGCGCTCTGGGCGAGCGAGAACGGTCAGATCACGGCGGTCGAGATCGTCGTGCAGGCGCCCGAGCGCAGCGGGCGCGGCCAAGCGGTCGGCGCCAACCAGCCCAACACAGCGCGCGCCCGTGACGCCCACCCAGACGGCCAGGGCGGGTCCCAGGAGACGTTCGGCGCCGGCACGTCCGAGCATAGCGCGCCCGCGGGCACGGCCGAGTCGGCTGGGACCGCGGTGCCGGCGGCGCCCGACGAACCGCGCGATCCAGCCCAGATGCGCGACGCCTCGAGCGTCCGCGACTCCGGCGACGCCGGCCTGTATGAGAGCCGGGAAGGCGGCTTCGGCGACATCTCCGCGCCGCTCGACCCGCGTTTCACCTTCGAGAACTTTGTCGTCGGCAAGCCGAACGAGCTCGCCTACGCCGCCGCGCGCCGGGTGGGCGACGCCAGCGTGGTGCCGTTCAACCCGCTGTTCCTCTACGGCGGGGTCGGGCTCGGCAAGACCCACCTGATGCACGCGATCGCCTGGCACATCCACAACCGCCAGCCGCACAAGAAGATCATCTACCTGTCGGCGGAGAAGTTCATGTACCAGTTCGTGCGCGCCCTGCGCACGAAGAACACCATGGCCTTCAAGGAGCAGTTCCGCTCGGTCGACGTGCTGATGATCGACGACGTGCAGTTCATCGGCGGGCGCGAGGCGACCCAGGAGGAGTTCTTCCACACCTTCAACGCGCTCGTCGACCAGAACCGGCAGGTGGTGATCTCCGCCGACAAGAGCCCGTCCGACCTGGAGGGGGTGGAGGAACGGATGCGCTCGCGCCTGGGCTGGGGCCTGGTCGCGGACATCCACCCCACGACCTACGAGCTGCGCCTGTCGATCCTGCAGGCCAAGGCCGACCAGATGGGCGTGGCGATCCCGACCAAGGTGATGGAGTTCCTGGCGCACAAGATCACCTCCTCCGTGCGCGAATTGGAGGGGGCGCTCAACCGGATCGTCGCGCACGCCACCCTGGTCGGCCGGCAGATCACCCTGGAGACCTGCCAGGAGGTGCTGCACGACATCCTGCGCGCCTCCGACCGGCGGGTGACGATCGACGAGATCCAGAAGAAGGTCGCCGAACACTACAACGTGCGGATCTCCGACATGGCTTCCGCCCGGCGCGCCCGCGCGGTCGCCCGGCCGCGGCAGGTGGCGATGTACCTCGCCAAGACCCTGACCGCCCGCTCCCTGCCCGAGATCGGCCGCAAGTTCGGCGGCCGCGACCACACCACCGTCATGCACGCGGTCAAGAAGGTCGAGGAACTGCGCGGCGCCGACGCCGCCTTCGCCGAGGACGTGGACCTGTTGAAGCGCATGCTGCAAGGCTGAGCGGCCGCTTTTCCGTCTGACCATCCGTAGGGTGGGTTCGCCGCACGAGCGGCACCCCACCGAACGGCGTGCCGCAGGCGACCGCCGCACGGTGGGTTGCTGCGCGAACCCACCCTACGGATCGCGCTACGGATCGCGGCCGCAATCGACCGCCGTTGCCAGGCCAGCCGCGACGATGATCGCGCCCTCTCGCGCGCGCACGCGCGGGCGCGATCATCATTAGGCGCAGAGCGCGCGCTGTGCTATCGTTGCCGGCCGATTCGCGGCCTGCGGCGGCCGGCTCGGGTTCGCCTTTCAAGTCATTGAAAAACAAACTTTCTTAGAGGATCGAGACGGGGATCAAATGAAGCTTACGATCGAGCGCGCCGCGCTGTTGAAGTCGCTGGGACACGTCCAGAGCGTGGTCGAGCGGCGCAACACCATTCCGATCCTCTCCAACGTCCTGATCGAGGCCGGCCAGGGCGCGGCCAAGCTGACCGCGACCGACATGGACCTGACGATCGTCGAGGAGGTCGGCTGCCAGGTCGCGGAGGCCGGTGCCACCACCGCGCCCGCGCACACGCTCTACGACATCGTCCGCAAGCTGCCCGACGGCGCGCAGGTCGAGCTCGACGTGCAGGGCGACCAGGGCCAGATGCGGCTGAAGAGCGGGCGCTCGACCTTCCAGCTGGCGACCCTGCCGAAGGAGGACTTCCCGGCGACCCAGGCGAACGACCTGCCGCAGGCGTTCAGCCTGCAGGGCAAAGAGTTGCGCGAGCTGATCGACCGCACCCGCTTCGCCATCTCCACCGAGGAGACGCGCTACTACCTGAACGGCATCTACGTCCACGCGACCAGCGGCGACGACGGCGGCACCAAGCACCTGCGCGGCGTCGCCACCGACGGCCACCGCCTGGCGCGCTTCGAGATGCCGCTGCCGGACGGCGCGGACGGCATGCCGGGGGTGATCGTGCCGCGCAAGACGGTGAACGAGCTGCGCAAGCTGATCGACGAGACCGAGAGCGGGATCGAGGTCGCGCTGTCGGACACCAAGGTGCGCTTCACCTTCGATAGCACCGTCCTGACCTCCAAGCTGATCGACGGCACTTTCCCCGACTACGAACGGGTGATCCCGTCCGGCAACGACAAGATGATGGAGGTCGATCGAAAGGCCTTCGCCTCGGCCGTCGACCGCGTGTCGACGATCTCCACGGAGAAGAGCCGGGCGGTCAAGCTGTCGCTCGCCGACAACTCGCTGACGCTCTCCGCGACCAGCCCGGAGAACGGCAGCGCGACGGAGGAGCTGGAGATCTCCTATCAGGGCGAGACCATCGAGATCGGCTTCAACTCGCGCTACCTGCTCGACATCGCCGAGCGGCTGTCGGGCGACGGCGCGCAGTTCAGCCTGTCGGATTCCGCATCACCCACGATCGTGCAGGATGCCGGCGACACAAGCGCGCTTTACGTGCTCATGCCGATGCGCGTGTGAGGCGCGCGTAAGCGCCGTCCCAACCCCAGGTTTCGATGGAACGTACAGGACACGCCGCGCTTGACGCACAGACGCGCGACCGGTTCGCCGAACAGGCCCCGACCCCGGGGCTGTACGTCCAGCGTCTGCATCTGACCGCGTTCCGCAACTACGCCCAGGCCGACTTGGCGAGCGACGGCCGCCCGGTGGTGCTCACCGGCCCGAACGGGGCGGGCAAGACCAACCTTTTGGAAGCGGTCTCCTTCCTCGCCCCCGGCCGCGGCCTGCGCCGGGCGGGGCTGAGCGAGGTCGAGCGCCATCCGGGCGCGCAAGGCCGGGGACAGGAAGCCGACGCCGCGCTGCCGGCGAGCCAGCCCTGGGCGGTCGCCGCGCGGGTGATCACGCCGGACGGCCCGCGCGATCTCGGCACCGGCCGCGACCCGACCGCCGACGGGCGCGAGCGCCGGGCGGTCAAGATCGACGGCGACTTCGCGGGCAGCCAGCAGGCACTGGGCGAGATCGTCGCGGTCACCTGGCTGACGCCGCAGATGGACCGGCTGTTTCAGGACAGCCCCGGCGGGCGCCGGCGCTTCGTGGACCGGCTGGTCTACGGCATCGATCCGGCGCACGCCGGCCGGGTCAACGCCTACGAGCACGCCATGCGGGAGCGGGCCCGGCTGCTGCGCGGCGACCGCGCGCCGGACCCGGCGTGGCTGAGCGTGCTGGAGCAGCGGATGGCCGAGCGCGGCGTGGCGATCGCCGCCGCCCGGCGGCAGCTGATCGACCGGCTGGCGAGCGCGTCCGCCAGCGGCGGCGGCCCGTTTCCGAAGGCGGATCTGGGCCTGGCGGGCGACCTGGAGACCTGGTTCGACGAACTCTCCGCGCTCGACGCGGAGGAAAAGATGACGGCCGCGCTTACGGAGTCGCGCGGGCGCGACGCGGAGACCGGCGGGGCGGCCTACGGCCCGCACCGGGCCGACCTGGTGGCCCGACACGTCGACCGCGACCTGCCGGCGGAACTCTGCTCGACGGGCGAGCAGAAGGCGCTGTTGATCTCGATCGTACTGGCGCACGCCCGCCTGCTCGCCGCCGAGCGGGGCTTCGCGCCGCTGGTGCTGCTCGACGAGGTGGCCGCGCACCTGGACGCCGAACGGCGCGCGGCGCTGTTCGACGAGCTGGTGGCGCTGGGCGCGCAGCCCTGGCTGACCGGCACCGATCCAGAACTGTTCGCGGGGCTCAACGGACGCGCGCAGTTCTTCGAGGTGCAGGCGGCGCGGATCACGCCCGTGACCTGACGGCGGCCGGCCCGGGCGCTCGAGCTGACGGGCCGTGCGAGACGGCGACAATCCCCATGGCAATCACCATATAGAAGCCGATGACCCAGAATCCCGAACGCCAGAGCCCCCAGGTTCCCCCCGAGAGCAAGCCGGAGAGCAGCGCCGAGGAGGAGGCCCGCCGGTCCGCGGCGTCGGAGGCCTACGGCGCCGACTCGATCCGTGTGCTGCGCGGGCTGGAAGCCGTACGCATGCGTCCGGGCATGTACATCGGCGACACCGACGACGGCTCCGGCCTGCACCACATGGTCTGGGAGGTCGTCGACAACTCGATCGACGAGGCGCTGGGCGGCTACTGCGACTGGATCGAGGTGCGCCTGCAGCCCGACGGCAGCGTACGCGTCGCCGACAACGGCCGCGGCATCCCGGTCGACATGCACCCGGAGGAGGGCATCTCCGCGGCCGAGGTAATCATGACCCAGCTGCACGCCGGCGGCAAGTTCGACCAGAACTCCTACAAGGTCTCAGGCGGCCTGCACGGGGTCGGCGTGTCCGTGGTGAACGCGCTGTCACAGCGCCTGGAACTCGACATCCACCGTGGCGGCCGGCGCTACAAGGCGGGCTTCACCGACGGCGAGCCGACCGAGGCGCTGCACAACATCGGCGAGGCGACCGGCAGCGGCACCGCCATCGTGTTCTGGCCCTCGCCCGACATCTTCGCCGAGCGGGAGTTCGACTTCGACCGGCTGGAGCACCGCCTGCGCGAGCTCGCCTTCCTGAACTCCGGGGTGACGCTGAAGCTGGTCGACGACCGCGACGCCGAGCCGCGCGAGATCGAACTGCATTACGACGGCGGCGTGCGCGCGTTCGTGGAATACCTCGACCGGTCCAAGCAGTCGCTGCTCGACCAGCCGATGCAGATGAAGGACGAGCGCAACGGGATCGTCGTCGAGGCGGCGATGGAGAGGACCGACGCCTACCACGAATCCGTACTCTGCTTCACCAACAACATCCCCCAGCAGGATGGCGGCACGCACCTGGCCGGCCTGCGCGCGGCGCTGACCCGGCAGATCAACGCCTACGCCCAGTCGAGCGGCATCCTGAAGAAGGAAAAGGTCTCGCTGACCGGCGACGACGCGCGCGAGGGGCTGACCTGCGTGCTCTCGGTCAAGGTGCCGGACCCCAAGTTCTCCAGCCAGACCAAGGACAAGCTGGTCAGTAGCGAGGTCCGCCCGGCGGTCGAGGGCGTGGTCAACGAGGCGCTCGCCCAGTGGTTCGACGAGCACCCGAACGAGGCCAAGAAGATCGTCTCCAAGGTCGCCGAGGCGGCCGCCGCGCGCGAGGCGGCGCGCAAGGCGCGCGAGCTGACCCGGCGCAAGGGCGCGCTCGACGTTGCCAACCTGCCGGGCAAGCTGGCCGACTGTCAGGAACGCGACCCGGCCAAGTCCGAGCTGTTCATCGTCGAGGGCGACAGCGCCGGCGGCTCGGCCAAGCAGGCCCGGGACCGCCGGACCCAGGCGATCCTGCCGCTCAAGGGCAAGATTCTGAACGTCGAGCGCGCGCGCTTCGACAAGATGCTCTCGTCCCAGGAGATCGGCACGCTGATCACCGCGCTCGGCACCGGGATCGGTGCGGACGAGTTCAACATCGACAAGCTGCGCTACCACAAGATCATCATCATGACCGACGCGGACGTGGACGGCAGCCACATCCGCACCCTGCTGCTCACGTTCTTCTATCGCCAGATGCCGCAGCTGATCCAGAACGGCCATCTCTACATCGCCCAGCCGCCGCTGTTCCGGGTCAAGCGCGGCCAGTCGCTCACCTACATCAAGGGCGACCGGGAGATGGAGGAGTACCTGGTCGAGCAGGCGGTCAGCGACAGCGTGCTCAAGACCGCCGACGGGCAGTACATCGCCAAGGAAGACTTCCGCGA
>CAYRCO010000155.1:0-4997 GCA_964422775.1 uncultured Rhodovibrio sp.
GAGCCAGCCGACCGAGGCGCTGGACGCCACCACCGACCGGCTGCGCAGCGACACCGACAGCCTGAACGACACGCTGGCCGAGCGCGCCCGGCTGCTGAGCCAGGCGGCGGAGACGGCGCGCCAGGCCTCCGAAGCGGCGCGCGCCCAGCTCGACGCGGAGACCGGCCGTCTGACCGACAGCGGCGAGCGGCTGGCCGACCAGGCCGGCAGCCTGATCGACAGCCTGCGCGAGCAGGTCGCCGAACTGGACGCCGCGGGGTCGCGCACGCTCGAACGCGCGGAGACGATGGCCGGCCGCCTGGCCCAGCGCAGCGACGACCTGTCCCGCCTGTCGGGCGAGGTCGCCGAGCGCGCCAACCAGCTGGGCGCGGCCTTGAAGGAACGCACCGGCGAGTTGCGCCAGACCTTCGATACCGCCGAGCAGCGCGCGCAGGACCTCGGAACGCACGTGCGCGCGCAGGCGCAGGACCTGAGCGAGACCGCCGAACGGCTGCAGCAGCGCCTGGGCGAGGCGGGTGCGGCCCTGACCCGCACGCTGGACGAGACCGAGACGGTCGCGCACGCGCGTGCGGAGAAGCTGGGCGAGACGGTTGGCCGCGGGCTGGACGAGGGCGCGCGCGCCGCCGCCCAGCGCCTGACCGGCCGGGCGGAGGAGGTCGAGCAGCGGCTGACGGCCGCGGCGGAAGGTCTGGACGGCCAGCTGGCCGAGGTTGCCCGGACGATCGAGCAGCGCCTGGAGACGGCGCGCGCGGGCACGGCGCAGGGCCTGGACGACGCGAGCGCGGCGGCGGCGGAGCGGATCGAGCAGGCGCGCACGCAGCTGCTGGCCGGCCTGGAGGGTACGGCGGACGAGGTCGCGCGGGTGCTGGCCGAGCGCGGCGCCGGCGCGAGCGAGACACTGAGCGCGCGTGTGAGCTCGCTCGACACGCAGCTGTCGGAGGCGACCGAGCGGCTGGCCGTGCGCCTGGAGGAGAGTGCGCGCACCGTCCGCCAGACGCTGGACAGCGCCAGCGAGGGACTGGGCACGCGGATCGACAGCGACACCCGGGAGCTGGAAACCCGGCTGCGCGCGGCGGCCTCGGAGATCGAGGTCCAGCTCACCACCGCCGGCGGCAAGGTCGAGACCGAGCTGAGCGAGACGGTCGCGCGCACCGCGGCCAAACTGCGCGAAAGCGGCGAAGCGGAAAGCGCGCGGCTAAGCGACGCCGCGGAGACGGCCCGCCAAGCGGTGCAGCAGGCTGGCGCCGATCTGACCCCGCAGATCGAGGCGCTGTCCAAGGCCGGCGAGAGCGCCGTCGCGCAGGCGGCGGCCGCCGGTGCGACCTTCCGGGAGGAGGCGCTGTCGCTGGGCGCGGTCGCGGAGCAGACCGGCCAGCTGTTGATCCGCGGCAGCGGCGAGGTCGCCCGGCGGGCCGAGCAGCTGGCCAAGACGGCCGACGGCGCGCTCGCCCGCTCCGAAACCGCGGCCGGGCAGATCAAGAGCCACGCCCAGTCCCTGACCGAGGCCGCGCGGCAGACCCAGGAGGAGGCCGCGCGCCTGCGCCGCGCGGCGGCGGACGAGAGCACCGACCTCGGCCGGGTCGCCGCCGAACTGCGCCAGCTGACCCAGGAGATCGGCGACCAGCTGGGCCAGCCGACCCGTGAACTGGTCGCCGCGGCCGGCCAGGCGCGCGAGACTTCCCGGGAAATCCGTCAGGAGCTGGAAGCGCAGGCGGGCGACCTCGCCGAGGGGCAGGAGGCGGCGCTGGAGGCACTGACCCGCGTCGGCGAACTGGCCGAGCGCAAGGCCGAGGCTCTGACCCAGGCGGCGGAGACCGCGCTCACCCGGACGCAGGACCTGGGCAAGGCGATGGAGACCCGCGGGACCGGCCTGGAGAAGCGCGTGCTCGACGTCACTCGCCGGGTGGAGGCGATGGGCCAGAGCTTCCGCGAGCAGGCGAACGACCTGATCTCAGCCTCCGACGCTGCGGCGCAGCAGGCGCGCGAGCTGACCGCGAAGGCCGGCGAGCATAAACGCGAGGTGTTCCTGCGCTCGGCGACCGTGATGATCGAGGACTTGAACGCGGTCGCCTTCGACATCGACCGGCTGCTCGAGGACGACGTGCCGGACGACCTCCTGAAGCGCTACCAGAAGGGCGACCGCTCGGTGTTCGCCCGGCGCCTGCTGCGCCAGCGCGACCGCTTCACCCGCGGCGAGGTGGAGAAGCTGTACGCGCGCGATCCGAAATTCCGTGACCAGGCCGGGCGCTACATGAGCCAGTTCGAATCCCTGCTCAACCAGGCCAACGACAGCGACCCCGACCAAGTCCTGAGCGCGGCATTTTTGACCGCCGACGTCGGCAAGCTGTATCTCCTGCTCGCCCGCTCGCTCGGCCGCCAGCAGTAGCCGGGCGTGACAGACCTGCGGCGCTGCGCCATGTCGTAACAGGCTCAGCCGCGACGAGTTTCGCGCCGGTACGCAGACCGCCGCAGCGGGTCCCCTCTCCGCCTGTAGGAGGAGAGGGAACCCGCTGCCGCGCTGCGCGAACTGAAGCGCGACGCGGCGCTGCGCGTGAACCAACACGAATGGGGAGGCCATGCGCCCCACGACCGAGTCCAGCGAAGCCAAGCTGGAGTTCAAGAAACAGCTGCAGGTGACCCGCCGCCTGCTGCCCTACCTGTGGCCGCGCACCCGGCGCGACCTGCGGATCCGTGTCGGCGTCGCGCTTGCGCTGATGATCGCGGCCAAGGTGGCGAACGTCTACGTGCCGATCGTGCTCAAGCACGCAACCGACGCGCTGGCGACCGACGCGGAGAACCTGCTGGTCGCCGTGCCGATCGGCCTGCTGCTGGCCTACGGCGGCGTGCGGCTGGCGAGCCGGGCGTTCGGCGAGGTCCGCGACGCGGTGTTCGCGCGGGTGGCGCAGAACGCGATCCGCCGGGTCGGCCTGGAGGTGTTCCGCCATCTGCACCGCTTGAGTTTACGCTTCCACTTGGACCGGCGCACCGGCGGGCTGTCGCGGGCGATCGAGCGCGGCACCAAGGGCGTGGAGTTCCTGCTGTCGTTCGTGCTGTTCAACATCGTGCCCACGCTGATCGAGATCCTGATCGTCTGCGGCATCCTGTGGGTGATGTTCGACTGGCGCTTCGCCGCCGTGACCTTCTTCACGATCGCCGCCTACGTCTGGGTCACCTACAAGATGACCGAGTGGCGGATCCGCTTCCGCCGCGAGATGAACGACGCCGACAGCGGCGCCAATACCCGCGCGGTCGACAGCCTGCTCAACTTCGAGACGGTCAAGTACTTCAACAACGAGGAGCACGAGGCGGAGCGCTACGACCGGGGCCTGCGGGTCTACGAGGACGCGGCGTCCAAGTCCAAGGTCTCGCTGTCCGCGCTCAACACCGGGCAGGCGGCGGTGATGGCGGCCGGGATCACGGCGCTGATGACCATGGCGGCCTTCGGCGTCGCCGCCGGCAGCATGACGGTGGGCGACTTCGTCATGGTCAACGCCTACCTGATCCAGCTGTCGATCCCGCTCAACCTGCTGGGCACCGTCTACCGCGAGATCAAGCAGTCGCTGGTCGACATGGAGACGATGTTCGAGATCCTCGACCAGCCTGCGGAGATCGTGGACAAGCCGGATGCGCCGGCCCTGCAGGTGACCGACGGCCGGATCGACTTCGAGCACGTCCACTTCAGCTACGACGCCCGCCGGGAGATCCTGCACGACGTCACGTTCTCCGTGCCCGCGGGCGCGCGGGTCGCGATCGTCGGGCCCACCGGGGCAGGCAAGTCGACGATCAGCCGGCTGCTGTTCCGCTTCTACGACGTATCCTCCGGCGCGGTGAAGATCGACGGCCAGGACGTGCGCGAGGTGACCCAGGACAGCGTGCGCAAGGCGATCGGGATCGTTCCCCAGGACACCGTGCTGTTCAACGACACGATCTACTACAACATCAACTACGGCCGACCGTCCGCGCGCGCTGAGGAGGTCTACGAAGCTGCCCGGATGGCGCGCATCCACGACTTCGTGGAGAGCCTGCCGGACGGCTACGCCTCGGTGGTGGGCGAGCGCGGGGTGAAGCTCTCCGGCGGCGAGAAGCAGCGCGTGGCGATCGCGCGGGCGATCCTGAAGCGCCCGGCGATCATGCTGTTCGACGAGGCGACCAGCGCGCTCGACACCAAGACCGAACAGGAGATCCAAGCCTCGCTCGCCGAGGTCGCGCGGGGCCGCACCACGCTGGTGGTCGCCCACCGGCTGTCCACGGTCGTCGACAGCGACGAGATCCTGGTGCTCGACCACGGCCGCATCACCGAACGCGGCACCCACACCGAGCTGCTGCGCCTGGGCGGCAGCTACGCCCAGATGTGGTCGCGCCAGCAAGCCGACGCCGACGCCCTGCCGGAGCCCGAAACGGCGGTACGCAACGCGGGGGAGTAGGCGGCTAAGAGGGCTCCTGCGCACCGCTGCGAAGAATCCCACTTCCTTCTGTTTCGTCTTGGTTGTAGGCTAGTGCCTTTGACCGAGTGAAGCCGGGGGAAGCAATGTTGGGCCGATTCACAGTACTTGCTGCTGTCGCTGTCATTCTTGCCGCCTGCAACCACACCCGGCCCCTAGCACCCACAGTCGGTGAGGAATTGTCGGGTAATACATATGTTCCGTTGGACGGGCTACCGATTAAACAGAGTCGCGAACATAAGACCTGTGCGGCGGCTTCTGCCGATCATGTGGGAATCCTAGAAGCTTTGCCTGACATCTCGGTGCGCTTTGCCGTTCGTAGTCTGAAGGGTGGTGCCGAAGGCGGCTTTGGACCAGTGGCGACAACAGTCGCTGGCCAGAATTACGAAGCAATTCTTGACTATGTGAACAATGACGCTGTGCCTGTGACTTTTGAGATCCGGCGTGTCGTTCAGGAAATTGATGAAGCTTCGGAAGGCACGACTGTGACGACAGGTACTGCCCTTCTCACGCGGACGAAGCCGGATCAGAAAACTATTACTTTTGAAGCGAGGG
>CAYRCO010000155.1:5007-7334 GCA_964422775.1 uncultured Rhodovibrio sp.
GACTGACGCAATCATAGAACGAATAAAGGAACAGGATTTTACTGAGGTGACCATCCCGATATACGTCGGCCTCGGGTTGCGCGTTACCGCGAACGTCGTGGCACTTGAGGGTGGCGTCAATATTTCCGCTCTTGGCCAGATAAGTGCGGAATCGGAGAAGTTGGCCGGCAATCTTTCCGTACAGGCTATTGGAGTTAACGGAACATTAATCGGCGGTGCCATACCGACACCGAACAAACTAGACCAAACGACGATTGAGAACGCGATCTTGGCAATTGGTAGTAGCCGCACAGCTTTGTATGCCAATATCGATGACCGATCGCGGGTGAATCTCACGCCTCGTGTGGTTGGGCTTTACAGCCCGGTCGGGTCAGATCCGCGGTTGATTAACGCAATTTACTCAGCCCTGGCGAAAAATCCGCCGAAATGGCCGCGTCCTTGTGTGTCAACATAAGCCCGCAGCAGTCGAGTGCACGATGGTTTTCGGAGTACGCTCTCGCTACTGACTGGCGAACGCGGCACCCACACCGAGCTGCTGCGCCTGGGCGGCAGCTACGCCCAGATGTGGTCGCGCCAACAAGCCGACGCCGACGCCCTGCCCGAGCCCGAAACGGCGGTACGCAACGCGGGGGAGTAGGCGGCCGGTGTGCCGGCCGCCGTCGACGGACAGCTGCGGATGGTGCGACCTACTGCGACAGGACGTACCTGCCGAGCTCCTGGCGCAGCGTCGTCTCCAACTCTTCGTCCATGTCGGCCATCAGCTTTTCGGTCATCTCGTACCAGACACGCTCGCGGTCGAAGACCGACGCGCCTTCGGGCACGGTGGTCGCGCGCTGGCCGGTCACACGGATCGAGCCGGTGCCGTCGGGATGCTCGACCGAGAGGCGCACCGCCATCTTCAGGGTGTAGCGCTCGGCCTGCTCGGTGGTGAAGTAGTCGGACAGGCTCTGGTCGGTGCCCAGATCCTCCACGACCGCCGAGGCGTCGGTGACGGTGTAGGTCGCCACCCCGTCGTCGCCCATTGCGACCAGGCGGTCCTGGCCCCAGGACATCAGCGCGCGCGCCGGCTGGATCGGGTACAGGTGGTCGACGTTAGGCGCTTGCATCGGCGCCTGGTACGCCTGGTCGATCACGATGTCGGCGACATCCATTTCGATGTCGGGGCGATGCTCGAAGGTGATGTCGGCGAACTTGGGCGCGTCCGGCGGGGTGGTGCAGGCGGCGAGCAGCGGTAGCGCGAGCGCGAGCGTCGCGGCGGCACGGGTCAGCGCGGGCATGATCGACGGACTCCGAACGGCGGTGTGATGGACGTGGCCGTGATGATGCGCAGCCGCGCGCACGGCGATCAAGTGCGTGCGGTGGTCGGGCGTCCTGCGATCGGCAGGGCGCGCCACCGGGTCCCTTCGCCTGTTCCCGGGGACGCCACGGGACCCGCCCAGACGCTGTGCGACCGCGCAGGCAGGGGTCCCGCACGGCTGCCGCTTACGCGCTACCGCTCTGGCCGCCGCCGTCGCGGGCGCTCGCGTGCAGGGCGTCGATCTGGGCGTCGTCGAACTCGTAGACGGTCGAACAGTACTGGCAGGTCACCTCGACCAGGCCGCGGTCGGTCTTGAGCTCCTGCAGCTCTTCGCGGTCCATCTGCATCAGCACCGTCTCGACCCGCTCGCGCGAGCAGCGGCACTGGTCCTTCAGGGGCCAGGTGTCGAAGACGCGCACGCCCTCCTCGTGGAACAGGCGGTAGAGCAGCTCGTGCGCGGTGATGTCCGGGCGCACCATTTCGGTCTGGGTGACGCTGGACATCAGGATCACCGAACGGCGCCAGTCCTCGTCCGGGTCCTCGACGGTGCGCTCGCCCGCTTCCTCGGGCAGGCGCTGGAGCATCAGCCCGCCGGCGCGCCAGCGCTGGGTGCCGTCGCCCTCGCTCAGGCGCCCGCACGCGAGCTGGATCGAGGAGACCACCTGCTCGGACTGCTGAAAGTAGTGGTGCATGCACTCCGCCAGCGTCGCGCCGTGCAGCTCGACGATCCCCTGGTAGCGATCGCGCGCGCCCTGGTGATCGACGGTGTAGGCGAGCCGGCCCTGCCCCAGCAGCTTCACCACCTCGGCGTTGGGCGCGCTTTCGTCCAGGTTCAAGGCCGCCACGCGGTCGGCGTCGAAGTCGGCGTAGCCGCGCACCGCCCCGTCGCTGGTGAAGTCGGCGACCAGCATCTTGACCGGCCCGTCGCCCACCATTTGCAGGGTGAACATGCCGTCGTACTTCATCATCCCGGACATCAGCCCGGCGAGCGCCAGCGCCTCGCCCAACAGCTGGGCGACCGGGGCGGGAT
>CAYRCO010000156.1:0-7306 GCA_964422775.1 uncultured Rhodovibrio sp.
GGGGGCGGGCGGCGGCGCCTCCTGCTCGGCCGGTTCGGGCTGCGGCTCGGGCTGCTGGGGCTGCTCGCTCGGCTGCTCCTGGGTGAGCTCGGGAGCCGCCTGGGCCAGCTGCTCCTCGCTGATCACCTGCACGGGTACAGGATCGCGCACCTCAAGCTCGTCGCCGAAGTCCGGAATCCCGACGATGAACGCGGCGGCGAGGCCGACGTGCAGGCCGAGCGAGAACAGCAACGCCTTGCGCATCGCCTAGCCCTGTTCGTCCTGCTCGGTGATCAGCGCGACCTTCTCGAACCCGGCGCGGTTGAGCCGGCCCATCACCCGCATGATCTCGCCGTAAGCGATCTCCCGATCGCCGCGCACGAAGATCCGGGTGTCCGGCTTGCGCTCGGTGATCGCGTTCAGCCGGGTGACCAGGTTGTCGAACGGGACTTCCGTTTCCTGGATGTAGATCGTCCCTTCGCGGTCGACGGTGATCACCAGCGGCTCGCTGTCCTCGTTGATCGCCGAGGCCTGGCTCTTCGGTAGGTCGACCGGCACGCCCACCGTAAGCAGCGGCGCGGTCACCATGAACACGATCAACAGCACCAGCATCACGTCGACGAACGGCGTGACGTTGATCTCGCTCATCGGGGTATAGCTGCGCCGGTGACCGCGGCGCTTGCGCCGCACGCCGCCGCCGCCCTGAAGACCCCCCGCCATGGCTAGCGCGCCTCCTCGACCTGCCGCGACAGGATCGCCGAGAACTCACCGGCGAAGTTCTCCAGCCGCTCGGCGTAGCGGGCGATGTCGGTCGACAGCTTGTTGTAGGCGACCACCGCCGGGATCGCCGCCACGAGACCAAGCGCGGTGGCGAACAGCGCCTCCGCGATGCCGGGGGCAACCACGGCGAGCGAGGTGTTCTTGGTCGCCGCGATCGAGGTGAAGGCGTTCATGATCCCCCAGACGGTGCCGAACAGGCCGATGAAGGGCGCCGCCGAGCCGACGCTGGCAAGGAAGATCATCCGCCGCTCGACCGCCTCCATCTCGCGGCCCAGGGTGATCTCCATAACCTTCTCGATGCGCTGCTGCAGGCCGTGCATGCTGCCCGCCATCTCCGGCCGGGCGCGGCTGGCGAAGCGGCGCCATTCCCGCATCGCGGCCAGGAACACGGCCGTCATCGGGTCGCTCGCCCGCTCGGACATGCGGTCGTACAGGTCGTCCAGCGAGCCGCCGGACCAGAAGGCCTCCTCGAACTGGTTGGCCGCACGCTTGAGCCGGCGCAGCAGCATCGCCTTGTCGAAGATGATCGCCCAGGACCAGACGCTGGCCGCGATCAACAGCAGCATCACGAACTTGACCACGATGTCGGCCTGGAAGAACAGGCCGATCAGCGACATGTCGTGCACCGCCTGCCCTGCCGCGCCGGCGAGGGAATCGTTCTCCATCGTTTAGGTAGGCTCCCGCGTTTGCTTGTAGGGCTCGAGCGCCCGGAGGATATCGTCCGGCAGCCGGGCCGGGCGGGTGTTGGCGTCGAGGCAGGCGACCCGCACCCGCGCCCGCGCGATCTCCCGGCGTTCCAAGGCGTGCACCAGCGTCTGCTCGATGGTGAGCTGGACCCGCCCGAACTTGCGGCAGCAGGAGCGCACCTCCAGCACGTCGTCCAGCCGGGCGGGCGAGAGGTAATCGACCTCCGCCCCCGCCACGGCGAAGGCGAGGCCCTGCTCTTCCATCAGCCGGCGCTGGCCGATCCCGACCAGGCGCAGCATCTCGGTGCGCGCGCGCTCGGCGTAGCGCAGATAGTTGGCGTAGTAGACGATGCCCGCGGCATCTGTGTCCTCGTAATAGATCCGCAGCCACATCCGGTGGACTCCGGTCTCCGGGTCCAGCCGGCCGGACAGGCCGCGCACCTCCGACGGCAGGTCGGCGGGCAGGGTGTCGTCGCGGCCGCCCGTCATGCGCCACCTCCCCCGCTGCCGGTCCCCGTGCCGATCGCGCCGTCGGCAGGCGGATCGGCGTCCGGATCGCCCGTGTCGCCCAGCATGTCGAGCTGGGCCGCCACCCGCGCGGTCGGCCGCATCCCCAGATAGGAGAAGCCCTGGCTGGTCAGCATCCGTCCGCGCGGCGTGCGCTGCAGCAGGCCCTGCTGGATCAGGTAGGGTTCGATCACTTCCTCCGGCACGTCGCGTTGCTCGCTGAGCGCGGCCGCCAGCGTCTCCACGCCGACCGGCCCGCCGCCGTAGTTCTCCGCCAGGCAGCGCAGGTAGCGCCGGTCCATCGAGTCCAGCCCGCGCTCGTCGACCTGCAGGCGCTTCAGCGCGCTGTCGGCGACCTCGCGGTCGATCAGGGCGTTGTCGCCCACCGCCGCGAAGTCGCGCACGCGGCGCAGCAGCCGTCCGGCCACGCGCGGCGTGCCGCGGGACCGGCGGGCGACCTCCATGGCGCCGTCGGCGCTCATCTCGATCCCCAGCACCCGGGCGCCGCGCGCCACGATCATCTTGAGCTCGTCGGGCTGATAGAATTGCAGGCGCAGCGGAATGCCGAAGCGCTCGCGCAGCGGTGTCGTGATCAGGCCCGAGCGGGTCGTCGCGCCGACCAGCGTGAACGGCGGCAGGTCGATCCGCACGGAGCGCGCGGCCGGCCCTTCGCCGATGATCAGATCCAGCTGAAAATCCTCCATCGCCGGATAGAGGATTTCCTCCACCTGCGGGGTCAGGCGGTGGATCTCGTCGATGAACAGCACGTCGCGCGGCTGCAGGTTGGTCAGGATCGCGGCCAGGTCGCCCGGCTTGGCGATCACGGGGCCGCTGGTGTGGCGGAAGCCCACGCCCAGTTCGCGCGCCACGATCTGCGCCAGCGTGGTCTTCCCCAGCCCCGGCGGGCCGAAGAACAGCACGTGGTCCAGCGCCTCGCCGCGCCGGCGCGCGGCCTCGATGAACACCGACAGGTTGGAGCGCAGTTCGTGCTGACCGACGAACTCGTCCAGACCGGACGGGCGCAGGCTCGCCTCGCCGGTGTCTTCCTCCGTCCGTTCGCTCTGGACGACCCGCTGGTCGTCGGTCATTGGGAGAGCTCCTTAAGCCCTTCCGTGATCAGGCTCTGCAGGCCGGCGTCCGGCCCCAGCCGCCGGCTCGCCGACGCGACCGCGGTAAACGCCTCGGTGCGCTTGTAGCCGAGGTTGGTCAAGGCGCTCACAGCATCCTCACTGACCTGGTCGCCAGTCGCCGCCGTTGGGCCCTGAGCGCCGCTCTCAGCGCCGGCCGACACGCCGACCGCGGCGGGGCCGAGGGCAATCGTCCCGGCCTTGTCCTTCAGCTCCGCAGTGATCCGGCCGGCCAGCTTCGGGCCGACGCCGTTGGCGCGCGATACCGACTGCTTGTCCTGCGCCGCGACCGCCTGCGCCAGCTGGTCGGGAGGAAGCACGGAAAGAATGGCGAGAGCGTGGCGCGCGCCCACGCCCTGCACGGTGTTCAGCAGGCGGAACCAGTCCCGCTCCGCCGTCTCGTGGAAGCCGTAGAGCAGGATCGCGTCCTCGCGCACCACCGTCTCGATCATCAGCTGGACCGCCTCGCCGCGCCCGGGCAGCCGGCCCAGCGTGCGGGCGGAGGCGTGCACCAGGTAACCGACGCCGCCCACGTCCAGGATCAGGTGATCGTCGTCGATCTCGTCGACCAGGCCGCGCAGCTTGCCGATCACCGCCGGCGTCCTTTCCGGCCTGCCGGTCGCCCGCGCGCCGGCGCGGCGCTTTCCGCCGCCGTTGCGGCCTGACCGGGCACCTGCCCGTTGCCGCGCGCCGACACCGCCAGCGCCCGTGCGTCGCCGCCGCCGGTGGCGACGCCGCCCCAGCGGCTGGTGCTGCCGGCGTGGTGGGCGTGGCAGATCGCGACCGCGAGCGCGTCGGCGCTGTCGGCGTTGCGGATCTCCACCCCCGGCAGCAGGCGGCCGACCATCATGGTGACCTGGTCCTTCTCCGCGTGGCCGGTGCCGACCACGGCCTTCTTCACGATCATCGGCAGGTACTCGACGACCTGCAGCCCGGCGAGCGCCGGGACCAGCAGGGCGACGCCGCGCGCCACGCCCAGCTTGAGCGTCGACTGGGCGTTCTTGTTCACCAGCGTTTCCTCGACCGCCGCCTGATCCGGACGGTATTCGGCGAGTACGGCGTTGATCCCCTCGTGCAGTTGCACCAGCCGTTCGGCCGTCGAGAGGTCGCCGTCGGACTGCACGATGCCGTTGGCGACGTGGCTCAGACGCGCGCCGTCGGCATCGATCACGCCCCAGCCGGTGCGCCGCAATCCGGGGTCGAGGCCAATCACCCGCATCCGCCGTCCGCCCTGGTCCGCGCGCGTCTCTGGGTCACGCCGAGAGCCGCTGCATCACGTCGTCGTCCAGTTCCAGATTCGAGGTCACCTGCTGGACGTCGTCGTAGTCCTCCAGCGTGTCGATCAGCTTGAGCAGGGTTTGCGCCTGCTCCTCGCTGACCGGCTGGGTGGAGAGCGGCTTCCAGCCCAGGCGCGCCTCCTTGGGATCGCCGAAGCGCTCGCTCAACGTGTCGCGCACGGTCGAGAAGTCGTCCGCCTGGCAGATCACCTCGTAGCGGCCGGGCTCGTCGTCGTCCTCGTTCGCGGGCTGGTGCTCGACATCCTCCGCACCCGCTTCGGCGGCGGCCTCGAACACCGTGTCGAAGTCGCCGACCGTCTCCGGGAAGATCACCCGGCCGACCCGCTCGAACATGATCGAGGCGGAGTTGGTCTCGCCCATGTTGCCGCCCAGCTTGGAGAAGGTGGAGCGCACCTCGGAAGCGGTCCGGTTGCGGTTGTCGGTCAGGGTGTCGACCACGATCGCCACCCCGCCGGGGCCGTAGCCCTCGTAGCGGACCTCCTCGTAGTTCTGGCTCGCGCCCTCGCCGGTCGCCTTCTTCAGCGCCCGGTCGATGTTGGCGTTCGGCATGTTGTTCGCGCGCGCCTGGGCGATCGCCGAACGCAGGCGCGGGTTCGCCTCCGGGTCGTCGCCGCCTTCCTTGGCGGCCACGGTGATCTCGCGGGCGAGCTTGGTGAACAGCCGGGCGCGCTTTTTGTCCTGCGCGCCCTTGCGGTACATGATGTTCTTGAACTGCGAGTGGCCGGCCATCGCGTCCGCGCTCCCAAATACTGCGGTTGAAGCTTATAGCACAGCTATATCTAGGGTAAAATCGCTATCCACGCCGGCTGTCAGCCGCCCCGCCGGACGGGCGCGCCGCACGCTCGTGGCGGCCGGCGCCGGCGCTTCTAGCAGCTTTGACTCCAGGTCTGAAGCCCTGCCCGGCTGAACAACCCGTCCACCGAGCGCTTTGGTGACCGGGAGCTTAAATTTGGTTCTTCACGGAATACCGGCTGAGCGGCAGGCATGGACGGGGACAACACGCCGCGCCGGTCGGCGGCTCGCCCAAGATTGAGCTGGACGGTGGGCTCACCTTCCAGCTGACTCTGGCACTCTCTTCAATGAGTTAGATAGCCGTCCGCGAGGCGCGGTCGGATATCTGGATGCCCCCGACCGCCGCCGGCTCAGCCCTGCACGACCTGCCAGCTTCCGTCGGGCTGCCGGCAGGCGGTACCGTAGGCGCGTTCGGCCTGCCGGCCGATGATCACGGTCTGCTGGAACTCCCGGCAATACCGGCCGTCGCCCGCGCGGTAGGTGCGTGTCGGGGTGACGTTGCCGCGGTTGCCGCTGTCAGGATTGCGCCACTGCGAGGTCTGGCCACTGGGTGCGTACTCCAGGGTATCCTGCGTCGTGCTGGCGACGTATTGCCGATCCGCCCGGTCGAGCGAGCGGCCGACCTCGGAGCCGACCAGCGCCCCCAGCACCGCACCGGCGCCGGTCGCCCACAGCTTGCCGGAGCCCTTGCCGAACTGCGAGCCGCCCCAGCCACCGAGCGCCGCGCCGCCGAGGGTGCCGACCGTCTGTTTCGGCCCGGGCCCGTTCGCGCACGCGCCCAACAGCAGCGCCGCCAGCATCACCGGCACCAGGGTCATCTTCTTCCAAGCGATCATGTCGGGCGTCTCCCATTGTCCGCTGTGGGCTCGCGCCGCGCACATAGCGGCCCGGCGCATAGTGGAAGAACCTTAGCACCGTCATTCTTTTATGCAATTCTGCATGTACTGACGCCACGAAAACGCCACAGCGCTCGGGCGGCCGTGGATAGCCCCCGACACGCCGACCGTACGCGGCTATCGGCTGGCGAAATGCCGGTCCGCGCGCGCCGTCAAGCGGTCCAGCGCGGCCAGCGTCGCACGGCGGCCCGGCGCGTCACCGCGCCCGGAACACGCGTGCGCGGCTGCGAGCAGGTCCACCAGGCGCGCATGATACCGCCGGTTCGCCGAGAGCAGCCCCTGCGTCGCCAGGGCGGCGGCCGCGGCACATCGGCCGTCGTCCCCCAGCGGCCAGTGACGTGCGATCAGCGTCCGCAGCACTGCGTCCAATCGGTCTGCCTCGCCGGCGGGCGGCATCGGCAACCGGCTCACCGCCAGGACGTCGGGCGGCCCGCGCAGCACGCGCGGCATCCAGGGGCGCAGCGGCTCCAGGTCGGCCGGCAGCGGATCGTGGAACCGGCCGGTCGCCGCAAGCACGCACAGCGTGGCACCCGCCTCCAACTGCACGCGCGCCGGCACGGACATAAGGTAGGGCGCGCTTGTATCCAGAAAGCCGTAATGCTGCAGCGCCAATTGGGCATCGAGCACGGTGTAGGCCACCCGGCAGGCATCGCTGCCCGCGACCGGCTGCGCCGTCGGCACGGCCAACACCGGCAGCGCGCCGCCGTCGGGCCGCAGGCGCTGGGCGCGCTGAAATCTCCCGGCCGCGTCGTGATGGTCGAGGGCGTCCAAAAGCGGCAGCAATACGTCGCGCGCAAGCCCGCCGCCGGCTTGCAGCCGCAGCGCGAACGCACGCGAACGGATGAAACTGTGCACCAAAAGCTGCGCTCACGCCCTGGCCCGGTACAGGGCCAGCTCGCGCGCACGGCCAACCGGGCGGTCGGTCGACATCAGCGCGGCGACCGCGCCGAACGCGATCACGATCCGATAGGTCGAGCTCGCCACCGTGGGCAGCGACAGCACCGCGAGCGAGATCCGCCGGCCAATGCCGCGACGGGGCATCGCGTGGGTCAGGATGAAGCTGCCGATCAGCAGGAACAGGGTCGGCGAGGAGAACCCGCTGAACGCCTCCTTGTCCGAGGCGACGTTCAGGATCACCGCCAGGCCGAGCGTGATCACCGGCGTCAGCGCGATCGGGAACACCCGCAAAACCCAGAGAACCAGGGTCTTCGCGACCAGTCCCGGCACGTTCTGCTGCTGGA
>CAYRCO010000157.1:0-7224 GCA_964422775.1 uncultured Rhodovibrio sp.
CATCGTGGCGTCCATGGGCGGCAACGCCGGCATGCAGACCCTGACCGTGGCGGTGCGCGCGCTCGCGATGAAGGACCTGTCGGCGACCAACGCGCTGCGGTTCATCGGCAAGGAGAGCGCGGTCGGGCTGTCCAACGGTGTGGTGTTCGCCCTGATGGTGGGCGTGGTCGCCTGGGTCTGGTTCGGCCGGGTGGACATCGGCGTGATCATCGGGCTCGCGATGATCATCAACATGCTGATCGCCGCGCTGTCCGGGACGCTGATCCCGCTCGCCCTGGAAAAGCTGAAGATCGACCCGGCCGTCGCCTCCGCGATCTTCCTGACCACGATCACCGACGTGGTCGGCTTCTTCGCGTTCCTCGGGCTGGCGGCGCTGTTCATTCTGTAGGGCAGGGGCGCGCCTGGACATGTGTGGGAAATAAACCCACTATTCCGCCTGCGCCCGACCCAGCCACGCGCGCGGGCGGGGCGCGCGCAAAAGGACCTGTATGACCGACGACGGCGCCACTTCCTCCGACCACCACCGCTTGCTGCATCGGGCGATGCGCTCGATCCTGCGGCCGCTCGCGCGCGTCGCGGTGGCGCGGGGGCTGCCGTTGTCGGCGCTGAACCAGATCCTGAAGGACGTGCTGGTCGACGCCGCCGAGGCCGAGCTGAAGCGCCGCGGCGAGAAGCCGACGCAAAGCCGGATCTCGGTCCTGAGCGGGGTGCACCGCAAGGACGTGCGCGACTTCCAGAGCCGCACCCCCGAGCGCGAGAGCGCGCGCGAACCGGTGTCGCGGGCGGAGAGCGTGGTCGGCCGCTGGCTAGGCGATCCCGACTACCGCGACGACGACGATCGGCCGGCGGTGCTGCCGCGCACCGGCCCCGCGCCCAGCTTCGAGGCGCTGGTCGCCGGCATCAGCACCGACGTGCGCCCGCGCACCCTGCTGGACGAGCTCAAGCGCCTGGAATTCGTGCGGCACGACGAGGCCGCCGACACGGTCGCCCTGGACACCGCCGCGTTCGTGCCGAGTGACGACCAGGCGCACCTGCTGCGCCTGTTCGAGGCCAACCTGTCCGACCACGCCCAGGCCGCCGCCGCCAACGTCACCGGCAGCGACGGTCCGTTCCTGGAACGCGCGGTCTATTACACCCATCTGCCGGCCGAGGCGGTCGCCGAATTGCACGCGCGCGCCCGGACCGACAGCCGGCAACTGCTGGAAAAACTGAACGCCGAGGCGCTGGCCCGCCAGCGCCGGGACGCGAGCGAGGGCAGCGACCAGCCGCTGCAGCGTTTCCGCTTCGGCGTCTACTTCTACCGCGAGGACATGCCTGCGGACGACGGCGCGGGCGACACAACGGCTGAGACTTACGGAGGCGGCCGCGCCGGCTCCGGCGATCGGGGGGGATCGGAATGATGACGGGCACCTGGCCGGCGCGTCTGGCGCTGGGTCTGACGCTTCTGCTGACGGCGGCCTGCAGCCAACTGGGCGGACCGGACCGGATCGCCCAGAGCGACCCCGGCGGGGGCATCGGCGGCACCGGCAGCGCGGCGCAGCCCGTGCGCCAGGTGGGCGTGCTGGGCACGATACGCGGCTTCGGCAGCGTTCTGGTCAACGGCGTGCGGGTCGAGGCGTCGGACGGCTTCTCGGTCGCCTCCCCGTTCGGCCCGCGCCAGCTGAGCGCGCTTACCGAGGGCCACGTGGTCGAGATCAGCGCCCGCGCGCAGGGCACCCGGCTGGACGCCCAGCAGATCGCCCAGCTGGTCGCCCTCGCCGGCCCGGTCCGTGCGGTGTCGCCGGAGGCGCGCCGGCTGTCGGTGATGGGTGTGACGGTCGAGCTCGCCGAGGACGCCCCGGTCGCGGTGGACGGCGGTCTGTCCGGCCTCCGCCGCGGCGACCGGGTCGCCGTCAGCGGGCTATGGCGCAACGGCGGCGTGGTCGCCTCCCGGATCGATCCGGTCGACGGCCGGCTGTCGGCGGACGGCGGCCCGGTCGCGGGCGCCGTCGTCTCCGGCGTGATCCGCCCGAGCGATGACGGCCCACGGGTCGGCCCGCTGCCAGTCGCGCGGGCGGGCGGCGGCGACCTGCCGGTGGACCGGTTCGCCGTACTCAAGGGCAGCTACCGCGACGGCCGCTTCGTCGCGCGCACGGTCGAGACCGGCCACCCGGTGCTGCCGCCCACGCTCGACCGCCTGTCGGTCGAGGCCTACGCCGGGCAGGTGCACGGCCGCCCCGCCCTGCACGGCTTCGGGCACGCGGTGGCGCGGGGCACCCGTCTGGAGCGGCTGCTCGGCCGGCGCGCGGTGTTCATCGGACCGCTCGCCAACGACTTCCTGATCGAGCACGGTGTCCCGCTGCCCGACGGTCTGGCCGCCCAGCGCGACGCCCTGGAAGCGATCGGCGACGGGCTGCAGCCCCGCAGCGGCGCGGTGGAGACCCGCTAACCCCCCTGACAACGCCGAAAAAACGACGGGTTCGTCGGAGCCATTCGTTTGCGGGCTTGATATGTGGGATTTTTTCCCACATACTTGGGTGGCGCGGCGGAGACCGCGCAGGCGCGTCAATCAAGACCCGAACGGGAGGCACACCGACATGCGCGCGATCACCTGCATAGCCGCCCTGGCCCTGCTCGCCGTGCCGTCCGCGGCGGCGGCGCAAGGCAGCGGCTCGGGCGTGTATCTGGGCGCCAACATCGGCGCGAACTTCCTGAGCGACTCAGAATTCGACACGGCGGCCGTCGGCGAGGTCGACAACGACTACGACACCGGCTTCGCCCTTTCCGGGCAGATCGGCTACGACACCGGCCAGCTGTGGCAGTACGGCGGCCTGCGCGCCGAACTGGAACTGTCGTACCGCGAAAACGAGATCGACCAGCACTCGATCGCGGCCCTCGGCGGTGCGCAGGCCGGCAGCACCGGAACGGCGTCGACGACGGCGCTGATGGCGAACCTGTTCCACGACTTCGAGACGGGTACCCCGGTAACGCCCTATGTCGGCGGCGGGATCGGCTACGCCTGGAGTTCCCTGGACAACTACGGCGTCCAGGCCGCTCCCAACGCGCTCGACGACGAGGATTCCGCGTTCGCTTGGCAACTCGGCGCCGGCCTCGGCTACGCCGTCACCGAGCGGGCCACGGTCAGTCTGGACTACCGCTATTTCTCGACCAGCGCGGATGCGACCTCGAACGTCGGCAGCGCCGTCGAGAGCGACGTCGACCTCGACAGCCACACCGTGATGCTGGGCCTGCGCTACCGCTTCTAGCGGCGCGACGGCCTGCATTACCCCCTTTAAAAATACCGCAAACCTGAAGGAGGCTTCATGTTCAAGCACGTTGCCATCGCCCTGATGACCCTTACCCTCGCAGCCTGCGCCGGCCAGTCCGGCGGGGGCATGAACGACGGCGCGCAGATGGCCAACTCCGAGCCTTCGATCGTCGACGTCGCCAGCGGCGACGACCGCTTCTCCACCCTGGTGACCGCGGTCAAGGAGGCTCAACTCGCCGGGACGCTGGACAGCGGCGGCCCGTTCACCGTGTTCGCGCCGACCAACGCCGCGTTCGACAAGCTGCCGGAAGATCAGCTGAACGCCCTGCTGCAGCCGGAAAACCGGGACCAGTTGCGCAGCATCCTGACCTACCACGTGGTTCCCGGCCGGGTGATGGCGTCCGACATCGCCGGCAAGCAGCTCGAGGCCGATACGGTCAACGGCCAGAAGCTGCCGATCGACGCGACCGGCAGCGCCGTGCGCGCCGGCAACGCCACGGTGGTCAAAACCGACATCACCGCCTCCAACGGCGTGATCCACGTGGTCGACAGCGTGATCCTGCCGAACTGAGTTCGCTCTCCTAAGAGCACACCGCAGACCCACCGCCCCTCCTCCCCCCGCACGGTTGGCTGCGGCTTGAACGGCCGGCTTCCCGCTTTTCCGGGAAACCGGCCGTTTTTTCTGGCGCGTCGTCCTCGGCGTCTCGCTGCGGGGTGCGGGCACACGGTCGCCGCCGCCGGGAACGGGGAGATTTGGACTCCCATCCACGCGCCCGCGGTGTCACACTACCGTGTGCCCTGGCCTGCAGCGCGTCCCGGTCAGGCGCGTAATCCCCGTTGTGGTCGTTTGGGGAGGAAGCGATGCCCGTGTTCGCAACCGCCGCCGCGTGCCGTCTGTTTCGCGCGTCATTGCTCGCTCTATTCTTCGCATGCGCCGTCGCGCTCAACCCGACGGGCGCCCAGGCCAGCCAATGCTTCGCCTTCGTCGAGAACGCCCCGGCCGAGCCGTCGCCGGTCCGCCTGGCAAGCTGGCGGCCGGCGGATGCCAGCCAAATCGCCGAAGTCCCGCAGGTCGCGATCGAATTCGTCGGCCACGCGACCTTCCAGATCACCACCCCGGGCGGGGTCGTCGTGGCGACCGACTACACCGGGCGCAACGGTTCGGCCGGCGTGCCCGACGTGGTGACCATGAACCGCGCGCACACGACCCATTACACCGACAATCCGGACCCCAGGATCGACCACGTGCTGCGCGGCTGGAACCCCGAGGGCGGCAAGGCGCAGCACGATCTGGAGGTGGGCGACCTGCGCGTGCGCAACGTCGCCACCGACATCCGCAGCTGGACCTCGGCCGCCGTCGACAAGCACGGCAACTCGATCTTCATCTTCGAGGTCGCGGACCTGTGCATCGGCCATCTGGGCCACCTGCACCACCGCCTGTCCGACGCCGACCTGGCGGAGATCGGCCGGCTGGACGTGGTGATGGCGCCGGTCGACGGCAGCTGGACGCTCGACATCCCCAACATGATCGCCACCCTGAAGGAACTGCGCGCCAGCCTGGTCATCCCGATGCACTTCTTCGGCGCCGGCTCGCTGTCGCGTTTCCTGGCCGGCATGTCCGACGAGTTCCAGATCCGCCGGGCGCAGCAGCGGGTGATCAACGTCTCGCTGGCCAGCCTGCCGCGGGAGCCGACGGTCCTGGTGCCTTACGGCTACTGACGTTTGGAGCCGCTGCGCCGGCGCGCGCCCAGACGCCCGGCCCGAGATCCACTTCCCGGCGCGGCTGTTCCTTATCGCTCCGGTCGTCCACCGGCAAACAACGGCGATCGCGGCGAAAGCGTTCATCGCCCAGCGCTGAAGGAACGTTAACGAATCTGTACGGAACCGACGCGTCGCGACCGCCGAGCCCGGGCCTACTCCGCCGCGTCCGGCCGCGCGTCCGCGGACAGCGCCTGCGCCTGATCGAACTGCAGGGCCGCCAGTCGGGCGTACAGGCCGTTCTGCTCCAATAGCTCGTGGTGGGTTCCGGTCTCGACGATCCGGCCCTTGTCCATCACCACCAGCCGGTCGGCCTTGAGCACGGTGGCCAGGCGGTGCGCGATGATCAGGGTTGTGCGCCCCTGCATCAGGTGGTCGAGGGCTTCCTGCACCACCTTCTCGCTCTCCGCGTCGAGCGAGCTGGTCGCCTCGTCCAGCAGCAGCACCTCGGGGTTCTTGAGGATCGCCCGGGCGATCGCGATGCGCTGGCGCTGGCCGCCGGACAGGCGTACGCCGCGCTCGCCCAGGAAGGACTTGAAGCCGTCCGGCAGCTCCTCGATGAACGCGCGCGCGTTCGCCGCCTCGGCCGCGGCGATCACCTCGTCGTCGCGCGCCTCAGGCCGGCCGTAACGGATGTTCTCCATCGCGTCGGCGGAGAAGATCACCGGCTCCTGCGGGACCAGTCCGGTGTGCCGGCGCAGCTCCGCCGGGTCGGCGTCCTGCAGGTCGACACCGTCCAGCATCACCCGCCCCTGGGTCGGGTCGTAGAAGCGCAGCAGCAGCTGGAACACGGTGGTCTTGCCCGCGCCCGACGGGCCGACCAGGGCGACCTTCTCGCCGCGCTGGACGTCCAGATCGAAGCCGTCCAATGCCGCCGCGTCCGGCCGGGAGGGGTAGTGGAACACAACGTTGTCGAAGCCGACCCGCCCTTCGACCGGGCGCGGCAGCGGGGTCGGGTTGTCCGGGGCGTCGATCGTCGTCTCGGTCGCCAGCAGGTCGAACAGCCGCTCGGTCGCGCCGGCCGCGCGCTGCAGATCGCCGACGACGTCGGACAGCCCGCCCACGGAGCCCGCGACCACGACCGAATAGAACACGAAGGCGGACAGCTGCCCGGCGGTGATCTCGCCGTCCAACACCGCGTGGCCGCCGACCCAGAGCACCACCGCGATCGCGCCGAACACCAGTAGGATCACCATCGCGGTCAGGGAAGCGCGCGCGATCGTGCGCTTGATCGCGGTGTCGAAGGCGTTCTCGACCCGCTCCTGGAAGCGCGCGCGGTCGATCGGCTCGTGGTTGAACGCCTGCACCGTGCGGATATTCGACAGGCTCTCGTCGACGTAGACGCCGACGTCGGCGACCCGGTCTTGGCTAGCGCGGGAGAGCTTGCGGACCTGCTTGCCGTAGACGATCACCGGGATCAGCACCAGCGGCACCACCAGGAAGACGAGCCCGGTCAGGCGCGGCGAGGTGGCGAACAGTAGTGCCACGCCGCCCACCAGGGTCAGGATGTTGCGCAGCGCGATCGGCACGCTGGTGCCGACCACGACCTGCAGCAGCGTGGTGTCGGTGGTGAGCCTGGAGAGCACCTCGCCGGTGCGCGTGGTCTCGAAGAAGCCGGGCGACAGGCCGATCACGTGGCGGAACACGTCGCGCCGGACGTCGGCGACCACCCGTTCTCCCAGCCAGGTGACGAGGTAGAAGCGCGCGAAGGCGGCGAGCGCCAGGATCGCCACCACACCGAATAGCACCAGCACCGCCTGGTCGAGCAGCGCCGCGTCGCCCTCGGCGAAACCCTGGTCGATCAACAGCTGCAGCCCGCGGCCGAGCGCCAGCGTCGTGCCCGCCGCGGCGATCAGTGAGACCAGGGAGAGCAGCAGGAAGCCCTTGTAGGGCCGCAGGTACGCCCAGAGACGCGCCAGCACCCGGACGTTCTTGCTGCGCGGCCGGTCGGGCCGTCGATTGCTGTCCTGCTCGACCGTCGACTTCTCGCGCATGCTCGCCATCGGTTAAGTTGCCCTGTCGGCACGTGATGCAGCGGCTGGCAGAACGTTCCCCACGTCCGGGCCGACACCGCGTTCAATTGCGCACAGACCTATCTCACCCGTCGCAAGCGAGCAACCGGGAGGCGCCGGTCGCTTCAGCCGCAAGAGCTCGCGCCGGCGGCGCAGGGTGAAATCATTAATGGTTAACCTACCAGAACCGTCGTCCGGAAAGCTGGG
>CAYRCO010000158.1:0-7224 GCA_964422775.1 uncultured Rhodovibrio sp.
CTCTCCCCTCGAGGGAGAGGGGATAAAACGGCCGCCCCCTAACACACGGGCACAAGGGCACACGGGAACAGGCGGTGACCAGGTGAGCGACGAGCAGTCCAATAGCGAAGGCGGTGACGCCGGGCCCGGGGCCGACGGCCGGCGCAACCAGATCATCGACGTCACGCTCGACGAGCGCACGGTCAAGCGGCGTCATCCCGACATCGAGCACGAGCGGGCGGTGGCGATCTACGACCTGCTGGAGGACAACCGCTTCGCGCCGTTCGGCGACTACCAGGGGCCCTACCGTCTGCACCTGCGCCTGGAGGAGAGCCGGCTGGTGCTGGACATCTCGAGCGAGGACCACCAGCACCTGGGCTCGATCGGCATCTCGATCTCGCCGTTCCGGCGGATCATCAAGGACTATTTCACCGTCTGCGAAAGCTATTTCGAGGCGATCAAGACCGCCAGCCCGTCGCGCATCGAGGCGATCGACATGGGCCGGCGCGGGCTGCACAACGAAGGCTCGGAACTTCTGCTCGACCGCCTGAAGGGCAGGGTGGACCTCGACTTCGACACCGCGCGGCGGCTGTTCACCCTGCTGTGCGTGCTGCACATCCGTACCTGACGCACGGCCGGCGCGGGCGAGAGAGGGTCAGCGAAGACACCAAGCCATGCGCGACCTGCCCGACAGCGTGCTGTTTTCCTGCACCCACAATTCCGTCCGCTCGGCGATGGCGGAGGGGCTGCTGAAATACCTGCTCGGGCACCGGCTCTACGTCGACAGCGCCGGGGTGCGCGAGGGCGAGATCAACGGCTTCGTGATCGCGGTGATGGACGAACTCGGCATCGACATGTCCAAGCACCGGGCCAAGACGTTCGACCAGCTGACCGACACCTCGTTCGACCTGATCATCACCCTGTCGCCGGAAGCCCAGCACCGCGCGGTCGAGATGACCCGGACGATGGCGTGCGACGTCGAGTTCTGGCCCACCTTCGATCCGACCCTGGTGGAGGGGACCCGGGAGATTCAGCTGGACGCCTTCCGACAGGTCCGCGACGACCTGTTGCAGAAGCTGAAGGCCCGCTTCCCGCTCGACTTGAAACCGGTGCCCTGACGGCGCACCTCAGCGCTTGGCCGATCGAACGTTGCCCCATGCGCCCGGCGCGGGCCGGGGGCGGCCAAACTTGCGTTTGTTGCCGGCCGGGCCATCCCGTATGATCCGCGCGCCCGTGCGGAACCGGCCGCCCAAGGCTTTGGCCCGGTTGCGCGCATCGAGACATCGCCGACGCGCCCGTTCGCCGTGCCGCGAGCAGGTGCGTCTCGCCACATCCGGGTGCGTCGGCCGAGCCGCGCGCCCGTTGCCGTCATGCGCGCTCGCGCGGGGCTCCCGTGCGCGCGCCAGAGAGACGAAACGACCGGAGGTCAACGCAGGAACGCATGTCGAAGGAAGATCTGATCGAATTTCAGGGCACGGTCCGCGAACTGCTGCCCAACGCGATGTTCCGCGTGGAACTGGACAACGGCCACGAGGTGCTGGCCCACACCTCGGGCAAGATGCGCAAGAACCGCATCCGCGTGCTCGCGGGCGACCGGGTCAACGTCGAAATGACGCCCTACGACCTGTCCAAGGGCCGCATCACCTTCCGCTACAAGTAGCCGCGCGGCCCGGCTGGCCGTGTGACCACCCGTGCAGGAGGGCGCCCCGCCGTGACCCCGGCTCCGGACACAGGCCAAGCGGCCGCCGGTGACCCGCAGGCCGCGGGCCGGACGCCCGCGGACGCGTTGGTGCTGGCCTCGGCCTCGCCGCGGCGGGTCGAGCTGCTGCGCCAGGTCGGCGTGGTGCCGGCGGAGATCGATCCGGCGGAGCTGGACGAGACGCCGGGCCGCCGGGAAACGCCGCGCGTCTACGCCGGCCGGATGGCGCGGACGAAGGCGCACGCCGTGGCGGCGCGGCATCCCGGCCGCTATGTGCTGGCGGCCGATACGGTGGTCGCCGAGGGGCGGCGAATCCTGGACAAGCCCGTGGACGCGCGCGCGGCGCGCCGGCGTCTGGAGATGCTCTCCGGCGGCCGGCACCGGGTCTTCGGCGGGGTCTGCCTGGTTGCCCCGGACGGCCGCACGGCGGAGCGGCTGGTGCAGACGATCGTCCGCTTCAAGCGCCTCCATCCCGATGAGATCGCGGGCTACGTCGCGGGCGGCGAATGGCAGGGCAAGGCCGGCGGCTACGCCATCCAGGGCGCCGCGGCGGCCTTCGTGCCCTGGATCAACGGCTCCTACACCAACGTGGTCGGCCTGCCGGTTTGTGAGACGCTGGCCCTGCTCGACGGCCTGGGGCTGGTCCGGCCGCCGGCCGGGTCCGCGGCGCGATGACGCCCGGCGACGCCGCGCGGCGCGGACGCGCGCTGATCGACGGCTGGCCGGGGGAAACCCGCGCCGCCGTGCTACGGCCCGCCGCCGGCGGCGGCGAGACGCTGTGCGATCTGATGATCCTGCGCGCCGACCGGCCGACCCTGACCGGCGGCGTCTATCTGGGCCGGGTGAGCGCGGTCGACCGCGGCCTGAATGCGGCGTTCGTCGAGATCGGGCTGGCGCGCCCGGGCCTGCTGCCGCTGAAGGCGGCTCGTGCGGGCGTGCGGGAGGGGGCGGCCGTCACCGTGCGGATCGTGCGCGAGCCGTCGCCCGGCAAGGGCGCCAAGCTGGCCCACGCGTCCGATGTCCCCTCGGACAACGGCAAACCGCCGGTCCGCCTTGCCGAGGGCACGCCGCTCGTCGACCTGCTGCGAAGCGCCGATCCCACGACGATCTTGGTCGAGGGCGCCCGGCATCGCGAGATGCTGGCGGCGGCCGCGCCCGAGCTCGCGGACCGGCTGCACGGCCACACCGGGCCGGGGTCGCTGTTCGAGCAGGCCGGGCTGAACGCCGAGATCGACCGGCTGCTCGACCCCGAGGTGCCGCTGCCGGGGGGCGGCCAGCTGTTGATCGAGCCGGTGCGCACCCTGACCGCGATCGACGTCGATGCGGGCAGGGCGGACGCCCGCGGCGGCCGGGCTGGGCAGGCTCTGGACGTCAACCTGCGCGCGGCCTGCGAGATCGCCCGGCAGGTCCGGCTGCGCGCGCTCTCCGGGCTGATCGTGGTCGACTTCCTGGATCTGGAGACCAAATCCGACCGACAGCAGGTCGCAAGCGCGCTCGAGCGCGCGTTCGCCGACGATCCCGCCGCGACCAGCGTGTCCCCGATGCGGGCTAGCGGGCTGGTCGAGATCGCCCGGCAGCGCACGCGCCCGCCGCTGCACGAGATCCTGAGCGAGCCCGCCGGGCGTGCCGGCCGGGTCGCGGACACGGCCACGCTGGCCTACGATCTGCTGCGCCGGGCCTGGGCGGAAGCGCTGGCCACCCCCGGCCGGCAGCCCGTCCTGCGGGCGCATCCGGACGTGCTGGGCGAACTCGACGGCCGGCTCGCCGACGCGCACGCGGCCCTCGCGCGGGGGCTGGGCGCGGCACCCGAACGCCGGCCCGATCCGACGCGCCCGCGCACGGCGCTGGACATTCTGCTAGCCTGAGGCGCACAGATGACGGAGAACGACGATCAGGATCGTGCGGGGACCGGTTCCGGCCGGGCCAAGGCGGATGGCCGGACCTGTCCGATGTGCGGCAAGCCCACGGCCGAGCGCACCCAGCCCTTCTGCTCCAAGCGCTGCCAGCAGCTCGATCTAGCGCGCTGGCTGGACGGCAGCTACCGGGTGCCGACGGATGAGCCGGCCGACCCCGGCGATCTACCGCGGGAGGACGAGGAATGAAGCGACTTCTGCCGGCGCTGTTGGCGGGTCTGCTGCTGGTTGGCGGCCTGGTTCAGCCCGCGCTTGCGTTCGAGCGTGCGGTGATCGATTCGGTCGTCGCGGTGCTGCGCCCCGAGCCCGCCCAACGCGTCGAACCGCAGGCGGGCCCGGAGTATCGGCCGTTGGAGCCGGAGGGCAGCGCCGTCGCGCTCGCCCACGGCCTGTTCGTGACCGCCAACCACGTGCTGGGCCCCGGTGACCGGGCGCTGTTGCGCCTGGACGACGGGCGGCTGTTCGAGGCCAAGGTGACCGCCCGGGCGCCCGCCGCCGATCTCGCGATCCTGGAAAGCGCCGCGCCGGCCCGGCCGATGCAGTGGGGCGAGAGCCCGCTGGTGGGCGAGCAGGTCTGTGCGGTCGGCAACGCCTTCGGGCTCGGCATCTCGACCGCCTGCGGGGTGGTGTCGAAGAAGAACGTCACCCACGCCGGCTTCAACCCGGTGGAGGACTTTCTGCAGACCGACGCCGCCACCAACCCCGGGATGTCCGGCGGCGCGCTGGTCAACGAGAAGGGCAAGCTGGTCGGTATCCTCTCGGCGATCTTCACCAAGAACGCGGACGCCAACATCGGCGTCAATTTCGCCGTTTCGCCCGAATTGACCCGGCGGGTGGTGGCCGACCTCAAGGCCGACGGCAAGTTCGCCCGCCCGTCGATCGGCGCGTCGCTGAACGCGCAGCCGCGGCTGGAGCCGCGCAAGCAGGCGGGCGCCCGCGTCACCGGGGTGACGGCCGAAGGACCCGCCGCGCGTGCGGGCATGCGCGAAGGCGATCTGTTGACCGAACTCGCCGGCCGGGCCGTGCAGCGGCCGAGCGACGCGGTCGCCGCCCTGGCGCTCGCCGAGCGCGGCAGCACGATCGAGGCGGTGGTCCAGCGCGACGACGGCCCGGCGACGCTGGAGATCGAGCTGCCGTCGAGCTAATTATCGGACGTTCCCCGCCGCGATTGGTCCGATTGCTGCGCGCGGATGTCGTGCAGGATCTCCAGGTTCGCCGCGAATCCGACCAGCATCGCGCTTGCGAATCCGGCGAGCGCGCCCAGGCCCAGCAGCACCGCGCCGGTCACCGTATCCTTGGCCGCGCCCAGGCCCAGCAGCAGGCCGGTGCCGGGCAGGGCGAGCGCCAGCGCCGCAAGCGCGCTGAGCCCGCCCACGGCGCGGAACACCGGGATGCAGCGGGGGCGTCGCGGGGTCTCGCTCATGGCCGTCAGGCTAGCCGTCGGACCCCTTGGAATCCACGGGTCCAGCGACCTAACTGAAGCAGAGGCAGCGGGATAGGCTGGGTGCTTCCGGAAACCGCGCAGCAGGGCTGGACACCGCCGGCTGTGATCGCTATACACCGCACCCGCACGCGAGCGGTGGCCTTATCCAACGCCACCGACAGCGCTCGGTGCCCAGGTAGCTCAGTTGGTAGAGCATGCGACTGAAAATCGCAGTGTCGGAGGTTCGAATCCTTCCCTGGGCACCATTCGCTTAGATTTTTCCGATGTCCCGGAAACTTAGGAGATCGATCGCCGTCCGCGCCGTCGTTCGGGCTTGGAGCGGGTGGCGCTGGGGCGGTTGTGTGGGCGTGCTCGCGTTTCCTATGTCCCGCATGTGAGTGATAGCCGGCCGCGCGCCTGATCGGCGTGTCGGCTTGGCGCTATGCGATGGGAGGGTTCGGACATGATCACCAAGCGCAACGTCGTCGCCACGGTCGCCGCGCTCGCGGTGATGGGTGCGATCGCCGCCGCCGTGCTGATCGCCTGGCCGGAGCAGGGCGAGGCCGCGCGGCTGGCGTTGCAGGCGGCTGCATAGATCCGCCTTTGCGGCCTCTACAGGCTGCACTGCGCCGGCCTGGCCCTGGCCTCTAGGGGGAGGAGAGGGCCAGGGAGAGGACGGTGCCCGCGGCATGCAGTCGTGGCACCTCCTCCTCTCGCCCCCTCTCCCACTGGAGGGGTGGGATTAGTTGGGCGTTACGGTCCCCGTACAAAAACGCGGCCGGCGACCCCGGGGCCGCCGGCCGCGTCGTGCGTCACAGCAAGGGTAAGCCCGTCGGGCTTAGTCCTCGCGGTAATTGTCGTGGCAGTCCGAGCAGGCGTCGGTGGTCTCCTTGAAGGCCGCCGCGTAGGCCTGCAGGTCCTCGTTCTGGGCGGCCTGGACCATCTCCCGGGCGCCGCTTTCCATCGTCTCGAAGCCCTTGGTGAACTGCGCCTTCTCGTCCCAGATCTTGGGCAGGGCTGTGGTATCACGCTCGGCGTCCGGGAACGGGCCCTCGGCGAAGTGCTGCGGGGCCATGCTGGCCGCGTGCGCGATCGCGCGGGCCTGCAGGGTCAGGTAGTCGAACGCCTTCGGGCAGCCTTCGCCCTTGAGCGCGCAGGCCACCGACTTGGTCGCGGCCGCCGCCGAGGCGAAGTTGTCCTGGCGGTCCTGGATCCAGTCCTCCGGGCTCTTGTCGCCCTGCGCGCCGGCGGGGGCGACGAGGCCAAGGCCGGCCACGGCGAGCGCGGCGGCGGCGAGCGTGGTCTTGATCGCGGTCATCCTCATGGCAAGAACTCCTCCCTGTTGTGTCTCTCTCAACGCAGGTCCTGCGCGCCCCGGTATGGATCGGACACGGGTGAGGGCCGGGGCGCGATCGGGAAGCCGTGCGACGCGCTTACACGATTAAGGTTATCGATATGTGAAAGGCAAGCGCGTCGCTGAGTCGCGTTGTATTAGCTTGCCCTCACACAAGCCCGTGCGATACCAAAAAGTTCCCGGACGCAAAATCCCCGCGTCCGACCGCAGGCGGCGCGCAACCGGACGTCGAGGCTGGAGCGAGACGCATGGCCGAACGCACGGCGGAGACCGAGACCGCGCGCGGGCAGGTGCCCCGCGGCGCGAGTGCGCCCGGACAGCAACGCCTGAAGGTCTGGGATCCCTGGGTGCGCGCCTTCCACTGGCTACTGGTGCTGGGCCTCGTGCTCGCGTGGTATTCGGCGGAATACGGTTTCGGCGGGCTGGGCAAGACCTGGCACATGCGCATCGGCACGGCCGTCCTCGGGCTGATCGTGTTCCGCGTGCTGTGGGGGCTGATCGGCAGCCAGACCGCGCGCTTCAGCCACTTCGTGAAAGGGCCGGGCACGGTGCTGGGCTACCTGAAGTCGCTGCGCCGGCGCGATCCCACGCCGATTGGGCACAACCCGCTGGGCGGCTGGGCGGTCGTCGTACTGCTGCTGCTGGCCGCCGCGCAGCCGGTGACCGGGCTGTTCGCCAGTGACGACATCCTGGCCTCCGGCTACCTCGCGAACGACGTGCCGGCGGGCGTGCAGGACGCGATCGGGGGGCTGCACAAGGACCTGTTCTGGGTGCTGGTGGGCTTCGTCGCCCTGCACGTGGTGGTCACGATCGCCTACCTGCCGCTCAAGCGCGAGAATCTGATCCGCTGGATGGT
>CAYRCO010000159.1:0-7217 GCA_964422775.1 uncultured Rhodovibrio sp.
GCTGGGCGACCGGGCGGGATAGGCGTGGCGGGTCAGGATGGCGTCGACCATCGGCCCGGCGCGCACCAAACGGCCGCGCACGCCGGTACGTTCCAGCATGAACGGCTGGATCACGTCGTCGTCGCCGCGCACCGCCGCCAGATCCGGGTAGCCGTGTTTGCGGGCGCTGCCCGATCCGTTGCCGTTGCCATCGCTCATGCCAGACACCAGAGCAGGATCCCCTTCTGCGCGTGCAGGCGGTTGCCCGCCTCCTCGAACACGACCGAGCGCGGCCCCTCGATCACCGCGTCGGTCACCTCCTCGCCGCGGTGGGCGGGCAGGCAGTGCATGAAGATCGCGTGGTCGGCGGCCATGTCCATCACCCGCTCGTCGACCTGGTAAGGCCGCAGGTCCTTGCGCCGCTGGTCGATCGTCTCGTCGCTGTCGCCCATCGACACCCAGGTGTCGGTGACCACCGCGTCGGCGCCCGCGACGGCCGATTCCACGTCGTCGGTGACGGTCACCGCCGCCCCCTCGCCGCGCGCCCAGTCGACCACGTCCTGCGGCGGCTGGAGGCTGTTCGGGGTCGCCAGCTTGAGCTCGAAATCGAACCTGGCGGCGGCGTGCAGCCAGCTGGTCGCCATGTTGTTGCCGTCGCCGACCCAGACCACCGTGCGCCCCGCGATCGCGCCGACATGCTCCTCGAACGTCAGCACGTCGGCCATCAGCTGGCACGGGTGGGTGCGGTCGGTCAGGCCGTTGATCACCGGCACGCGGGCATGCTCGGCCAGTTCCAGCAGCTTCTCCTCCGCCGTGGTGCGCAGCATGATCGCGTCGACGTACTGCGAGAGCACGCGCGCGGTATCCGCCACCGTCTCGCCGCGGCCGAGTTGCATGCCCGAGGGCTCGAGCACGATCGGCTCGCCGCCCAACTGGCGCATGCCGACCTCGAAGGACACGCGGGTGCGCGTCGACGGCTTCTCGAAGATCAGCGCAAGCGTCTTGCCGGCGAGCGGCCGCGGGTCGCCGCCCGGGCTGTCGCCGCGCTTCATCGCCTTGGCGGATTCGATCATGCCGCGCAGCGTCTCCCGGTCGAACCGGTCGAGGTCGAGGAAATGCTTGGGCGGTCCAGAGGACGTCTGGCCATAGGGAGTCGGGGCTGTCATGGGACAGATCGCTTTCTTCGGGGTCGGTCGGCGGCGGCGCCGGTGGGCGCGGTGCGTCAGGCCACCTGGCGGCAGCCGGCGTCGATCATCTCGACGGCCTGGCGGACGTGGGACTCGTCGATCACCAGCGGCGGCAGCAGCCGGACGACGTTGTCGGCGGCCGGCACGGTCAGCAGGCCCTGATCGCGCAGCGCCGCGGCCAGATCGGCGTTGGTGAGCGAATCGCGGCAGCGGATGCCCAGCATCAGGCCCGCGCCGCGCACCTCCTGGATCACCTGGGGATGCTTCGGCGCCAGGTCCTGCAGCCGGTGCCAGAGATCGCGCGCGACCCGGTCGACGCCGTCCAGGAAGCCCGGCTCCAGCATCACGTCCATCACCGCGTTGCCGACGGCCGTGGCCAGCGGGTTGCCGCCGAAGGTGCTGCCGTGGGTGCCGGCGGTCATGCCCTTGGCGGCCTCCGCGGTCGCCAGGCAGGCGCCGATCGGCATGCCGCCGCCCAGGCCCTTGGCGGACATCATCACGTCCGGCGCGATGTCCGCCCATTCATAGGCGAACAGCTTGCCGGTCCGGCCCATGCCGCACTGGATCTCGTCGAACACCAAGAGCAGATCCGGCGCAGCGCCTGCAGGTATTGCAGGTCCGCCGGCCGAATGCCGCCGTCGCCCTGCACCGGCTCGACCAGGATCGCCGCGGTCTCGTCGGTGATCGCGTTGACCAGCTCGTTGGTGTTGTTGAAGCCGACGTGGTCGAAGGCGTCGACCTCAGGCGCGAAGCCCTTCAGCAGCTTCTCGCTGCCGGCCGCGGAGATCGCGTTCAGCGAGCGGCCGTGGAAGGCGCCGTCGACCGTGATCACGCGGTAGCGGTTCGGCTGGCCGCTGTCGTCATGGTACTTGCGCACCAGCTTGATCGCGGCCTCGAACGCCTCCACCCCGGAATTGCAGAAGAACACCTGGTCGGCGAAGGTCGCCTCCGCCAGGCGCCGGGCCAGGCGCTCGCTCTCCCGGATCCGCCACAGGTTGGAGACGTGCCAGACCTTGCCCGCCTGCTCCTGCAGGGCCTTCACCAGATGGGGATGGCCGTGCCCCAGGTTGGTGGTCGCGATGCCGCTGGCGAAGTCGAGGTAGCGTTCGCCCCGATCAGTGATCAGATAGGGCCCCTCGCCGGTCTCGAAGCTGAGATCGACCCGGTTGTAGGTGGGCATCAGGGCGTCGGTCACGAGGGAGCCTCCTCTCGTGCGGGGCGGAAACCGCGTCGGGCGTGTCGCGCATGGAAAACCGGCCGGCCCCGGCTCACGCGTGCGCGCGGGGCGGAACGGAACCGGGACCTAAGCGAGAACGCCGGCGTACGTCAAGGTGCGCGGCAGACGCGGGGCAGCGCTGGCGATGCGCCAAAGGCGTGGTAAACTTTTCCACAGCACATCCGACCACTCGGACGGTCCAACGCGCCATGAGCTCGCAACGGCTTTACGACACCGACTTCTACGCCTGGACCCAAGAGCAGGCCGAGAAGCTGCGCGAGGTCCGCGACAACCGGCTGGACGCCCAGAACCTGGCCGAGGAGGTCGCGGACTTGGGCAAGAGCGAACTGCGCGCCGTTGAGGCGCACCTGCTACAGCTGTTCATCCATCTCTTGAAAGCCGCCTTCAGCCCGGCCGATGCGCCGAAAGCCAGTTGGCGCGGGGAAATCCGGCAGCACCAACTGCTGCTGCGCAAAGCCTTCTGGCCCAGCATGCGCGCCAAGATCGAGCTCAGCGAACTCTGGGCAACCGCCGTGGGCACGGCGAACGATCAGCTGGCGGAATGGGGCGAGCCGACGCTCCGGCTGGACCTTCCCTGCCCGTTCGACCTTGATGACCTCACAGCCGGCGACTTCGACATCGACGCCGCGATCGCGCGCCTGAGCGCGCTGGAGTAGGCGATGGCCTCCGAGCGCCTCTACGACACCGACTTCTACGCCTGGACCCAGCAGCAGGCCGAAAAGCTGCGCGAGGTCCGCGACAACCGCCTGGACGCGGAAAACCTGGCCGAGGAGGTCGCGGACTTGGGACGCAGCGAACTGCAGGCCACCAAGGGCCACCTGCGCCAGATGCTGATCCCTCTGATCAAGGCCGCGTTCTCCCCGGCCGACCAGCCCAATGCGGGATGGCGCGCCGAGGTCGGCCTGCATCACGCCCAGGCGCTCGATCACGTCTCATCCAGCATGCGCGACAAGATCGACCTGCCGCGGCTGTGGCAGCAAGCCCTGACCTACGCCGGCCGGGCACTGGCTGATTACGGCGAACCGGACCTTCCGGCCGATTTGCCCTGCCCCTACACGCTCGACGAACTGCTCAGCGACGCCTTCGACGTCGACGCGGCCGTCGACCGTCTGAAAGCCGGGGAGTAGGCGATGTCCTCTCAACGCCTGTACGATACCGACTTCTACGCCTGGACCCAAGATCAGGCCCGGAAGCTGCGCGAGGTCCGCGATAACCGGCTGGATGCGGAAAACCTGGCCGAGGAGGTCGCGGACTTGGGCAAGAGCGAACTGCGCGCGGTGACCAGCCACTTGGAGAGCTTGCTGATCCATCTGATGAAGGCTACCTACAGCCCGGCGGACCAGCCCAGATCGGGATGGTTGAACGAAGCTGACAGCCATCAGGACCTCGCGCGCCAGGCCTTCTGGCCTAGTATGCGCGAAAAGATCGATCTAAGCCGGCTTTGGGCACGCGCCATTCGCCAGACCAACCGCGCATTGGCGGATTATGGCGAAGCCGAAGTGCCCGACAACATCCCCTGCCCGTTCACGCTCGACGAACTGCTCGCCGATGACTTCGACATCGACAGCGCGATCGCGCGCCTCAAGCCTTAATCTTCCACCCGACCGAGAACAGGCGCAGCGACAGGCTGGCGGCCGCGAGCGCGAGCGCGGCCACGACGGCGAGCGCCAGCCACGGCTGCGTCGCATGCCAGCCGGAGACGCCGAAGCGCACCGCGTCGATCGCGTAGGTCACGGGGTTCAGGCGGATCAGCGTCTCGCCCACCGCGGGCACGCGGTCGAGCGCGAAGAACGCACCCGACAGGAACGCCAGCGGCAGCATCAGGAAGGTGTCGACAACCGACAGCTGGTCCCACTTCTGCGCCCACAGCCCGGTCACCGTGCCCAGGAACGCGAACGCTAGCGCCGCCAGCGGCGCCACCGCCGCGACCATCCACGCGTTGGCGAAGGCGAGCGGCACGAACGCCCAGGCGATTCCCAGCACGCCCGCGCCCACGATCAGCCCGGCCGTGGCGCCCACCAGCGCGTAGCCGAGCGCGATCTCCCACTCCATCAGCGGGCTCATGATCTGGTCGCCCAGCGTGCCTTCCAGCTTGTCGTAAACGACCGGGAAGGCCGCCATCTCGTAGGACGCCTGGATCATCGCGAAGGCGGCGATACCGGGCACCAGGAACTGCAGGAACGTGACATCGCCGCCGAAGCCCTGCGTGTCGGCGAGCGCGATCGCGAACACCGCCAGGAACAACAGTGCGGAGAGGATCGGGCCCACGATCGTTTCCAGGACGATCCGGCTCAAGCGCACCACGCCGAAGCGGTAGATCGTCCACAGCCCCCGCCAGTGCGGCCGCTGAATCGGCCGCACGCGCGGGGCGTCGCCCAGGGCCTGGCGCGGGTCCGGCGCGCTCACGCTTTCAGCTTGTAGCCGGTGGCCATCATCCGGTGCGCCCAGGTGAACAGCGCCACGTTGACCAGCAGCACCAGCAGCGCACCGACCAGCACGTCGCCGTCCGAGTAGCCGGTGAAGCCGTAGCGCAGCCCGTCGATCATGTAGAAGAACGGGTTGATGTGGGCGGCGATGTGCCAGTTCTCCGGCAGGCGGTCGAGCGAGTAGAAGGTGCCGGAGAGGAACGACAGCGGCGTGATCACGAAATTGGTCACGGCTGCGATGTGGTCGAACTTCTCTGCCCAGATACCGCCGATCATGCCGAGCAGCGAGAGCATCAACGAGGCCATGAAGGCGAAGTAGATCGCGATCAGCGGGCTATGGATGTCGATCGGCGCGAACGGCAGCAGGCCCAGCAGCACCGCGACCGCGACCACCAGCCCGCGGCTGACCCCGCCCATGGCGAAGCCGACCGTCAGCTCCCAGGGCGCGAGCGGGGGCATGAGGACATCGACAATGTTGCCCTGGACCTTCGAGATCAGGATCGAGGAGGAGGTGTTGGCGAAGGCGTTCTGCACCAGGGTCATCATGATCAGACCCGGGGCCAGGAACTCCTCGTAGGTGACGCCCTCCCACGCCGGCGCCGCACGGCCCAGCGCCAAGTTGAAGATGGCGAAGAACAGCAGCGCGGTCACGACCGGGGCCGCCAGCGTCTGGGTGAAGACGTTGACGAACCGCATTACTTCCTTGCGGTACAGCGTCCACAGACCGAGCCAGTTGACCCGGCCCATCGGGCGCGGCCGCGGCGGGGTGGAGGAAATCTTCTCTAAGGCCATGTTCGGCGACATAGAGCCAAGCCACGCTCGGCGCAAGCGCGCGCTATGCAACCGGGTCATGCGCTGAAGGGGATCAAAACTGATTTCCCTCCTCCAATGGGAGGAGGGGTTAGGGGAGGAGGCGCCACCGGTAAATGGCGCGGCAACCTCCTCTCCATGACCTCCGGCAAAGCCCGACGGACTGGCCCAAAGCGTGCTCCAGACCCACCCTTACGCGGCGCGGACCTCCTGCACGAAGTCGCTGGCGGACTGGTCCAGGCGGCTGGCCTGCTGGTTCAGTTCGCCCACCGCCTGCACCATCTGCGTCGCCGCGGCGCCGGTCGCCTGGGAGGCCTGGGTGACGCCGGAGATGTTGCTGGTCACCTCGGACGTGCCGCGGCTGGCTTCCTGGACGTTGCGGGCGATCTCGCGGGTCGCCGCCCCCTGCTCCTCGACCGCCGACGCGATCGCGGTGCCGGTCTCGTTCATGGTGCGGATCTGACCGGCGATCTCCTCGATCGCGGAGACGGCGACGCCGGTCTCCTTCTGCACGGTGGCGATGCGCGAGGAGATCTCCTCGGTCGCCTTGGCGGTCTGGGTCGCCAGTTGCTTGACTTCTTGGGCGACCACGGCGAAGCCCTTGCCGGCGTCGCCGGCGCGCGCCGCCTCGATGGTGGCGTTGAGCGCCAGCAGGTTGGTCTGCTCGGCGACGTCCTGGATCAGCTCGACCACGTTGCCGATGTTGTCCGCCGCCTCGGCCAGCGCCTTGACCTTGCGGGCCGCGCCGTCGGCGTTGTCGACGGCCGTGGCGGCGAGCTTGGTCGACTGCATGACCTGCGCGTTGATCTCCTCGATCGAGGCGGTCAGCTGATCGGTCGCGGAGGCCACCGTCTCGACGTTGCTGGACGACTGTTCGGCCGCGGCGGAGACGGCGGTCGCCTGGGTGCTGGTCTCCTCGGCGATCGAGCTCATCGACTGCGAGGTGGAGTCCAGCTCGGCGATCGTGGCGCTGATCGACTTCACGATCTGCCCGACCTGCTGCTCGAACTTGCCGGCGAGCTGATCCAGTTCGCGCTTGCGCGTCTCGGTCGCCTTCTTCTCGTCCTCGACCTGCTTGGCGCGCAGGCGCTCGGTCTCGTTCAAGTTCTCCTTGAAGACCTGCATCGCCTCGGCGATGTCGCCGATCTCGTCCCGCCGGCCGACGCCGAACACCTCGGTGTCGAGCTTGCCGGACGCCAGACCCTTGAGCGAGGCGAGCGCCCGGTTGAGCGGCTTGACCACGCCCATCTGCGCGATCGCCCAGCCGAGCGCGAACCCGCCCAGCACCGCAAGCGCGCCCACGCCGTAGATCACCTTTTGCGCGAACGCGCCGGTTTCCGTCGCCGTGACGGAGGCCTGGTCGCCAATCGCTTCCGCCCGGTTGACGTAGGCGCCGAGCTTGGTCTCGACCGCCTCGGCCACCTGCATGTTGTCGCGGATGGTGGCCATGATCGCCTCGCGCGCCGGCGAGTTGGCGACGCCCGTCGCCTGTTCGGCCTGCGCGATCGTCTCCCGCACGGCCGTGAGATAGGCATCGACCGCGGAGCGCGTCTCCGCGAGCGCCCGTGCCTGCTGGAC
>CAYRCO010000160.1:0-7195 GCA_964422775.1 uncultured Rhodovibrio sp.
TCACGCCGGCCCTGGTTCTCAATGCGAGCCCCCTACCCGCTCTGCTCCGCCTCCAACACCGCGCGCAGGCCCTCGCGGTAGGTCGGATAGCGGAACTGCAGGCCCAGTTCGTCGTGCACCCGCCTGTTATCGACGCGCTTGTTATCCTGCCAGAAGGTCATCGCCATCGGGCTCATCTCCGCCTCGTCCCAAGGCACCAGCGGCGGCGGGTCGACGCCCAGGAGCTGGCAGGCGTAGGCGGTGACGTCGGCCGGGGCGGCCGGTTCGTCGTCGGAGACGTTGTAGACCGCGCCCGGGTTGGGCCGTGCGATCGAGGCTTCCAGCACTTGGGCGATGTCGTCGACGTGGATCCGGCCAAACTTCTGCTCCGGCAGGTCGATGCGCTTGGCCGTGCCCTCCCGGATCGATCGGAAGGGCCCTCGGCCGGGGCCGTAGATGCCGGCCAGGCGGAAGATGTGCATGGGCACGCCGCGGTCGTCGTAAAGCCGGCGCCAGGCGGTCTCCGCCTTGACCCGGCGGGCGCTGCGGTCGCTGGTCGGGCGCAGCTCGCTCGTCTCGTCGACCCAGTCGCCGTCACGGTTGCCGTACACCCCGGTGGTCGAGAGGTAACCGGCCCACTGCAATTGATCCGCCAGCCGCGCGATGTCGCCCGCATGATGGTCCAGCGCGGCGTCGCCCGCTCCCTGCCCGTCCGGCGGAACCGAGACCAGCAGGTGCGTCGTACCCGCAAGCGCCCTCGCCGGATCGGGCAGCGCCCGGTCGCGGTCGAAGAGGTGCGCGTCGATCCCCTGGTCGCGCAGCTGGGCCGCCTTGTCGTCCGTGCGCACCGTGCCGGCGACCTGCCAGCCCCGGTCCAGCAGGCGGTGTGCCAGGTGGCTTGCGCTATAGCCCAGCCCGAAACAGAACAGGCGCGGCGCGGTCGTCTCGGCCATCTTGGGGCGGTTCTCCCTATGGCGGGTGGAATGGCGGCGGTCCGGCTGGGCTCTTGAACCCGACGGCACTGCCGGCGACGTTAGGGCCCGCACCCCAGGCAGACAAGCAGCCGATCCACGCGATGTTCCGAGACCGCCTCCCCGCAATCCTGGCCGCCCTCATGCTGGCGCTGACCGTAGCCGTCTTCACGGGCGCGCGGGCCGAGGCCCAAAACGGCGACGAAAGGACCGGCGACGAAAGGACCGGCGACGAGGGTTTCACTTTCGGCCCGCCGGACGACGCGGTCGAGGCCCCGGAGCCGGCGCCCCAGCGCGACTCGCGTTTCGAAGCGGCGGAGCGGTACGCCGCCTGCCTGGAAACGGCGCGCAGCGAGCCCGACAAGGCGGTCGAGCGCGCGCGCACGTGGGCGGACACGGGCGGCGGCGACCCGGCACGCCATTGCGAGGCGATCGCCCACATGACCCGCGGCGACTACCACCGCGCCGGGCGGATGCTGGAAGACCTCGCGCGAACCATGCCCAAGGACATCGGCAAAGCGCCCCGGGTGAACGCCCTGTCGCAGGCCAGCCGCGCGTGGCTGCTCGGCAACCGGCCGGCGCGCGCGGAAGCGGCGGCGACCCAGGCGCTGGAGATGCAGCCGGACGACGTCGAGCTGCTGCTCGACCGCGCGCACGCCCGCTTCCAGGCTGGCGCCTACTGGGAGGCGATCGACGACCTGAACCGTGCGATCGAGATCGCGCCCAGGCGCGCGGACCTGTACGTCTACCGTGGCAGCGCCTACCGCTACGTCGACGCGCCGACGATGGCGCGCGAGAACCTGGAGCGCGCGATCGAGATCGATCCCGACAACGTCGAGGCGCTGTTCGAACTGGGCGCGCTCGCCCGCATCCAGGGCGACACCGCGGCCGCGCGCGAGCGCTGGATGGCGGTCATCCGCCGGGCGCCCGACTCCGGCCTGGCGCAGGCCGCGCGCGAGAACCTGCAACAGATGGACGTGCAGGTCGAAGACCAGGCCGGCTGATCCTCTCTACCGCACGGTTGCGCGCCTGAATGGAAGACGGTTCCGGCATCACGATCGCGGTCCTGGGCGCGCTGCTGCTGCTCGGCATGCTGGGCGACCTGGCGGCGCGCGTGCTGCCGCTGCCGCGGGTCACGCTGCTGGTGCTGTTCGGCGTGGCGATCGGCGGGGCCGGCTTCGACCTGCTGCCCGAGCGGGCGGTTCAGTGGTACCCGCTGATCGCCGACGCCGCGCTGCTGATGGTCGGGTTCCTTTTGGGCGGCAAGCTGTCGAGGGCGACCCTGAAGGAGGTCGGCAAGCCGGTCCTGGTGATCTCCGCCTGCGAGGTGCTGGGCGCGGCGCTCTTCGTCGCGCTGGGGCTGACGCTGATCGGCGTCGATCCGGTGGTGGCACTGCTGCTGGCCGGGATCGCGCCCGCTTCCGCCCCGGCCGCGATCCAGAACGTGGTGCAGGAGCTGGGCGCGAAGGGCAGGACAACGGACACGCTCCTGGGCGTGGTCGCGATCGACGATGCCTGGGGACTGATCGTGTTTTCATTGCTGCTGGCCTTGGCCCAGTCGTTCGGGACCGGCGGCGACGGCTCGGCGCTCGACGCGCTCGCCTTCGGGGCGCGCGACCTGGGCGGGGCCGCCGTGATCGGGCTTCTGATCGGGGTGCCCGCGGCCTACCTGACCGGCCGCCTACGACCGGGCGAGCCGACCCAGGCGGAAGCGCTGGGCGTGGTCTTCCTGGCCGGCGGGCTCGCGATCTGGGCGGAAGTCTCCTACCTCCTGACCGCGATGCTGGTGGGTGCGGTGATCGTCAACCTCGCCAGCCACCACGATCGGCCGTTCTCCGAGATCGAGCACGTCGAATGGCCGTTCATGGTGCTGTTCTTCGTGCTTGCCGGCGCGTCGCTGGAGTTGCACCACCTGGCCGACATCGGTCTGATCGGCCTTGCCTACATCGCCCTGCGCGCGGGGGGCCTGCTCGCCGGCGCCTACCTTGGCGGTCGCGCGGTGGGCGTACCGGCGGCGATGCGCCGCTGGCTCGGGCCCGCGCTCCTACCACAGGCGGGCGTGGCGCTCGGCATGGCGCTGGTGGCGGGCAACACGTTCCCCGCACTGAAGGACACCGTGCTGCCGCTGGTGGTCGCCTCGACCATCGTGTTCGAGCTGGGCGGCCCACCGCTCACCCGCATTGCCCTGATTCGCGCCGGCGACGCGGGCCGCGGACCCCGCCGCGAAAGCTGACCCGAGGCGCCAGGCTTCCCGCCGGGATAAAAAGGCCGGCCGGGGGATCGCGCGAGAGATGCCAGCTGTCCGCAAATCGGCCCGAAAATGGGGTGTTCTTAACAGGTTTATACCGCTTCGGGCGTGACGATGATCTCAGCTGGTGCTACCAGTATTCCAAGGTTTGTATACAAGCGCCCGGTGCTGTGGGTTCAAACTGGCGGGCCCGCGCACGCAATTCAGCGCTCAGCGAGAGGATACGCAGACGCCATGAAGCAAGATCCAAGGTTTCGCGAGATCGAGCGTGAGCGCGTCTCCGACCGCGTCGCGCACGAAATCATGAAGATGATCGCAGCGGGTACGCTGGCGCCCGGCGAGCGTCTGCCCGGCGAGCGCCAGCTGGCGGAGATGATGAACGTCTCGCGGGTGTCGGTGCGCGCGGCCCTGCAGGAACTGAAGGCGCAGGGCTTCGTCTCCGCCGTGCAGGGGGGCGGGACGCGGATCACCACCGCCCCCTCGAACCCGGATTCCGGCCTGCTGCAGCTGGTCCGCGCGGATGCCAAGAACCTCCACGAGCTGGCCGAGATCCGCGCCAACATCGAGGTTTGGGCCGCCCGCCGCGCCGCCCGGGACGCGGATGCCGAGCAGATCGCCCAGATCGGCGCGGCGCTTCAGGCGATGGAGGACCCCAACCGCGGCGGCCATCACAAGGCCGAGGACGACTACGCCTTCCACATGGCGATCGCCAAGGCGACCGGCAGCGCGGTCTACATGCATCTGATGAGCACGCTTCAGGACATCCTGGAGAAGATGTTTGACTACCATCGCTACACGCTGATCGCCCGCCCGGAGGACGACCGCATGCTGCTGGGCCACCACCGCAAGATCTACGACGCGATCCGCGCCCGCGATCCGGAGGCCGCCGGCCAGGCGATGCAGAGCCATCTGGACGCGGTCGTGCGCAGCTACGCCGCGGTCGACGCGCCGGCGAACGAGCCGGACGCGCCGAAAGCCGTCGGCTCCGGCGCCTAAAGCACGGGCGGGGCGCGGTTGATACCGGACGATCCCCCCCAGTTCCTACGCCGGCTGTTCGACGCCGGCCTTGCGGCCGCGGATCCCGCTAAGGCGGTGCCGGCCCAGCTGCCGGAGATCCCGGCGACGGGCCGCACGGTGGTGGTCGGCGCCGGGAAGGCGGCAGGCTCGATGGCGCGCGCGCTGGAGGATGCGTGGCCCGCCAACCGGCCGGCACCGGAAGGGCTGGTGGTCACGCGCTACGATCACGCGGTGGCGCTGCAGCACATCGAGTGCATCGAGGCCGCGCATCCGGTGCCCGATGCCGCGGGCCGGGAAGCCGCGCAGCGGATCCGCGATCTCGCCGTTGGGCTCGGCGAAAACGACCTGCTGATCTGTCTGATCTCCGGCGGCGGTTCGGCCCTGCTGGCGCTGCCGGCCGAGGGCGTTACGCTGGAGGACAAACAGGCGGTCTCCAAGGCGCTATTGAAGAGCGGCGCCGACATCGCGGAGATGAATTGCGTGCGCAAGCACCTCTCCGCGCTCAAGGGCGGCCGGCTGGCCGCGGCGGCAGCCCCGGCGCGCGTCGTGTCGCTGCTGATCTCCGACGTGCCGGGCGACGATCCTGCGACCATCGCCTCCGGACCGACGGTGGCCGATCCGACCAGCTTCGCCGACGCGCGCGCGATCCTGACGAAGTACGGTATCGATCCGCCCGCCGCCGTGCGCCGCCATCTTGCGGCGGCCGCGGACGAGACCCCGAAACCGGGCGACCCGCGGCTTTCACGGGTGGAGAACCGGCTGATCGCGCGTCCGCAGGCCTCCCTCGAAGCGATGGCCGAGACCGCCCGGGCCGCCGGCGTGACCCCGGTCATCCTGGGCGACGCGATCGAGGGCGAGGCACGAGAGGTCGCCCAGGTGATGGCCGGGATCGCCCAGCAGGTCGCCCGCCACGGTCAGCCCGCCGCCCCGCCCGCGGTCCTGCTGTCGGGCGGCGAGACCACCGTGACCGTCCGCGGCCAGGGGAGAGGCGGCCGCAACCTGGAATTCCTGCTGGCCCTCGCGGTGGCCCTGAACGGGACGGCCGGTATTTGGGCGCTCGCCGGGGACAGCGACGGGATCGACGGCAGCGAGGACAACGCGGGCGCGTTGGTCACGCCCGACAGCCTTGAGCGGGCGCGTTCGGCCGGGCTCGACGCCCTCGCCTTGCTTGCAGACAACGACGGCTACGGTTTCTTCCAGGCGCTCGACGACCTCGTGATCACCGGGCCCACCCTGACCAACGTCAACGATCTGCGCGCGATCCTGGTCACGGGCGCCTGACGCCTGACCGCCATCCGACTGAGACAGCCTGCCGCGGCGGCGGAATCCGCGGCTTAGCCGCGCCAGTCGCACTGCGTCATTCACAAGATCGCAACCGATCGACGTCGGGTTTGTCCTGGACCTGAAGCGCGCAGTCCTTAAGGTGTCGCGGGCATTTGGAATAGTGGAGTGTCATGCGACGCAATAGAAACGCAAAGATTGTCGCCACGCTGGGTCCGTCCAGCAGGGACCGGGCGGTGTTGAACGACCTGTTCGAGGCGGGCGCGGACGTGTTCCGCCTGAACTTCTCCCACGGCAGCCACGACGACCATCGCCGGACCTACAACACGATTCGCGAGTTGGAGCAGGAGCATCGCCGGCCGATCGGCATCCTGCAGGACCTGCAGGGGCCGAAGCTGCGGATCGGCCAGCTGAAGGACGGGGCGATCCACCTGACCCGCGGCGAGCGCTTCCGGCTCGACCTCGACGAGACGCAAGGCGACAGCAGCCGCGCGCCGCTGCCCCACCCCGAAGTCTTCGAGGTGCTGGAGACCGAGACACCGATCCTGCTCGACGACGGCAAGCTGCGCCTGATCGTCAAGGACTGCGGCAAGGACTACGCGGAGTGCGAAGTCGAGACCGGCGGCCCGCTGTCCGACCGCAAGGGCGTCAACGTCCCCGGCGTGGTCATGCCGATCTCGCCGCTGACCAAGAAGGATCGCGAGGATCTGCGCTTCGGCCTGGAGCTGGGCGTCGACTGGGTAGCGCTGTCGTTCGTGCAGCGCCCGGAAGACGTCGCCGAAGCGCGCAAGCTGATCGGCGGCAAGGCCGGGATCGTGGTCAAGGTGGAAAAGCCGGCGGCCCTGGAGTGCCTGGACCAGTTGGTCGAGCTCGCCGACGCGATCATGGTCGCCCGCGGCGATCTGGGCGTCGAGGTGCCGGCGGAAGAGGTACCCGGCCACCAGAAGGACATCATCCGCGCCTGCCGGCTGGCCGGCAAGCCGGTGATCGTGGCGACCCAGATGCTGGATTCGATGGTGCAGTCGCCCTCGCCGACCCGCGCCGAGGCTTCGGACGTCGCCACGGCCGTCTACGACGGCGCGGACGCGGTGATGCTGTCCGCGGAGACCGCCGCCGGCCATTACCCGCGCGAAGCCGTGCACTTCATGAACCGGATCATCCGGCGCACGGAGCAGGACACCTTCTACCGGCCGATCGTGGAAGCCCTGCACCCGCAGCCGGAACCGACCGCGCCGGACGCGATCTCGGCCGCGGCCGCGCAGGTCGCGGCGACGATCGGGGCCGCGGCGATCGTCAGCTACACCACCTCCGGCTCGACTGCCCTGCGCGCCGCGCGCGAGCGCCCGACGGTGCCGATCCTGGTGCTGACCGCGCGCCTGGACACCGCCCGCCGCCTGACCCTGCTGTGGGGCGCGCACACGGTGAACACCGCCGACGTGCAGAACTTCCAGGAGATGGTCGAGAAGGCCTGCTCGATCGCCTTCGACGAGCAGTTCGCGCGCAAGGGCGAGAAGCTCGTCGTCACCGCCGGCGTCCCGTTCGGAACCCCCGGCGCCACCAACGTCCTGCGGATCGCCTGGGTCGACGGGTAAGACAGGGAGCGCCTGGGGGCACGCGACGAGGGCAAGATGCTGGAAGGTGGAATCACCTTCCAGCTGAATCTTGCCCACGCTTCAAGACGTTAGAGCAACATGCTCTA
>CAYRCO010000161.1:0-4785 GCA_964422775.1 uncultured Rhodovibrio sp.
CGGCCTCGGCCTGCCGACCGTGCTGATCCAGGAAGGCGGCTACCTGCAGGACGCCTTGGGCGCCAACCTGACGAGCTTCCTGGCGGGGTTCGAGGGAGCGCGGGGGTGATGCAGCCCCGACACCGCGCCTTGGAGGAGAGGGGGCCCGCTGCCATGACCTGCCAACTGGCTCAGAGCACGGATAGCCCGCCGGAAACAACCCGCTAAGCCGTCTCCCCGTTCAGGCGCTTGAGCGCCTTCTCCCGGCCGATCAAGGGGAGGAAGTGGGCGAGTTCCGGGCCGCGCTCCATGCCGGTCAGGGCCTTGCGCAGCGGCAGGAACAGCGCCTTGCCCTTGCGCCCGGTGCGCTCCTTGAGCGCCGTGGTCCATTGCTGCCAGGTGGTCTCGCCCCAGGGTTCGGGCGGCAACAGCTCGGCGGCGGTCGCCAGGTACTCCGGCTCCTCCACGATCGGCTCAACCTCGCCGCGGCAGACCTGGTACCACTGCTTCGCCTCGCTCAACCGCGTCAGGTTCGGGCGCACGGTCTCCCAGAAATCGCGGTCGGCGTCGTCCAGGCCGAGCGCCTCCAGGCGGGTGCGCACGGTGGCGTAGTCGGTCTCGTGCAGCAGCCGGGCGTTCAGGCGCATCAGCTCGTCGCCGTCGTACTTCGGCGCCCCGCGGCCCATGCGGGTCAGGTCGAACTCCTCGATCAGGGCGTTCAGGCTCTGCCGCTCCTCGATCGGGTCCGGCGTACCGAGCTTGGCGAGGTAGCTGTTGAGCGCCATCGCCTCGACCTCGTCCGCCCGGATCTCGCGCAGCGACAGGCCCTGGGTGCGCTTGGACAGCTTCTCGCCGTTCGCATCCAGCAGCAGCGGCAGGTGCGCGAACGCGGGCGCCGCGCCGCCCAGCGCCTGGAACAGCTGGATCTGGGCAGCGGTGTTGGTGACGTGGTCCTCACCTCGGATCACGTGCGAGACCCCGGAATCATGGTCGTCGACCACGCTGGTCAGGGTATAGAGCGGCCGGCCGTCGGCGCGGATCAGCACCGGATCGGAGATCGAGCCCGCCTGCACGCTCTGCCGTCCGCGCACCTCATCGTCCCAGGTCACCTGCCCGCCTTCGAGCTTGAAGCGCCAGTGCGGACGCCGCCCCTCGGCTTCGTAAGCGCGCTTGTCGGCCTCGCTCAGGTTGAGCGCGGCGCGGTCGTAAACCGGCGCCTGCCGCCGGGCCGCCTGCGCCTTGCGCTTGGCCTCCAGCTCGTCCTCGGTCTCGTAGCAGGGATAGATGGACCCGTCCGCTTCCAGCTGGCGCAGCACCTCCTGGTAGCGCGCGTGCCGGTCGCTCTGCCGGAACTCCCGGTCCCAGTTCAGCCCCAGCCAGGTCAGGTCCTCCCGGATCGCCTCGACGTAGGCCTCGTCGCTGCGGGCCTGGTCGGTATCATCCAGGCGCAACAGGAACGCCCCGCCGTGCTGGCGGGCGAACAGCCAGTTGACGAGCGCGGTGCGGGCGTTGCCGAGCTGCAGGTAGCCGGTCGGGCTGGGCGCGAAGCGGACGGTGATCTGGGCGGCCACGGCCGGGGTTGCTCCGAGGATCGGGATGAGACGGGGACGAAGAGCGCGCGGGCGGCGGTCAGACGAAGTCGAGCATGACCCCGCCTGCCTCGCGCGCGGGGACGTGCAGCGGACCGTCGCGGTCGCGCTCGAAGGCGACGCCGTTCGCCTGCAGCACGTTCGCCGTGGCGGCCTTATCGGCGACCTCGACCTGCATGGCAACCGGTCCCTGCGACGGCGGCGAGGTGAAGGCGCGGGCCTGCGGGTGGAGGGCCAACAGGCCGTCCGCGTCGGTGAAGCGCAGACGGCAGCCCCCGCAGTCCACGCTGACCAGATTGTCGGTGTTGGTGACCGACCGGAAGCCGAAGATGTCGGCATAGGGCACGGCGACCGCGCCCGGATCGTCGACCATGACGGTAAGACCGGCGATCCGGCGCGCGCCGTTCGGCTGGTCGCTCCAGCCGCGCTGCCAGACCAGCTCCGGGGTGTGGTGCTTGCAGATGAAGGCGGGCAAGCCCGGCGTCGCATCGCGCGGCAGGTGCAACAGCTGGAAGCGCGGCAGCAGGTCGCCGCCCTCCGCCTCGATCGTGCGCTTCAGGTCCTGCGGCTCGCCGACGTTGACATCGGACTCGCGCAGAAGCTTGGCCGAACGGTCCAGGTCGTCCGCGGCGAACGCGGCGGCCGACAACCCTTCCCCGCGCGTCGCCAGCGTCTCGTCCAGGCCGTTCAGGAACTGGCTATCGTCGACGATGCCGAGCAGCTCCAGATAATCCCGCTCCAGCATCAGGCAGTAGTTCGCGGTGCCCCAGCCGATGTGCCGGCCGCGCGGCGCCGCCCGGAAGCCCAGGCGCTCGTACGTACGCCGCGCGGCTTCCAGGTCGCGAGCCACGATCAGCAGGTGGTCCAGGCCCTTGACCGGACGTTCGCGCGGCGGCGGCGGGTGGGCGCTCGCCGGGCTCACCCGCCACCTCCGGCCGCGCGCGGCGTGCCGTCGGCGGCTTCCGCGTCGGCGGCGACCGGGTCGGCGGTGCTGCCGTAGTGCTTCATCTTGGCGTGGACCTCGGCCATCTGGGCGTCGCTCAGCTGCACCGGCTCGCCCAGCTGGCGGGCGCGCCAGTACTGGGCGGCCAGGGTCTCCACCTCGATCGCCATGGCGAGCGCCTTGCCCAGGTCCGGCCCGAGCGCGAGCAGCCCGTGATTGGCCAGCAGGCAGGCCTTACGGTCCTGAAGCGCGTCCAGCGCGGCCTCGGACAACGCCTGCGTGCCGAACGTCTCGTAGCGGGCGCAGCGGATGTCGTTCCCGCCGGCGAGCGCGATCATGTAATGAAACGGCGGGATCCCGATGCGGTGGCAGGACAGCGCCGTGGCGCACGGCGAATGCACGTGCACGACCGCGCCCACCTCCGCCCGGGCGTGCAGGATGTCGCGGTGGAAGCGCCACTCGGTGGTCGGCCGGCGCCCAGCGGCCGGGCACGACCAGCTGCCGTCCATCTGCATCCGCACGACGTCGGCCGGGCCCATCGTCTCGTACGCCGTGGCCGACGGGGTCAACAGCAGCGCGCCATCGGGCGTGCGCGCGGACAGGTTGCCGCTCACCCCCTGATTCAGCCCCTCGGCGTTCATCCGCCGGGCGGTGTCGCAGATCTCCTGGCGCAGGTCGGGATGGTCCATGACGAGGATCGAAACGCTTCTACTCGGCGGCCGGGCGCGCGCGCTCGGGGTAGAGCCCGGCGAGGCCGTCGCGGCTGGCCTCGGCGACGCCGCGCTCGGTGATCAGGCCGGTCACCAGGCGCGCGGGCGTGACGTCGAAGCCGTAGTTGGCGGCCTCGGCCTCGGGCGGCGTGACCCGCACCGTCTCGATCCGACCCTGGTCGGTCTGGCCGGTGACGTGAGTGACCTCGCGGCCGTCGCGCTGCTCGATCGGGATGCGGGCGCCGTCGTCCAGGCTCCAGTCGACCGTCGGGCCCGGCAGGGCGACGTAGAACGGCACGCCGTTGTCAGCTGCTGCGAGCGCCTTCAGGTAGGTGCCGATCTTGTTGCAGACATCGCCGCTGGCCGTGGTCCGATCGGTGCCGGTGATGCACAGGTCGACCTGCCCGCGCTGCATCAACAGCCCGCCGGTGTTGTCGACGATCACCTTGTGCGGCACGCCGTGGCTGCCGAGTTCCCAGCTGGTGAGCGCCGCGCCCTGGCTGCGCGGGCGCGTCTCGTCGACCCAGACGTGCACCGGGATACCCGCGTCGTGCGCCATGTAGATCGGCGCCAGCGCGGTGCCCCAGTCGACCGTCGCAAGCCAGCCGGCGTTGCAGTGGGTGAGCACGTTGAGCGGGCCGTCGTCCGCCTTTTCGGCGTACGCGCGCTTGAACAGCTCCAGCCCGTGCTCGCCGATCGCGCGGTTGATCGCGACATCCTCGTCGCAGATCGCGCCCGCCTTGGCGAACGCGGCTTCGGCGCGCTCGGCCTCGGGGCGCGGACGGACGGCCTGCACCACGGCGTCGACCGCCCAGCGCAGGTTGATCGCAGTCGGCCGGGTGGCAACCAGCTTGTCCGCCGCGGCGTCCAGACTGGCGTCGGACGGGTCGGCGCGCAGCCCCAGCCACAGGCCGTAGGCCGCGGTGGCGCCGATCAGCGGCGCGCCGCGCACCAGCATGGCGCGGATCGCGTGCGCCGCGTCGTCGACCGTGGCGAGCCGCCGGGTCTCGAAGCTGTGCGGCAGCCTGGTCTGATCGATGATCTCGATGGCCTGCCCGTCTTGGGCCGGCCAGATGGTGCGATACGCTATACCGTCGACCAGCATCGCTCGCTCCTTTCCCGGACAGCGTCGTCCGGAAACGTGCCCCGTCGTCCCGCGCCCCTGCGCCTCGGGCGCCCGTCTTCAGCCGCCCGCCGGCCGCCTCAGTCGTTCAGCACGCGCCCGGCAACCGTGTCCAGCTTGCGTACGAGGCCCGGATCGCGGGCGTGCGGCTGGGTGATGATGGCATTGTCGAGCGCCTGCTGACACCCCCGCGGGCAAGCCTGGCTGCGGCCGCTCAGCGCCGGCACCGCCCGGCGGACCAGCGCGCGCGCCTTGTCGGCGTTTGCCATCAGCACCTTGATCACCGCCTCCACCGACACGTTGTCGTGGTCGTCGTGCCAGCAGTCGTAGTCGGTGACCATCGCAATGGTGGTGTAGCAGAGCTCCGCCTCCCGCGCGAGCCTGGCCTCTGGCATGTTGGTCATGCCGATCACGTCCGCGCCCCAGTTGCGGAACAGCTCG
>CAYRCO010000161.1:4795-7135 GCA_964422775.1 uncultured Rhodovibrio sp.
CGCTCTCCGCGCGGGTGGAGAACTGCGGCCCCTCGATGCACAGGTAGGTGCCGCCGCGGTGGACGGGAATGCCCTCGGCCTCCGCGCCCGCCTGCAGCACGTCCATCAGCCGCGTACAGGTCGGCTCGGCGAGCGAGACGTGCGCGGTCAGGCCGGCGTCGAAGAAGGAGCGTTCGCGCTCGACCGTGCGGTCGATGAACTGGTCGCACAGTACGAAGGTGCCGGGCGTCAACTCCTCCTTCAGCGAGCCCACGGCGGAGACCGACAGGATCTCGGTCACGCCAACGCGCTTCAGCGCGTCGATATTGGCGCGGAAGTTGAGGCGCGTGGGCGGCAGCGGGTGGCCGCGACCGTGGCGGGGCAGGAACACCACCTTTTGCCCGTCTAGCTCGCCCTGCAGCAGCTGGTCGGACGGCGGGCCGAACGGGCTCTCGACCGTGATCCACTCGGCCTTCTCCAGACCCTCGATGTCGTAGACGCCGCTGCCGCCGATCACGCCGATCACGGGCGGGGTGCCGGGCTCGCTCATGGGATGCGTGCTTTCCGATCTGGTTGCGCCGTTGAGCTCCGGACGTCACCTAACCGCCGGGCCCGGCGGAACGCAAGTCACCCGCGCGGTCTTGGCGCAACGCCAGCATGGAAAGCAAAAAGGGCCGCACCCGGTTGCCCAGGTGCGGCCCTCAATCTGTCGGGTGTCGACGCGGCGCGCTCGCGCCTACTTCTTCACGTCCGCCCAGATCTTGCGCTGCACGGCGTAAAGCAGGCCGGTCAGGACGATCAGGAACAGGATCACCTTCAGGCCGATGCGCTTGCGCTCCTCCATATGCGGGTTCGAAGCCCAATGGAGGAAGGTGGTCACGTCGTGGGCCATCTGCTCGGCGGTGGCCTGGGTGCCGTCCTGGTAGTCGACCGCGCCGTCCATCAGCAGCTGCGGCATCGCGATCTTGTGGCCCGGATAGTACTTGTTCCAGTACTGCCCCGGCGACATGTTCGCGTCCGCCGGCGGATCCTCGTAGCCGATCAAGAGCGCCCGGATGTACTCCGGCCCGCCCGGACGGGCGTTGGTGATCACCGACAGGTCGACCGGATAGGCGCCGTTGTTGGCGTTCTTCGCCGCCTGCTCGTTGTCGTAGGGGGACGGGAAGGTGTCGTTCGCCTCCGCCGGCCGCTCGTACATCTCGCCCTGGTCGTTCGGGCCGTCGGTGACGGTGTACTGCGCGGCGATCGCCTCGATCTGGTCGTCGTTGTATCCCAGGTCCGAGAGCGTGCGGAAGGCGACGTACTCCATGCCGTGGCAGCTGGAGCAGACCTGGTTATAGACCTGCAGGCCCCGCTGCGCGGAGGCGCGGTTGAAGGTCCCGAACACGCCCTCGAACTGCCAGGTGTGCTCGGGGACGGGCGCGGCCTCGGCGGCATGGGCCTGGCCGGAAGCCAGGCCCATGGTCGCGGCCATCGCCAGTGCGGCAAACAGCTTCTTCATGGCGATTACGCTTTCTCCATCGGCTTCGCGGCTGCGCCAGCGGGCTGTCCGCCGCCCTTGAGGACGGGGTCGGATATGCTGTTGGGCAATGGCTTCGGCCGTTCGAACACGCCCAGCAGCGGCAGGATCACCAGGAAGTAGGCGAAGTAGTACGCTGTCGCGACCTGGCCGATCGGGATCCAGATGCCCTCGGCGGGCATCGCGCCGACGTAGCCGAGCACGATCACGTCCAGCACCAGCAGCCAGTAGAACTGCTTGAAGATCGGCCGGTACTTGCCCGAGCGCACCCGGCTGCGGTCCAGCCACGGCAGCGCGAACAGCACCAGGACGGAGCCGAACATCGCGATCACGCCGCCCAGCTTGTCCGGGATCGCACGCAGGATCGCGTAGAACGGCAGGAAGTACCACTCCGGCACGATGTGCGCGGGCGTCACCAGCGGATCGGCCGGAATGTAGTTGTCCGCGTGGCCGAGGTAGTTCGGCAGGTAGAACACGAACAGCGACAGCGCGATCAGGAACACGCCCAGGCCGAACATGTCCTTCACCGTGTAGTACGGGTGGAACGGCACCTGGTCCTGCTTGCCCTTGGGCTCGATCCCGGTCGGGTTGTTCGAGCCGTAGCGGTGCAGGGCCACCAGGTGCAGCAGCACCGCACCCACGATCATGAACGGCATCAGGTAGTGCAGCGAGAAGAAGCGCTGCAGCGTCGGATTGCCGACGGCGAAACCGCCCCACAGCCAGCGGGTGATCTCGTCACCGAACACCGGCACCGCGGAGAACAGGTTGGTGATCACCGTCGCGCCCCAGAAGCTCATCTGACCCCAGGGGAGGGTGTAGCCCATGAACGCGGTCGCCATCAT
>CAYRCO010000162.1:0-7111 GCA_964422775.1 uncultured Rhodovibrio sp.
CAGCTTGCGGACGTCGAAATTGGGGGCGACGGGGGTGCCGCCGGTGGTGTCGCTCGCCAGCGCCTCGATCTCGGCGATCTTGTCGGTGACGTAGCTGCGCAGTTCCTTGTCCAGCTTGGCCAGCCGCTTGAGGCGCGCGTTGGCGACCTCCATCGGCATCCGACCGGCCTTGACCGCGCGGCCCAGCCGGGCCTTCGCCTTCTCCACCTCGACCATCTCGAGCGGGACGGCGCCGGCGGCGTCCGGGACCTTGGTCAGAAGCGCGTGCACGTCGTTCGACGCCAGGCCCTGCATCAGCAGCTCCAGCGCCTCGCGGTCGTTCTGCAGGATCGCCAGGTGCACCAGCGTGTCGCCGCGCCGGTCGCGCGCGAGCAGGGCGGACAGCAGCGGGTTGTGCGGGGCCGGGGAGGTCTTGTCCACCACCACCGGCTGCGGATGCGGCTCGCCGCGGACCAGCTTCTTGATCGCCAGGTCGTCGTTCAACAGCATGCCGGTGAGCTGGCGCAGGTAGATCGGCTTACCCAACAGCAGGCAGTGCACGAACAGGGTCCGGCGGGCCTTGTCGCGCTTCAGCAGCCGGCGGCACAGCACCGCCTGACGATAGACCTTCTTGGTCGCCACGTCGGGCGGCGACATGCCCATCACCGTCTCTTCCGTCTGCTGCATCAGCAGGCCCAGCAGATCCTCGAACATCGCGCTATTGGCTTGGCCCAGCAGCTTGTGGAAGGCAGTCGTGCCGTCCTCGGCGTTGACGTAGTCGAAGAACAGGCGGCAGGTCGCCTGCCGCTGCTCCTTGTCGGTGTTGGACTGGACCGCCTGCTTCAGGCAGTGCTGCGATAGCAGCGCCCGGTTGTCCGCCAGGTCCGCGGCGAAGATGCCGCACATCATGTTGGCGAGCTTGGCCTGGTCGCCCTTCGCCTGCTCGGCAACCGCGTTCTCGACGTTGACGATCTGCAGGTGCTTGGTCTGGATCAGCGCGTTGATCGACTGCCACTTGGGTTCCGGCACCAGCATCTTGCCAAGCGGACTGATGCCGTACTTGTTGCGCCGTGCGAAGTCGACGTCGAGCTTGATCAGGATGTGCGCGAACTTGAGAGTCTCGCGACCCTCGTTCAAGCGCAGGTTGTCGGCCAGGTAGTGCCAGATGCCGTTGCCGTCGTCGTCCTCGGCGTTGATGTAGAGGGCGAAGCGCTCGCCGTCCCAGAACTCCATCACCGTCTCGAGCACGACGAGGGCCTTCGACACCTCGTAGTCGGCCAAGCGCTGCAGCATGAAGCTCTCGCCCTTGGCCCCGCGCGCCTTGAAAAGGCGCTCGCCGTTGTTCTCGAACTTGATCCAGTTCTGGAAGAAGTTGCTGAACCGGCCGCTGCCCTTCTCCAGGCGCGCCAGCATTTCATTGTGCAGCTGCTCGGCCGACTCCGCTGCCATCGTACTCGGGACCCTTGTGCTCTTGACGTCGACGATCGCCCGCAGACTGCACGCCAGGGGTTACCAAGACTCTAACCGCGCAAAACGACGGGCCGGGCACGCCCAAGTTGCAACTGGCGATCCAAACAATGAGCGGCTAACCTACGGTTCAGCGCTAAGTCGAAAGCTAACCCGCGGGCGACACCGGCGGGCCCGTCAGCTGCGGAGATAAGCGCATGTCGAAGCGACCCCCACTGGTCCCGGCGCTGGCGGTCGTGGCATTGGCCGCGAGCGGCTGCGCGCGTGCGATGGACCCGACCGTTCTGGTCGGCGCGTCCGAGAACCGTGCGGTCATCCTCTCCGACCCCAACCGCCAGTGGCGCGCGACCGCGCAGAAGCACTGCGCCGAATACGGCCGCACGGCTGAATTGCGCAGCGTCCAGCAGCCCGACCCGCCCCCGAGGACCGTGCGCGGCTATCTGGGCGCGCGCGACATGGGGCCGAATAAACTCTACTACTTCGACTGCGTGCAGGAGTAGGGCCGGAATTCCAGGGGCGAGGCGTTACAAGTTCGCGCGCATCCGCACGGCCGCGGAGGCGACCTCCGGGGCGAGTTGAATGCTGACGTCCTCGATCCGCGTGAACCCCATCCGGGCGTAGAACCCGACCGCGTTGAGGCTGGCGTAGACCTCCAACCGCGTGACCCAGACGGCCTGCGCGGCCGTCCGGCAGCGGTCGTACAGCGCCGCCCCGAACGCACAGCCGGTCGCGACCGGATTGACCGCGAAATGGCGGATATGCGCGAGCCCGGGCTCCACAGCCCCAGACCCCGGCCGCGCCAGGCTCCACCCGCCGGCCCCGAGCAGCGGCGCCGGCGCTCCCTCATCCGCGTTGGCGGCCAGGTATTAGCAGCCGCCCGCCAGCAGCTCCGGGTTCGCCCGCGCGATCAACGGCAAGGCGGCCGCCAGCACGGCCGGCGGATAGGCCCCGGCAGGTCCGGCTTTACCGCGACTTCGTCCGTCTGGTGTTCACCGATCCGCCGCCGCGTCCGCCGGCTGCACACAGAACCGCATAAAAAAAACGCCCGCCCGGGTGGGCCTTCCCGGGCGGGCGCGCCGACGTCGGCGATTGGGAGGGTGCTACTTCCAGCCGACGCGGTCGAAGATGCGCTGGGCCTCCGGCTGGTTCTCGCCGTAGGTCGCGACGTTCACGTCGTCGATCTTGAACTCGCCGAGCTCACGCAGCTTGGTGTTGGGCGCCACCTCGGCCACGGCCGGGTACTCGTTGTTGCCGTCGGCGAAGTGCCGCTGGGCGAAGTCGCTCGCCAGGAATTCCAGGAAGCGCACCGCGTTCTCGCGGTTCGGGCCGTTCGCGATCACGCCCGCCCCGGAGATGTTGACGTGAGTACCGCGGCCGTCCTGGTTCGGGAAGACGTAGCCCACGTTGTCAACGGATTCCGGATCGTTCTGCAGAACGCGCACGTAGTAGTAGTGGTTGCCGACAGCCACGCCGCACTCGCCGGCGGCCACGCCCATGATCTGGTCGGTATCGCCGCCCTCGGGCTCACGGGCAAAGTTCTCCATCACGCCCTTCGCCCACTCCTGCGCGGCGTCGCTGCCGTGTGCCTCGATCACGCTGGCGAGCAGGGACTGGTTGTAGATGTTGGAGGAAGAGCGGATGCAGATCTCGCCCTCCAGGCTATCGTCGGCCAGGCCCTCGTAAGTGGTGACCGGCGGCTCGTCGTACCGGTCCGTGTTGTAGTAGATGATCCGCGCGCGGCTGGAGAAGCCGAACCACTCGCCGTCCGGATGGCGCAGGTTCGCCGGGATGCGGTCGTTCAGCACGTCGCTGTCGACCTCCGCGAACAGGCCTTCCGTCTGGGCGCGCCACAGGCGGCCGGCGTCGACGGTGATCAGCACGTCGGCGGGGGTGTTGCGCCCCTCGCTCTCGATCCGCTGGATCAGCGCATCGGACTTGCCCTGGATGCGGTTGACCTCGATGCCGGTCCGCTCCTCGAACTCGGTATAGAGGATCTCATCGCTCTGGTAGTGGCGGGCAGAGTAGATGTTCACCTCGCCTTGAGCCTGGGCGACGTCGGTCACCGCGAGCCCGGCGGCGAACGTTACCGCCGCCGCTGCCGTAATGCCATAAGCGCGCATGGTCTCTTGTCACTCCCCTCGATCAGGTTTTCGCGCCAACGAATGTCGCGCGGGTCGGACGGCGCACCGCCTTCTCCTCAGCGCGCCTGTCCCCTTTCTGTGATAGTGCAAATGAATTGCAGTTGCAAGATTCGGCGACGTCGTTTTTCGTGGCCATAGCCCGCTTGCGCGACATCGGATCGAGATCGTCTCAAATGTCTTGCTCGATCTCTGTTTCGCTTCGATACTCGCGCGGCGCAGCGCTCTTTCGGTAAACACGATGCACGATATAAACAAACATCACTGCAATCAGGAGATCGCACTCGCCTACGAATATTGGCGGTCGAAGGCCGGGGATACCCGCCTGCCGACAAGGGCGGACATCGACCCGTTGGAAATGCGCGGGTGGATACAAGCCGTTTTGTTGGCAGAAGCGGTATTCGACGCAGACGGCACGCCCGTCGACTTTCTCTTCCGGGTGGCCGGCAGTCGGGTTTGCGAGCGCTACGGTCATGAACTGACCCGCCGGCACCTTACGGACGTCCGTCTCGACCACCAGAACGCCAACATCCTGGCGAACTACACAGCCGCGATCCAGACGCGCCAGCCGGTCTACTCGATCACCCGCTTTAAGGACGAATCCGGTCTTCTGCGCAGCTTCGAAATGCTGCTGCTGCCGCTGTCCACCGTTGGGGAGGTGTGCGATCTGTTGCTGGGCGTGGTGATGCCGCTGCCGCCCGACTACGACGCCGAGGAAGGGGTCTGGATCTACGAAAGCGGTCCCGCCGCCCCCTGAACACCGCGGCGCGCGGGCGTCAGCGTCCGCTCAGCCCGGCAGCTGCACCTGGAAGCTGACCGCACCGTCGGCTTCGCGCACCTGCAGGTCCCCGCCCATCCGCTGGGCGATCAAACGGCTGAAATAGCCCTGGACCGCGCGCGGGCTTAGCTGATCCACGTCGACGCCATTGGCGATCGCCGCTCGCGTCTCGTCGCGCAGTCGGGCGTTGGTGCCCTCCCCCGCGACAACGACCGACTGACCGTTACCGGCCGCTTCCACGCGAATCGTGCCGCCGCGCTGCAGCGTCTCCACCGCAAGCGCGATCAGGTTCAAAAGCAGCTTGCCGCCGCCCTCTGGTCCGTTCAGCACCAGCGCGTCGGCATCCCAGGCGAGTTCCGCCTTCTGCGACCTGAGGTAGCCCTCCGCCAGGCGCTTGAGTTCCGACGGACCCATGTCGACCTGACGGCCCGCCTGACCGTAGGCGAGGCGGAAGAACTGCACCGTCGCAGAGGCCTGCTTGGCCGACTTGTCGGCGAGCGCCAGCGCGTCCTGCAGCATCTCGGGATCGAGGTCCTCGGCCATCAGCTCCAGGCCGTTGTTTACCGCTCCCACCGGCGAGACCAGATCGTGACAGAGACGCGACGCCAGAAGTTCGGCGACCCGCAAATCGATTTGGATGTCCTGCATCGAATGCCCCCTTGGTCCGACGCCCGGCGTGCCTGCCAGATGCAAGCAGCGCGGCCCGTTCCGTTTTGCGCCGTGGCGTTTGTCGCTGCAACCCCCATCGGTGTCGTTCTCGGTCAGATTGCCGCACGGTGGGGACGCGTAGAGTACAAATTGGAAGGAGCCGACATGACCGATGAACCGCTGGCGCCCGGCATGCTGGTGCGCAACCCCGACGCCCCGGACTGGGGTCTTGGGCAGGTGCAATCGGTGATCGGCACCCGCGTCACCGTCAACTTCGAGAACCAGGGCAAACAGCTGATCGACATTGCCAACGCCCGGCTCGACGTGGTCGACGCCAACCACGACTGACGCCGACCTCTTCAGGCGGCCGGTACGACGCGCGTCCGGTCCCCTGCCCTCTTCGTACAAGGATGAGGCCGCCCGCCATGGCCGACGGCAACCCGCCTTCCCCGCAGCGTCCTCTCGACCGGCAGATCGCCCCCGGCTCCGGCCGGCGGCAGGCACCGACCACGCCCAAGGGCCGCCAACTCGACCCCAAAGCGGCCGACGAGGTGCGCGCCTTGCTGGGCGACCGCTCGCGCCAGCGCGATCTGCTGATCGAGCATCTGCATCTGCTGCAGGATCGCTTCGGCTGCCTGCACGCCCGCCATCTGCACGCGCTCGCCGAGGAGATGCGCCTGCCCATGGCGGTCGTGTACGAGGTCGCGAGCTTCTACGCCCACTTCGACATCGTCGAGGATGGCGAGGCGCCGCCGCCGGACCTGACGATCCGGGTGTGCGACGGGATCGCCTGCGAGATGGCGGGGGCACAGGAACTGCTCGCCAAGCTGCCGCAGGCGCTGAGCGACAAGGTGCGCGTCGTCGCCGGCCCCTGCATGGGCCGCTGCGACACCGCGCCGGTGGCGGAGATCGGCCACCAGGGGCACATGCATCATGCCACGGTCGCCAAGCTGGCGATCGCCGGCTCCGGCGGGCCGGTCGACCTGCACCAGCCGACCCCGGTGGACTACGAAACCTACGTCGCCCACGGCGGCTACACGATGTTGCGGGAGTTGCTGGATGGCAGCCGCACGGCCGACAGCATCGTGAACGCGCTGTCCGACGCCAACCTGCGCGGCCTGGGCGGCGCCGGCTTCCCGGCCGGAAAGAAGTGGGGGATCGTCCGCCAGCAGCCGCACCCGCGCTATGTCGCGATCAACGCCGACGAGGGCGAGCCCGGCACCTTCAAGGACCGCTGGTGCATGGAGCGCGACCCGCACCGCTTCCTGGAGGGCGCGCTGATCGCGAGCGCTACGATCGAGGCGGACGCCTGCTACATCTATCTGCGCGACGAATACCCGCAGGTGAACCGCCTGCTGCAAGAAGCGCTCGCGCGCGTGACCCAGGAAGGCCTGATCGATTCGCTCTGCCCGGTCTACCTGCGCCGCGGCGCCGGGGCCTACATCTGCGGCGAAGAGTCGGCGATGCTGGAATCGATCGAGGGCAAGCGCGGCCTGCCCCGGCACAAGCCGCCGTTCGCCGCCGAGGTCGGCCTGTTCGGCCAGCCCACCCTGACCAACAACGTCGAGACGCTGTACTGGGTGCGCGACATCGTCGAGCATGGCCCCGAGTGGTTCGCCGGCAAGGGCCGCCACGGGCGCGCGGGCCTGCGCCTGTTCTCCGTCTCCGGCCGGGTGAACGAGCCGGGTGTGAAGCACGCGCCCGCCGGCATCACGGTTCGGGAGCTGATCGATGAGTACTGCGGCGGCATGGCCGCCGGGCACACCTTCAAGGCGTACCTGCCGGGCGGCGCGTCGGGCGGCATCCTGCCCGCGCGCCTGGGCGACATCCCGCTCGACTTTGGCGCGCTCGACGAATACGGCTGCTTCATCGGATCGGCCGCGATCGTGGTGCTGAGCGACCAGGACGACATCAAGGCCGCGGCGCTGAACCTGATGCGCTTTTTCAAGCACGAGAGCTGCGGCCAGTGCACCCCCTGCCGCAACGGCACGGAGAAGGCGGTCAAGCTGCTCGAACGCGACCGATGGGACCAGGATTTGCTCGCCGACCTGTCGCAGGTGATGCGCGACGCCTCGATCTGCGGCCTGGGCCAGGCGGCGCC
>CAYRCO010000163.1:0-1378 GCA_964422775.1 uncultured Rhodovibrio sp.
CCTCGAAAAGCCACCGACTGGCGAGACGGGAGACGCCTCAAGCATGAACGTGTACCGGCCGGAAGAGCGTCGGCTTGTCCTGCGCCTGTTGGCATATTGGGACGACCTGCGCGGCGATCGCGACTACCCGCGCGCGGACGACGTCGACGCCCAGATGATCGGCGACGACTGGGCGCACTGCTTCCTGCTGCGTCTGACCGGCGATGGGCTCGGAAGCAGTCGGCTGCTGCACGTCGGCAACGTGCTCCTGGGCGACTTGCCCGACGGCGCGCCGGACACGCTGATCCAAGTGCCCGAGACCGCCCTGCTCCACCATGCTGCCGGGTTCGCCGAGCAGACGCTGACGAAGGCGGTGCCGGTCAGCCTGGGCGGCGAAGCGGTGTTGGCCGATGGGCGCACGCTCTTCCGATCGATCCTGCTGCCGCTGTCGAACGACGGAACCGCGATCGACCATCTGCTGGGCGCCGCCAACGGCCGGCCGGTGGGCGCGGACACGACGGTCGACGTCGGGGAGCCGGCCGGCGCATGAGCACGGACATCGCTTACGAACTGCAGAGCTTTTCGAGCGGACGCTGGAAGATCCAGGGCTTCTTCGACGACCGCGATCTGGCGGTCTCCGAAGCCCATCGGATGGAGGAAGCGCGGCGCTTTCCCGCGGTCCGCGTGGTCGAAGAGCGGTTCGACCCGGAGACCGGTGGCTACAAGTCACGCACGGTCTACCGCTCGAGCGCGGTCGACCAGCACAACGAGACCGCGCTCAAGGAACGCGCCGAGACGCGCCGGGAGGTTGAGGCGACGCGGACCGCGCGCCCGGAGGGGGCGCCCAAGTCCGCCAAGCCGCAGAGTTCGAGCCCGGCGCTAACCATGATCGCCGTCAAAGCGGTGCTGCTGTTCGCGCTCGGCTTTGCCGCGATCTGGGCGATCAACCGCTACGGCGGCGTCTAGCGCCATGACAGACCAAGGGCGCGCCCCCGCCCGTTCCATTTTGCCGCGAAGTCCGCGCGGCGCAGTCCAGGCCGCGACGGTCCGGGCCTTCCCCGGATCAGCGGGCAGGAGCCTGAACCATGCCCAGTGAACGCCGCCTGATCCGCTTCACCACGCCCGAGGTCGAGGAAGCGCTCCGGACCTTCGCCGAAGAGCACGCGCGCACGCTGCCCAGTAGCAAGGTCACCGGGATCGAATACGACGGCGAGACCGAAGAGGGCGTGGGCGCGCGCGTCAGGTTCGAGAACGTGCCGCGCCCGACCCACTTCACGGCGCTGGAGACGGCCGCCGCCCTGATCGGTTATTGCCGTAAGGTGCGCGTGCCGATCCCCAAGCAGGGCCAGAAGTCGCTGCACAAGCAGAAGAACAACCTGATCCTGCAGATCGACGTCAA
>CAYRCO010000163.1:1478-7092 GCA_964422775.1 uncultured Rhodovibrio sp.
CGCTGCAGGGTGCGGCGGTGCATGCGCAGCCGGCGGGCCGTTTCCGAGACGTTGCGGTCGCATTGCTCGTAGACCCGCTGGATGTGCTCCCAGCGCACGCGGTCGGCGCTCATCGGATTGTCCGGCGGCTCCGGCAGGTCCTCGCCTTGGGCCAGCAGCGCGGAGGCGATCTGGTCGGCGTCGGCCGGCTTGGACAGGTAGTCGACCGCGCCCGCCTTCACGGCCGCCACGGCCGTGGCGATGTTGCCGTAACCGGTCAGGACGACGACCCGGCATTCCGGCCGGTGCTCGCGGATCTGCTGCACGACCTCCAGGCCGTTGCCGTCCTCCAGCCGCAGATCGACCAGGGCATAGTCCGGGTGAGTCTGGTCGGCGACCTTGATGCCTTCGTCCACGCTGGTGGCGGTCGAGACCTCGAAACCCCGCTTGGCCATCGCCCGGCTCAACCGGGTCAGAAACCGCTCATCGTCATCGACCAAGAGCAGGGGACCAAGATCGGGACCCGCGTCCGTGCCTCCGGACGGCGACGTGCCCACCCCGGGGGCTTGGACGCCTTCGGTGTTTTGACCCTTCAGATCCATCCGGTCGGTCATGGCGTAACCCTTTCATTTTGCCGTCCGGGCTCGTAGCCGAGCCGCGTGGTCGACCCGCCGCCGGCCGGCGCGGCCTCCTCCAGGCGCGCGCGTGGCCAGCGGACGATAACCTGTGCCCCGCCCCCAGGGCGATTGTCGAACAACACCTCCGCGCCGGTCCGCGCCAAGAGGGTGCGGGCGATGAAGATTCCCAATCCCATGTTTTCGCCGCCCGAGTCCTGACGACGCGTCGACAGATACGGCTCTCCCAAATATGGGAGTATATTCGGGTCGAAGCCAGGGCCATCGTCCAGGATCGCCAGTTCGGCCGTGCGCGCGTCCCAGCGCGCTTCCAGCACGACTTGGCTTTCGGCGAACCCCATCGCGTTCTGCACCAACGTGCCGATCGCGTGCAAAATCTCCGGCTTGCGCTGCAGGCTGGGCTGCCCGGTGGCGTCGCGCGGGGCGGTGTTGACCCTGAGCGCGATCTCGTCGCGTTCGAACGGCTGGGCTGCGGACTGCGCCAGGGCCGACAGCGGCAGGTCCCAGAACGCGGCGTCGTCCTGGTCGCCTTCAGGCTGAGCCGCCAGTCGCGCCAGGATGTCCCGGCAGCGCTGGCTTTCCTGCAGCAGCAGTTCAGCGTCCTCCTGGAGGTCGCTGCCTTCGGGCACCTCGGAGCGGATCTCGCGCGCGACCACCGCGATCGTGCCGAGCGGGCTGCCCAGTTCGTGCGCCGCCGCGGCCGCCAGCCCGCCAAGCGCCGATAGCCGCTGCTCGCGCGCCAGCGCCATCTGGGTCGCCGACAGCGCGTCCGACATCCGCTGGGCCTCCGCGGCGAGCGAGAAGACGTAGGCGGCGATGAACCCGACCGCGAGCACCAGCGCCGCCCAGATGCCGCCGATATAGAGACTGGGTAGATCGAGCCCGCCGTTGCCCCAGGGCAGCGGGACGTGCCAGAGCGCGAGCACTGTCGCCGACAGGATCGCGAGCCCGGCGAGCGCCAGCGTGCTGGAGCGCGACAGCACGCTCGCCGAGACCGTGACGGGCGCCAGGATGAGCAAGGCGAAGGGGTTCGCGAGCCCGCCGGTCAGCGCCAGCAGCGCGCTCAACTGGATCAGGTCGACCGCGAGATAGACCGCCGCCCCGCGGTCGGTCAGCCAGGGTGCGCCGCGATGCGACCAAGCGGCCTGCAGATTGACCGCCACCGATACCATCACCAGCAACACGGCCGGCACGATCGGCAACGGGTATTCCAGGCCGACGTAAACGATCGCGAGCGCGGCCGTTTGACCGCCCACGGCGATCCAGCGGATCAGGTTTAGCGTGCGCAGCCGCACGCGCCCGCCGTCCGCCACGGCGCTCGTCGTCGGCGTCAGGGTGCGCAGACCGCGCTTGAGTGTGGTATCGGCATCGACTGTCATGTTGCCCTGACAATGGGGTGCCGGGTCGCTTACGCCAAGGCTTACACGTCAAGTGTGCGTTGCAGCACGGACATGCCACAAGGCCAGCCGGCTGGATTACGCTCGGCGTCGCGGCGTTGCCCTGGCCGGTGGCGGCGGCCCGCGCCATATTGCCGGGCATGACCGCCCAGCCCGCTAATGCCTCCCCGCACGCTTCGCCGACATCCGCCCAAGCCACCGGCGCCCGCGGCGCGCGCGCTGCGGGCGCCGGTGCGCCGGTGATCCACGCCGATCGGCTGACCAAGGCGTTCGGTACCGTGCACGCGGTCCAGGGGGTCAGCTTCGACGTAGCGCGCGGCCGCACGACGGCGTTGTTGGGCGCGAACGGCGCGGGCAAGACCACCACGATCGCGATGTTGCTGGGCCTGCTGCTACCGACCAGCGGCACGGTGCAGGTGCTGGGCCACGACATGGTGCGCGCCCGCCATCGGGCGATGCCGCTGGTGAACTTCTCCAGCCCCTACGTCGACCTGCCGCGCCGGCTCAACGTGCAGCAGACGCTGAGCTTCTTCGCCCGGCTCTACGGTGTGCCCAAGCCGCGCCGGCGGATCGACGACCTGGTGCACGAACTCGACCTGGGGGAGTTGCGCCGGCGCCGGCTGGGCAGCCTGTCGGCCGGGCAGAAAACCCGGGTCGCGCTCGCCAAGGCGCTGATCAACGCGCCCCAAGTGCTGTTCCTGGACGAGCCGACGGCCTCGCTCGATCCCGACACCGGGGACTGGATGCGCAGCTACCTGGAGACCTACCAGCGCGACAGCGGCTGCGCGATCCTCCTGGCTAGCCACAACATGGCCGAGGTCGAGCGGATGTGCCACGACGTGAAAATGATGCGTGCCGGCCGGATCGTCGACGAAGGCACGCCGCAGCAGCTGCTCAGCCGCTACGGCCGCGGCAACCTGGAGGAGGTGTTCCTGGACATCGCCCGCGACCGGCAAAGCGCGGGGGCGCAACCGCATCACGCCCCCGAGGGAGCGCTGGCGAAATGAGCCGCCTAGCCGACGCGACGACGTCCGACGCGCGCGGCAGCGTCGCCGGGCGGATCGGGGCGGTGGTGCTGCGCCACGTCTACCTGATGCAGACCAGCTGGCCGCGGGTGTTCGAGCTGATGTACTGGCCCACGATCCAGATGATCCTGTGGGGCTTCATCACCCAGTTCTTCCTGCAGCACAGCTCCTACGTCGCGCAGGCGGCGGGCGTGCTGATCGCGGCGGTGCTGCTGTGGGACGTGCTGTTCCGCGGCCAGCTCGGCTTCTCGCTGTCCTTCCTGGAGGAGATCTGGTCGCGCAACCTGGGCAACCTGGCGGTGAGCCCGCTGGCACCCCGGGAGTTCCTGGCGGCGCTGACGGTGATGAGCCTGATCCGCACCCTGATCGGCGTGCTGCCGGCGGCCGGGCTCGCGATCGTGTTTTACGAGTTCAACGTGTTCACGTTGGGCGTGCCGCTGGTCGCCTTCTTCACGCTGCTGCTGGTGTTCGGCTGGGCGATCGGGATGATGGTCTCGGCGCTCGTCCTGCGGGTCGGCCAGGGGGCGGAAAGCGTGGCCTGGCTGGCGATCTTCCTGCTGGCGCCGGTGAGCGCCGTCTACTACCCGATCGCCACATTGCCCGAGTGGCTGCAGCCGGTTTCCTGGATGCTGCCGACCGCGCCGGTGTTCGAGGGCATGCGCGCGATCCTGGTCGACGAGATCGTCCGCTACGACCTGCTGGTCCACGCCGCCCTGGTCGACCTCGCCTACCTCGCTCTGGGCGCGTTCCTGTTCCTCTACAGCTTCCACGTCGCCCGCAAGCGCGGGCTGCTGCTGCAGGTGGGGGAGTAGCGGCCTGGGGTCGTAGGGGCCCGCCTCCTCCTCCCTAAACTTATCCCCCTCCTCCACTGGGAGGAGGGGCTAGGGGAGGAGGTCGCCGCGGTGTTGGACGGCGTGCCCACCTCCTCTCCCTAACCCTCTCCTCCCAGTGGAGGAGAGGGGACAAGGGGCGCCGCTACTCCGCGGCGCGCCGCACGTCCGGGGCGCGGTCGAGCAGGTCCTCGGTCAGCGCGCGGGCGGCCCACTCGTGGAACGCCTTGGTCGGCGGATCCATCACCGGCGAGAAGAAGCCGCCGTCGAACGCCGGGGAATGGCGCCCGGCCTGCATCCGCTCCACGAGGTCGACGTCCTCGGCGAACACCTCCTGCCAGCGCTTCAGCGTCGCCTGCCGGCTGTCGCGGTAGGAATCGGACACCGCCTCGTCGCCGACGTAGTAGATGTTTAGGTGCTCGATCGTGGCTTCCGGGCCCTGGGGCTCCAGCCAGATCGTGAACACGTGGTCGCACTGCACGCCCAGCAGCACGTTCGGGAACAGGGCGATGTACTCCGAGCCGGTGCGCGCCCACGCCGGCAGGTTGTCGAACTGCGGCAGCGGGGCGTCGTCGCTGGGCGCGTACTTCAGGCTGCCCTGCCCGGCGTAGCGTGGCTCGACGATGTTGTAGTGGTCGGCGAGGTTGGAATAGCTGTTCAGGTTCGGATGGACCCACGGCAGGTGGTAGCTCTCGCAGTAGTTCTCCACCGCAAGCTTCCAGTTGCAATTGACGTGGAAGTCCATCGCCCCGCCGATCTCCCCGCCGTGGCGGATGCGGGACAGGTCGTAGGCCTGCCAGCGTTCCGCCAGCGGCCGGATGTGCTCGGCGAAGGCGGGCGCGTTGCCGGCCAGGTTGACGAAGATCAGGTCGAACCAGACGGCCGCGGGCACCTCCTTCAGGCCGTGCAGGGAGCGGTCCAGCTCGTCGTGGTCGTCGACGTTCGGCCCGCCGAAGTGCGGCGTGTGCTTGAGCGCGCCCGTGTCCACGTCGTAACAGAAGCAGTGGTACGGGCACTTGATCAGGCTCTTCACCCGGCCCGGCTGGGTCACCAGCTTGACGCCGCGGTGGGAGCAGACGTTGTGGAACACCCGCACCCGGTCGTCGCGCCCGCGCACGATCAACAGCGGCGCGCCCAGCATGTCGACCGGCTTGACCCAGCCGGCCTTGGGCAGGTCGCTCGCCACCCCGATGCAGGTCCAGGTCCGCGCCAGCAGCTGGTCGCGTTCCAGTCGGGCATAGGCGCTGTCGGTGTAGGCCTGGTTGGGCAGACCGCGCGCGGCCATGCCGGGCTGCTTCACCCGCTGCAACTGTTCGGTCAGCTCGGCGCTCAGGCCCTCGGCGATCCGCGTGTTGGTGTTGGCGGCGATCTCAGCCATGGCGCGTCACCTCCCGATTGGCGCGGGCGGGCCTGTTGGCGTCGACCAGCATCGACGAACTGGTCTGGCGGGTCCCGCTCACCTATAGATTGCCGTGAGGCGCCCGGCGCGTGAACGGCATGATTTCTCATCCCTCACATAACGTGGTGTAATGCGAGAACCGGTATGGCCGTTTTGGTCCGCCCGCTACGACGCACGGCGATTCGGCGGGTCTCCTCTCCCCCGCGCGGGAGAGGGCCAGCGTGAGGGGGGCTCCTCGGCGTCTGGCGGGGAGTCGCACCCTCACCCTCCCAACAGCTTGCGGCCGGCGGGCCGATCCCTCTCCTCCCGACGGAGAGGGGTTTGTGGCGCTCGCCGGACAATACTGTGG
>CAYRCO010000164.1:0-7085 GCA_964422775.1 uncultured Rhodovibrio sp.
GTCGCGCTTCGCCGCGTCGCCCTGGGCCGCCCGGGCGGAGGCGGCGACGTGCGCGCGAATGCCGGCCCGCAGGCTGAGCAGCAGCGGCAGGGCCGTGAGCGCCTCCAGATCGTCGCGGGCCCGGTAGTAGCGGTTCAGCACCCGGTTCGCCGCCCAGCGCAGATCCCGGCGGTCCAGGTCCATCAGCAGGAAGGCCAGGTCGAACAGCGTGTCGATCTCGGCGATCTGCCGGTTGAACTCGATCGCGTCGAACAGGGTCGGCCGCCCGTCGATCAGCACCACGTTGCCGAGGTGCAGATCGCCGTGGCAGCGGCGCACGCAGCCCGCGGCGGCGCGCTGGTCCATCAGCTCGCCGACGGCCGTGAGCGCCGTCCGGCTGCGCGCGATCAGGTCGTCGACCTCGCCCGGTGGGAACAGGTCGGGCGCCCCGGTGAACTGTTCGGCATTCTCCGCGATCACGAAGTCCAGGGATTGCGCGCCGCCCGCATCGGGCGCGGGTTCCGCCCGGGCGTGCAGGTCGGCGACCGCGTCCGCCAGCCGGTCGGCCGTCTCGGCATCCAGGCGGCCCTCGTCCGCGACCCGGTCCAGCAGGCCGGACTCGTCGAACCGGACCAGTTCGACCAGCCAGTCGACCAGCGTGCCGGCGACCGCGTTCGGATCGGGTCCGTGCGTTTGCAGCTCGTCCAGGGCAAGCGATCCGTCGGCGCCGCGCACCACCGGCCGGGCGCCCAGATAGAGATCCGGCGCCGTCCGGCGGTTCAGCCGCAATTCCGCGGCGACCGCTTGCTGGCGTTTTTCCAGCGTGCCGAAGTCGAGGTAGGGATAGGTGACCGCGCGCTTGAGCTTGTAGGCGCGGGTATCGGTCAAGAACACGGATGAGGCATGCGTGTCGATCCGCCGCACGCCTTGTCCGCCATGGGTCGACGGGTCTTCCAGGAGACGGACCGTGTCGGCCTGCGTATCCGGCTCGGCGCCGGCCGGCTGCGGCGCGCTTGCGTTGTCCCCAGTCATGCTTCCTCGCTCGAAAAAAGACGGGCGTGCGGCGGGGTTTAGCCCGCGTCGAATCGCGATTGTAATCGAGTTTTCGTCTCAGTTGAAATTCACATATGCAGCATTTTTCCGCGGACTTCACAGTCAAACATAATATCGGAATCGCAACACCATAAACGTGCATGATCCGGAAAATACTGCGCGCAACACCATAGGTTAAGGAAACGTAGCCCCGTTCTGTGTTGACTACTGTCTGCGTCTTCCAGCGGGCCCGATTGTCGGGCCCGGAAGCGACGCGAGGGAGGTCTATTGTGCCCAACGCGCGACTGACGCCGCAAGACGCCCTGGCGATCGAGGAGCATATCCCTGCCCTCCGCCGCTACGCCCGCGCCCTGGTGCGCGACAGCGACCGCGCCGACGACCTGGTCCAGGACTGCCTGGAACGCGGAATTTCCCGTTTCGCGCAGTTCCAGCCGGGGACCAACCTGCGCACCTGGCTGTTTACCATCCTGCACAACCTGCACTGCGACAACCTGCGCCGGCAGAACCGCCGCGGGGTGCATGTGCCGATCGACGACTGGATGGAAACCGCCCAGACCGGGGCCGAACAGCCGCGGGCGATGCACCTGCGGGACTTCCGCCGCGCCTTCCGCGGGCTGCAGGATAGCGACCAGCAGATCCTGCTCCTGATCGGCGTGGAGGGCTTCACCTACGAGGAGGCCGCCGAGGTGCTCGACGTCGCGGTCGGCACGGTGAAATCGCGGCTGTTCCGCGCCCGCGACCGGCTGAAAACCCGCGAGATCGAGATGAACACGCCCAACCACGCCGGCGACGACGGCGCGGGCGAGAACGCGGCGGCGACCTAGCCCCGCGGGCCGAAGATCGCCGCAGCCGACCTCGAGCGCCCTGTCCCCTCGGGCACGGACCTGTTCAGGCGCCACGGTCGGGTGGCCTGAGTTGTGGACGTCCGCCGCGATGGAGACGCGCCTGCACGATCATGCGGGCGCATCGGCCCTTTCCGGATGAACCCGACAGGCATGGCGCGATCAGCCGGCAACCGTCGGCATGCCTTCCCTCAAGCGATCGCCAACGCTGGGTGTGGCGGCTGCCGCCGCTGCCCCGATACCGGCCGTGATCTTCCGGTTAGCGCCCGGTGCACGGCCCGTGTACCCTGGTCCCTTCGACGTGCCACTGCTACATCTTGGCGTCCATATGCCAGGCCCGACGGTCTACGGCATCCTATCGTCCCTGAGCTGAAGCCCGGCCCCCAGACCCGCGGGCCTGAGCGCCGCCGGTCCCGAGATTGGCTTGAAGATCACGCTTACGTTTCCGGCCTCAGCGACCGCGCCGGTGCGCCTGAGGCGCCTTATCCCATGGCGCGCCGTCACGCTCGCGGCTCTGCTGCTCGCCGCGGCAGCCGGTCCGGCTGCCACGTCGGCCGACGAGCAGGCGCCCTGGCCGCCGGAGAAAACCGCGGCATCCGAGCCCGGTGACACGGCCGAGTCCGGGATCGCCTACGACGTCGAAATCAACGGCCTGGCCGAGGGCGAGGGGGAACTGGAGACGCTGCTGCGCGACTCCAGCCGGCTGATCGGGCTGCAGGCCGACCTGCCCGCCACGGTCGCCGGCGTCCGCCGGCGTGCCCGGGCCGATGTCGAGCGGTTCCAGCAGGCCCTGCGCTCGGAAGGCTTCTACGACGCCAAGGTCAGTTTCGAGATCGTCGAACCGGCGCCGGCGGAACCGGCCGGCGACAGCACGTCCCAGCCCGCGGAGGCGGAAACCGGCGATGAGCCGGGCGCACCGTCCGCCGGCACGACTGCCCCCGAGCCGGCCGCGGCCGTGCGTGAGCCGCTTAAGGTCAGGTTCGACGTCGAGACCGGCACGGTCTATCTGCTCGCCCGCGTCGACATCTCCTACACCTCGGCGATCCCGCGGGAGCGCCCCGGCATCCCGCGCGGCGCCGAGGATCTGGACCTCAGCCTGGGCATGCGCGCGCGGGCCCCAACGATCCAGGCCGCGGAGCGGCGGCTGCTGACGAGCCTGGAAAACCACGGCTATCCGGAGGCCGCCGTCGCCGAGCGGCAGGCCGTCATCGACCGATCGCAAACCACCATGCGGCTCGACTGGCAGATCGAGCCCGGCCCGTTCACCCGCTTCGGCCCGCTCGAGACGAGCGGGCTGGAAACGGTCGAGGCGAAGTACGTCAGAAGCTTCCGGACCTGGCAGCCGGGCGACGTCTACGACCAGCGCAAGATCGAGGAGATGCGCGGCGCGCTGCTGGAAACCGGTCTGTTCGATTCGATCCAGGTCGCCCGTGGGGAAGAGACCGCGGACGCGCAGACGCCGATTGCCCTGACGTTCGAAGAGCGCGACCACCGCTCGATCGGCTTCGGCGCGCGCTATTCGACCTCGATCGGGCCGTCCGGCACCGCTTTCTGGGAGCACCGCAACCTGCTCGGGCAGGACGAGAACCTGCGCCTGGAGCTGGATGCCGGTCTCATCGAGCAGAGCTTCACCGCAAGCGCGCGCAAGCCGCGCTGGAACCGCGACGACCAGGACCTCCTGGGCAATTTCGGACTGCGCCACAAGGACACCGAAGGGTTCGAGGAGTACGCTGCGGAGACCGGCGTCTCGCTCGAGCGCGAGTTCGACGACCTCTGGACCGGACGCCTGGGCGGCGCGCTCGAGGCCCTGCAGACCACCGACAACGAGGGCACGCGCGAGTTCATCCTGTTCGGCATCCCGACCGCGCTGAGCCGCGACAGCCGGAACGACCCGCTCGACCCGACCGAGGGCAGCCGGCTGTCGCTGGACGCCACCCCTTACCTCGCCACGCTGGAAGCGACCCAGCCGTTCGCGCGGGCGAGCCTGGGCGGCGCCACGTACTACGCGTTCGACGACGACAATCGCTTCGTGCTCGCCGGGCGGGCACGTCTGGGCACGCTATTCGGCGCGGAGACGGAAGAGGTGCCGGCGTCCAAGCGCTTCTACGCCGGCGGCGGCGGGTCGATCCGCGGCTTTCCCTTCGAGGAGGTCGGCCCGCTGGACGACGAGAACGATCCGCTGGGCGGCCGCTCGCTGGTCGAACTGGGTCTGGAACTGCGGATCAAGGTCACGGACTCGATCGGCATCGTCCCGTTCATCGATGCCGGCCAAGTTTACGACACAGTCTACCCCGACTTTAGCGTCGACGAGCCGCTGCGCTTCGGCGCCGGCCTTGGCTTGCGCTACTACACCGCGATCGGCCCCGTGCGCCTGGACGTCGCGGTCCCACTGAACCCGCGCGAGACCAACGACAACGCCTTCGAGATCTATATTTCGCTGGGTCAGGCTTTTTAGACGATGCGACTGCGCCGCCCCCTGAAAATCGCCGGCTGGACGCTGGGCAGCCTCGTGGCCGTGCTGCTGCTGGCGGTGCTCGGGCTATGGGGCGCGGTCAACACCGAACGCGGTCAGGCCTGGATCGCCCAGGCCCTCGAAGGCGCCCTCTCCGGGCCCGATGGCCGGGCGACGGTCGCGGGACTGGAGGGCCCCCTGCCCCAGGATGCCCGGCTCGGCCGGCTGGTGCTGCGCGACGCCGAAGGCGACTGGCTGACGGTTGAAGACGCGCGGCTCAGCTGGTCGCCGCTGGCGCTCCTGTCCGGGCGGCTGGAGCTGCAGGCGGTGACGGCCGCGCGGATCGCCCTGGACCGGCTGCCGGCCGGCGCCTCAGAGGCCGAACAGCCCCCGGTCGAGGACGGGGGGCCCGCGGCGTTCGAGCTGCCGGAGCTGCCGATCGCGATCCGGCTCGACCGCCTTGCGGTCGACCGGGTGGAGATCGGCGACGCGGTCGCCGGCACGGCGGCCGCCTTCAAGATCGACGGCCAGGCGGCGGCCCCGCAGGGCGGGCAGCTGACCACGCAACTCTCGGTCACCCGGCTGGGCGGCCCGGCGGAGAGCCTGCGTCTCGACGCCGGGTTCGATCGCGGCCCGCGCACCCTTTCGGTCGACCTCAAGCTGGACGCGCCGCCGGACGGACTGCTGGCGCAGTTGGCCGACCTGCCCGCCGGGGCCGGCGCCGCTCTGTCGCTGACCGGCGACGGTCCGATCGACGCCTGGCAGGGCCGGTTGGCTGCGCAGATCGGCGAGGCTGCCCGGCTCGACACCAAGATCGGGCTTTATGACTTCGCACGCATCGCGCTCAAGGGGGAGGCCGCGGCGCCCGGCTACCTGACCGGCGATCTCGCCCGGCTGGTCGGGGGGCCGGTGCGCTTCGACCTTGCCGTCGCCCGCGACGGCGCGGCGGGCGCCCAGATCGCGCGCGGCCGGGTCGAGACCGGAACCTTGCGCGCGGACCTCTCGGGCGGCCTCTCGCCCGACGGCACCACGCTGGACGCCGCCGTCGATCTGAGCGTGAGCGACCCCGGTCCGCTGAACGCGCTCGCCGCGCCCGCCGAACTCGCCGGCCTGTCCGCGCGCCTGAGCGCGCGCGGCCCGCTCGCCGCGCCCGACCTGCAACTGAGCGCGCAGGCCGCGGAAGCCGGCGTGCCCGAGGCCGGGGCCCGCAACCTCACCGTCAACCTCCGCTTTACGCCGGACGGCGCGATCACCCGAGGGCAGGCCCAACTGGAGGTGACCGGCGACCGCAGCCGTTTCGCGATCGGCGCGCTGTCGCACTACGACGGCCATCCGGTCTCCGCGCGGCTCGACGGGCGGCTGGACCTGGACGCGATGACGCTCAGCCAGGCCAGCCTGAGCGCGAACCTGCGCGATCTGCAGCTGCGCCTGGACGGCAGCGCCGACCTGGCCGGTCCGAGCGGCGACGCCGCGTTCGACGCGCAACTGGCGAGCTTGGACCAGCTGGGCCCGATCGTGCCACTGGGCCTCGAGGGTCAGGGCAGCCTGAGCGGACACGTCCGGTTCAGCGCCGGCGGCGGCGATGAGCCACTGGTCGACGCGACGATCACGGGCGACCTGCAGCGCTTCGGCGCCGGGATCCCGATCCTGAACGCCCTGCTTCAAGACCGGGTGCAACTCGCCACCGACCTGCGGCTGGCGCGGGACGGGGCGCTGACGCTGTCGAACCTGACCCTGGACAGCCCGAGCGCCCGCGTCCGGGGCGACCTCGCCCTGCCCGGCGACTTCGCCAGCCTGGACGGCGACTTCACGGCGACCGTGCCGGACGCCGGCGTGCTTGAGCCATCGCTGAACGTTCCGCTGAAGGGCGCGGCGGAGCTGCGCGCGCAGCTGTCGGGCGCGCTTGGCGATCCCGGGGTGAAGGCGGACCTAAGCCTGCGCGAAGCGGTGGTCGCCGGCCAGCGGCTGGGGACCGCGCGGGTGCAGGCCGACGTGCGCACACTCGCAAGCCGACCCGAGGGCGAGATCGAGCTCGACACCAGCGCCGGTCCCGCCGGCGCGCTCAACGCCCGGACGCGCTTCGCGCTCGACGGCGACCGGCTGGCGCTCTCCGGGATCCGCGCCCAAGTGCCGGGGCTCGACGTGCGCAGCGAACGGCTGGATGTGCCGATCGCCGGCGGCGCGCTCGCCGGGACGTTCGCCGTCACGAGCGAGCAGTTGCGCCCGCTGCTGCGCCAGGCAGGCGGGCTGGCGGCCGACGCCGCGGCGGACCTGACGGTCAGGCTGGGCGCCGACGGCGAGGGCGGCCAGCAGGTCGAACTCGACGGCGCGCTAACCCGGGTGGCGCTCCCGGACGCGGGCCCGGCGGTCGAGCGGGTCGAGCTGAACGGCACGATCGCGAACGCTTTCGCCGCGCCGGACGCGGACGTGACGGCAACCCTGCTGCGCGCCACGGCCGGCCCGTTCGATCTCGAACGACTGAGCCTGACGGCGCGCGGTACGCCCGGCGACCTTGACGTCACCGCGGAAGGAGAAGGCCGCGGCCAGGGCACCCTGGACCAGCCGATCAGCGTGTCGCTGGCGGGCAATCTGAGCGAAAACGGGCCGGCGCGGGTGATCACGCTGGGCCAGCTGCGTCTTGCGGTCGGGCAGCGGACCATCGCGCTCGCCCGCTCCGCGCGGCTCACACTCGAGGGGCAGGAAGTTGCGGTTCAGGACCTCGCGCTCGACGTCGGCGACGGGCGGGTGACGCTGGACGC
>CAYRCO010000165.1:0-7033 GCA_964422775.1 uncultured Rhodovibrio sp.
GCTGCCACGAGCCGGGCTGTCCGCCGGTGGAGACAGTGATCGCGCTGCTGCCGATGGCTGGCGCACGCTGGCAGACTAAACTGCACATGGCCCCCGAGGACGTGGGCGAGGACGACATCCGGGCCTGCACGCCCGACCTGCCCGACGCCTGAGGCCGCGGCCGCCTGCGTCGCTTGAACGCACCGACGCCAGCCCCTATACGCGAGGAGACGAGACGAACGGCGCGCCCGACAGACCGGCCGTGGCGAGCGTCCGGCGTGTCGTTTGCACCTTGCCATGGGGAGCCCGGCCGCAATGCCCATTCCCGAGACCATGACCGCCATGCTGCTGACCGGCCACGGCGGCCCGGACAAGCTCGAACTGCACCACGACGTGCCGGTGCCCAAGCCGGCCTCAGGCGAGGTGCTGGTCGAGGTCAGCGCCTGCGGCATGAACAACACCGACATCAAGGTGCGCGAAGGTTCCTACGGCGCGGAGGACGATCCCAACGCCGTATCCACCTGGCGCACCCGGGCTGGCGAGGAGTCGACGCTGCAGTTCCCGCGCATCCAGGGCGCGGACACGGTCGGCCACATCGTCGCCGTCGGCGAGGGCGTGCCCGAAAGCCGGATCGGCGCGCGGATCATGGTCGACTTCTGCATCTACAACCGCCCCGAAGGCGACGACAGTCTGCGCGACATCGACTACTACGGCCACGGCCGCGACGGCGGCTTCGCCGAGTACATGGTGGTCGAGGACGGCAACGCGATTAAGGTCGAGTCCGAAATGGACGACGCCGAGCTCGCCACCTTCTCCTGCGCCTACCAGACCGGCGAACACATGATTGAGCGCGCCGGCCTCGCCGCCGGCGAGACGGTGCTGGTCACCGGGGCCGCCGGCGGCGTGGGCTCAGGGATCATCCAGCTGGCCCGGGCGCGCGGGGCGACCCCCTACGCGATCACCTCCAAGGGCAAGGAGGACGTGTTGAAGGACCTGGGCGCGGAAGCGACGATCCCGCGCCAGGACTTCCAGGGACCCAACGGCACCGACGAGAAGGCTTTCATCGACCGCGTCGAGCAGGCGATGGGCGGACGCGAGATCGACGTCGTGGCGGACCTCGTCGGCGGCGACCTGTTCAACGGCCTCTTGCGCCTGCTGCGGCCGGAGGGGCGCTACACCACCGCCGGCACGATCGGCGGTGCCGTGGTGCCGCTCGACACCCGCACGCTCTACCTCAAGCACCTGCAGCTGCACGGCTCTTCCCAGGGGCGCCGGCAGGACTTCCGCCGCGTCGTGCGCTACATCGAGGAAGGCAAGATCAAGTCGATCCTGCACAAGACCTGGAAACTCTCCGAGCTGCACCGCGCGCAGGCCGACTTCGTGTCCAAGAACTACGTCGGCAAGATGGCCGTGGTGCCGGATTCCAAGTGGGCGCAGGTGGGCGCCAAGTATGGCGGGTAACAGCCGCCTGCGTGAGATCGAGGTGGTCGACGTCTCCGTCGGCGGCGACGTGCACCGCGTGGTCCTGGGCGGCGTGCTGCCCGTGCCGGGGGCGCGCGTGCACGATCAGATGCGCCACCTGGAGGAGAAGGCCGACGGCCTGCGCCGGCTGCTGATCAACGAGCCCTACGGCGCCCCGCACATGTGCGTCGACCTGCTGGTCCCGGCCGAGCGGACGGACTGTTCGCTCGGCTTCGTGATCATGGAGGTGATGGGCTACCCGGTCTATTCGGGCTCCAACTCGCTCGCCACCGGCGCAGCGGTGGTCCAAGCCGGCCTGGTGCCCGCGCCGGAGGGCGAGCGGCCCGACGCCGACGGCGTCACCCGGCGGCCGGTGCGCCTGGAGGCGCCCGGCGGCCCGGTCGACCTGACGGCGGAACTGGTCGACGGGCGGGTGCGCCGGATGCGCACCGGCGGCGACGACGCGTTCGCCGTGGCGCTCAACCGCAGCGTCAAGGTCCCCGGCCTGGGCGAGGTCGGCTACGATCTGATGTACACCGGCGGCTTCTACGTCCTGGTCGACGCCGAGGCGCTGGGCCTGGAGCTCACCTGGGCGAACGAGCCGGCGCTGAACGACGCGGCGTTCCGGATCATGGAAGCCGTGCGCGACGGCTTCACCGACGTCCACCCCACCCTGGGCGATCTGGGCCCGCCGCCCTTCCTGCACTTCATGGGCCCGTCGCACACGCGCGACGACGGCGTGATCGCGGGGCGCTGCGCCGCCTACGGCCATCCCAAGGTGATCTGGCGCTGCCCGACCGGCACCGGTACCTCCGCGCGCCTGGCGCGGCTGCACGCCCGCGGCGAGGCCGACGTCGGCACGCGCCTGGCCTCGATCGCGCCGACCGGCAACGTCTTCGACGGCACCATCACCGGCACCTCGCGGGTCGGCGACACGCCCGCCATCCGTACCGAAATCGCCGCGCGGCCCAGCATCATCGCGCGGCTGCAGGTGCAGGTCGACCTGGACGACCCGCTGGTGACCGCGTATCGGCTGGACGACGTGCTAGGCCCGGGCCCGGACCTGAGCCGGCGCGGGTAGGTGCGGGGAGCGTTGGCGCGCAGCGGGACCAACGGGTGCCCGCTCCTCCACTGGGAGAGGTCAGGGAGCGGAGCCCGTCTGCGGCATCGAAGGGCGACGGCACCCTCCTCCCCGAGCCCTTCCTCCCACTGGAGGATGGGAATAGAGTGCGCCCGCCGGCACCGAGGCATCAGCCCCCGAGGCACAATTTCGCCGTGCCAACGTTAAGCCCCGATAGGGGCTCTGTCTCACCCGCGTGCGTCAATTTGCGCGTCGCCCGTGGGGAATTGCGCGGTATCTCAACAGCAGACACCGCGTTTAACCCGCCCACGGGAGGGCGCCGATGGACTTCGACCCGATCACGCTGGCGCGCATCCAATTCGCCGCGAACATCTCCTTCCACATCCTGTTTCCGACGATCACGATCGCGCTCGGCTGGGTGCTGCTGGGCTTCAAGCTCGCCTACGCACGCACCGGCCAGCAGAAGTGGATGGACGCCTACTTCCTGTTCGTGAAGGTGTTCGCGCTGTCCTTCGCCATGGGCGTGGTCTCCGGCATCACCATGAGTTTCCAGTTCGGCACCAACTGGCCGGGCTTCATGGAGACGGTCGGCAACATCGCGGGCCCCCTGCTCGCCTACGAGGTGCTGACGGCCTTCTTCCTGGAGGCGGTGTTCATCGGCATCATGCTGTTCGGCTTCCGCCGGGTGCCATCCTGGCTGCACACCACCGCGACCTTCCTGGTCGCGCTCGGCACCACGCTGTCGGCCTTCTGGATCCTGGTGCTGAACAGCTGGATGCACACGCCGGTCGGCTTCGAGATGCGCGACGGCGTGGCTCATGCGACCGACTGGATGGCGATCGTCTTCAACCCGTCCCTGCCCTACCGGTTGAGCCACATGCTGCTCGCCTCCGGCCTGACGGTGGCGTTCCTGCTGGCCGGCCTGTCGGCGCTGCGCTGGCTGATGGGTCAGCGCGGGGCGGACGTGCGCGCGGCGCTGAAGACCGGTGTCGTTATGGGCGCCCTGTTGATCCCGGTGCAGATCTTCGCCGGCGACCTGCACGGCCTGAACACCCTGGAGCACCAGCCCCAGAAGGTCGCCGCGATGGAGGGCAACTGGGAGACCGGCGGCAACGTGCCGCTGCTGCTGTTCGCCCTGCCCGACGCCGAGGCGCGGGAGAACCGCTTCGAGATCGGCATCCCTTCGGGCGCCAGCCTGATCCTGAAGCACTCCTTCGACGGCGAGGTGCCGGGGCTGAACGACTTCGTCGCGGAGGACGGCACGCCTGAGCATCCGCCGGTCGCGCCGGTATTCTACGCCTTCCGGGTAATGGTCGGGGTCGGCATGCTGATGCTGGCGGTGTCCTGGTTCGGCTGGTGGCAGCTGCGCCGGGGCGGCCTGCCGGGCAAGCCGCTGCTCTACGCGCTCGCCGGGATGACCTTCTCCGGCTGGATCGCCACGCTGGCCGGCTGGTACGTGACCGAAATCGGCCGTCAGCCGTGGCTCGTGACCGGCGTGCTGTCGACCTCGGAGGCAGTCAGCGACGTCCCCGGCATGGTGCTGTTCGGCTCGCTCAGCGCGTACGTGGCCGTCTACGCCGTGCTGCTGGTCGCCTACATGTCCACGCTGGTACATCTGGCGCGCAAGGCCGGCCGGCCGACGGACGGCGGCGACACCCGCACGCCGTTCCCGATGCCGGGTTTGGTGCGCACCAGCGCCACCCCGGCCGAGTAGGAGGGCGGGTCGATGTCGCTCACTCAGCTGTTCGCCGATCCCGCCACCTGGCTGCCGCTCGTCTTCGCCGGGCTGATGGGCGTGTCGATCCTGATCTATGTCGTGCTCGACGGTTACGATCTGGGCGTGGGCGTTCTGCTGGCGCGCGGGACCGAGGCGGAGAAGGACCGCATGGTCGCCTCGATCGGGCCGTTCTGGGACGCCAACGAGACCTGGCTGGTGATGGCGGTTGGCCTGCTGCTGGTCGCCTTCCCGGTCGCCCACGGCGAGATCCTGTCGACCCTCTACATCCCGGTCGTCGTTATGCTGATCGGGCTGATCCTGCGCGGCGTGTCGTTCGAGTTCCGGGCCAAGGCGCAGCCCGACCACAAGGCCGGTTGGAACGCCGCATTCGTCGCCGGCTCCGCGATGGCGACCCTGGCGCAGGGCTACATGCTGGGGCTCTACGTCATGGGCCTGGAGCACACGGTGTGGACGATGCTGTTCGGCGCCCTGACGGCCGTGTGCCTGACCGGCGGCTACGCCTTCATCGGCGCCTGCTGGCTGATCTACAAGACCGACGGCCTGCTGCAGCGCAAGGCGGCCTTGTGGGCGCGCAGCCTGCTGGTGCCGGTGGCCGTCGGGTTCGTGGCGATCTCGCTCGCCACCCCGTTCGTCAGCGAACGGATCTTCCACAAGTGGTTCGACTGGCCCTACATCGCCTACTTGGCCCCGCTCCCGATCACCGCCGCCGCGCTGTTCCTCTGGCTGCGGGCCAAGCTCGCCCACCTGCCCCGGATGGACGACAAGGGCAGCCTGCAGCCGCTGCTCGGCGCCGGGTTGTTGTTCGTCACCTGCTTCGGCGGACTTGCCTACAGCTTCTATCCCTACGTCGTGCCGGAGCAGCTGACGATCTACGAGGCCGCGAGTGCGCCGGAAAGCCTGAAGATCATCTTGGTGGGCGCGCTCTTCGTGATGCCGGTGATCGCCGCCTACTCGGCGTTCGCCTACTGGGTCTTCCGCGGCAAGGCGCGCGACCTCAGCTACGACTGAGCCGACGGGCCGGTTGGTCCGGATGCGCGGTTAAGGCGCCTGTGCGCCAGAACACGTCGCGCAGACAACGTCCTTCGCCATCGGGTCGCGGCACTTTATCGGCACTCCCGTTGGCGGCGTCCAGTCGCGCCGCGCCGCCAGGGCAACGATCGCCGCAGCTTCGACCCGCGCGAGATGGGACACCACCCGATGCCGTCCGACTACATCCTGACCCTGTCCTGCGAAGACCGCCCCGGCATCGTCGCCGCGGTCACCACCGAGTTGACAGCGCTCGGCGCCAACATCGCGGAGAGCAACCAGTTCTGGGACCACGCGACCAACCGCTTCTTCATGCGCATCGCGATGCAGACCCAGAAGGGCACCCAGCGCGACGACGTCGAGCGGGCGCTGAAGCCGGCGTTCGAGCGATTCGACATGCGCACCAGCGTGATGGCGACCTCGCGCAAGCCGCGCATCATCATCATGGTCTCCAAGTTCGACCACGCGATGCGCTACCTGCTCTACCAGATCCAGGTCGGCTGGCTGGACGCCGAGATCGCGGCGATCGTCTCCAACCACGACGACGCCCGCACGATCGCCGAGCAGGAGGGCGTGCCCTTCTACCACTGGCCAGTCAACAAGGATAACAAGGCCGAGCAGGAGGAGAAGCTGCTGGGCCTGGTGCAGCAGACCGGTGCGGACCTGGTCGTGCTCGCGCGCTACATGCAGGTGCTCTCGGACAAGCTGTCCAAGCGCCTGTACGGCAAGGTGATCAACATCCACCACTCCTTCCTGCCGGCATTCAAGGGCGCCAAGCCCTATCACCAGGCGCACGAGCGCGGCGTCAAGCTGATCGGCGCGACCGCCCACTACGTCACGCCCGACCTGGACGAGGGCCCGATCATCGACCAGGAGACCGAGCGCGTGACCCACGCCATGAGCGTCGACGACTTCGTCGCCACCGGCCGTGACATCGAAAGCCGCGTGCTCGGCCGCGCGGTGCGCCTGCACCTGGAGCGCCGGGTCATGCTGAACCGCCACAAGACCGTGGTGTTCCAGCAGTAGCGCCTGTCGCCCGGTCTTAGCGACCGCCGAAGCGGGTCCTCTCCGCACCAACCAGCGGACAGGGCCAGGGTGAGGAGGAAGCCTCGGCCCTACCCGTGCTCTCGGCGTCGCGGCGCTGCTGCGGCCTGCAGAGCTACCTGACCCTGTCCCTCTCCTTCCCGTGAACGTGAAGGAGAGGAAACCCGACGTGGGGTTCTGCGCTCGCGCTTATACGCCGATTATTGGTGTCTCAATAAACCACGACCGAGCGGATCGACTGGCCCGCGTGCATCAGCTCGAAGCCGTGGTTGATCTCGTCGAGCGACAGCGTGTGGGTAATCATCGGGTCGATCTCGATCTTGCCCTGCATGTACCAGTCGACGATCTTGGGCACGTCGGTGCGCCCGCGGGCGCCGCCGAAGGCGGTGCCCTTCCATGTACGCCCGGTGACCAGTTGGACCGGCCGGGTCGCAATCTCTTCGCCGGCGCCAGCGACGCCGACGATGATGCACTCGCCCCAGCCCTTGTGCGCGCATTCCAGCGCCTGGCGCATCAGCTTGACGTTGCCCACGCACTCGAAGCTGTAGTCCGCGCCGCCGCCGGTAAGTTCGATCAGGTGCTGCACCAGATCGCCGCCGACCTCCTTCGGGTTGACGAAGTGGGTCATGCCGAAGCGCTCGCCCCAGGCCTTCTTGTCGTCGTTCAGGTCGACGCCGACGATCATGTTGGCGCCCACCAGGCGC
>CAYRCO010000166.1:0-7033 GCA_964422775.1 uncultured Rhodovibrio sp.
GGATACCCGCCGGATACGACCGGTGTCCGAACTGTGATCGCCGGTCCCCGCACGGTCTGTGTAGGCTGGGTTCGCGCAGCAATCCACCAGCGGGCCGGGGCGGCGCCGATCCCGGATGGTGGGTTGCCGCGGATGCGGCGAACCCACCCTACGACGGCGGGGCGGGCGGGAAAGGCCCCGCCTACTTAAACTCGACCTGCTCGATCTCGTAGAACTTCTGGCCGCGCGGGGTTTCGACCTCGACGGAATCGCCCTTGGCCTTGCCGATCAGGGCGCGGGCGATCGGGCTCGTGACCGCGATCCGGCCGGTCTTCACGTCGGCCTCGTGCTCGCCCACGATCTTGTAGGTGGTCTCCTCGTCGGTGTCCTCGTCGGCCACCGTGACGGTGGCGCCGAACTTCACCGTGTCGCCGGACAGTTTGGAGACGTCGATCACCTCCGCGCGGGCCAGCATGTCCTCGATCTCGGCCACGCGCCCCTCGATGAACGACTGCCGGTCGCGCGCGGCGTGGTATTCCGCGTTCTCGGACAGGTCGCCGTGCTCGCGCGCCTCGGCGATCGCCTGGATGACCTCCGGGCGCGCGGTCTGGCGGAGATACTTCAGCTCTTCGTGGAGCTTGTTATAGCCTTCCGCCGTCATCGGTACCTTGTTGCTCATTTCGCTCGCAAACTCGTGTTCGACTGCGTTGGTCGTCGGTTGTCAGATCACGCCCGTATCTTGGCCCCGCCCCGTCCCCGGCGGGACCCCGGGCGCCTGTCCGGGATCCGGCGGCGGCACGCGTCTCGCGTCTCGTACCGTCACGTCCGGCCGCTCACGTCGTCGCGCGCCGCCCGATTTCAGATGAGTACCAGCGCACCGCCCCGCAACCCGGCAGCGCCCGACGGGCCCTGAGCTCCGCGCGCGGACTGCCGACGGTTGGATCGCGCTAGAACGACCTCTCAAAATACGCCTGCAAGGGGGCGACTTCAAGCTGACCCGCACGCATCGCCTGGATCGCCTGGGTCACCGCCCGGCAGCCGGCAACGGTGGTGTAATAGGGGATCGCGTTGGTAAGCGCGGTGCGGCGCAAGGAGAAGGAATCGGCGATCGCCTTCTTGTCTTCGGTGGTGTTGAAGATCATCTGCACCTCGCCCGACTTCATCTTGTCGACGATGTGCGGCCGGCCCTCGCGGACCTTCTTGACCTCCTCGACCTTGAGCCCTTCGCGACGCAGGTGCTCGGCCGTACCCGCGGTGGCGACCAGCTGGTAGCCCATCGCGAGCAGCTCGCGGCCGAGCTCGGCCATCGCCGGCTTGTCCCCGTCCTTGACCGAGATGAACACCGTGCCGCTTTCCGGCAGCTTCACGCCGGCGCCGATCTGCGCCTTGGCGAAGGCGCGCGGGAAGTCGCCGTCGAGGCCCATCACCTCGCCGGTCGACTTCATCTCGGGGCCTAAGATCACGTCCACGCCGGGGAAGCGGGCGAACGGGAACACCGCCTCCTTGACCGCCACGTGGTCGCGCTTGGTGCGCTCGAGCTGGAACTCCGAGAGCTTGGCGCCCGCCATCAGCCGGGCGGCGATCTTGGCGACCGGCACGCCGGTCGCCTTGGCGACGAACGGCACGGTGCGGCTGGCGCGCGGGTTGACCTCCAGGAGGTAGACCGTGCCGTCGAGCACAGCGAACTGCACGTTCATCAGCCCGACGACGCCCAGTTCGCGCGCCAGCTGGCGGCTTTGGCGCTCCAGCTCGTCGATCGTCTCCTGCGGCAGCGAGTGCGGCGGCAGGGCGCACGCGCTGTCGCCGGAGTGGATGCCCGCCTCCTCGATGTGCTCCATGATCCCGGCGACGAACACCTCCTCGCCGTCGCACAGCGCGTCGACGTCGACCTCGACCGCGTCGGCCAGGTAGCTGTCGACCAAGACCGGGTTCTTGCCGGAGACCGAGACGGCGTTCTGGATGTAGCGCTTCAGGTCCGCCTCGTCGTGGACGATCTCCATCGCCCGGCCGCCCAGCACGTAGGACGGGCGCAGCAGCACCGGGTAGCCGATCCGCTGGGCCTCCTGGACCGCGCCCGCCTCGCTCGTGGCCAGGCCGTTCGCCGGCTGCTTCAGGTCCAGGATGTTGAGCAGTTCCTGGAAGCGCTGCCGGTCCTCCGCCCGGTCGATCGCGTCCGGCGGGGTGCCCAGGATGGGCACGCCCGCGGCCTGCAGGTCGGCCGCCAGCTTGAGCGGCGTCTGCCCGCCGAACTGCACGATCGCGCCGGCAAGCGTGCCGCGCGACTGCTCGACGTGGGCGATCTCGGTCACGTCCTCGGCCGTCAGCGGCTCGAAGTACAGGCGGTCGGAGGTGTCGTAGTCGGTCGAGACGGTCTCCGGGTTGCAGTTGACCATGATCGTCTCGTAGCCGGCATCCGCCAGCGCATAGGCGGCGTGGACGCAGCAGTAGTCGAACTCGATCCCCTGGCCGATCCGGTTGGGTCCGCCGCCCAGGATCAGCACCTTCTGCCGGTCGCTGACCTCGGCCTCGTTCTCCGCCTCGCCGGGCACGTCGCCCTCGTAGCAGCCGTACATGTAGGGCGTGGGCGACGGGAACTCGGCCGCGCAGGTGTCGACCCGCTTGTAGACGGGGCGCAGGCCCATGGCGCGGCGCTTCTGGGCGACCTCGGGCTCGCTCGCGCCCGTAAGCTCGCCCAGCCGGGCGTCGGAGAAGCCCATCTTCTTCAGCCGCAGGAACGCCTCCGGCTCGGCGGGCAGGCCGTCGCGGCGCACGCCCTCCTCGGCCTCGACGATTTGCTGCACCTGGCCCAGGAACCAGGGGTCGAAGTGGCAGGCGCTCTGGATCTCGCGCTGGCTCAGGCCGAACCGGAACGCCTGGGCGATCGTCAGCAGCCGGTCGGGCGCGGGCTTGGAGAGCGCGGCGCGCACGGCGTCCTTATCGACCTTGCCCTCGGCGTCGAGCGCGTCCGGGATCTCGACCTCGTTCAGGCCCGACAGGCCGGTCTCCATCGAGCGGAAGGCCTTCTGCAGGCTTTCCTGGAAGGTCCGGCCGATCGACATCGCCTCGCCCACCGACTTCATCGCGGTGGTCAGGTAGGGCTGCGCGCCCGGGAACTTCTCGAAGGTAAACCGCGGCAGTTTCGTCACAACGTAGTCAATGGTCGGCTCAAAGCAGGCGACGGTGCGGCGGGTGATGTCGTTGGGAAGCTCCCAGAGCGTATAGCCCACGGCGAGCTTGGCGGCGACGCGCGCAATGGGAAACCCCGTCGCCTTGGAGGCGAGCGCGCTGGAGCGCGAGACGCGCGGGTTAATCTCGATCACCACCAGCTCGCCGGTCTCCGGGTTGACCGCGAACTGCACGTTGGAGCCGCCGGTGTCGACGCCGATCTCGCGCAGGCAGGCGATCGAGGCGTCGCGCATCACCTGGTATTCCTTGTCGGTGAGCGTCAGGCTCGGCGCCACGGTCACGCTGTCGCCGGTGTGCACGCCCATCGGGTCGATGTTCTCGATCGCGCAGACGATGATGCAGTTGTCCGCGTGGTCGCGGACGACCTCCATCTCGTACTCCTTCCAGCCCAGGACCGACTGCTCGATCAGGATCTCGTTGACCGGCGACAGCCGCAGGCCGGAGCGCACGATCTCCTCGTACTCGTCGTCGTTGTAGGCGATCCCGCCGCCGGTGCCGCCCAGGGTGTAGGACGGGCGGATGATCGCCGGGACGCCGACGTGCTCGCGCGCAGCCATCGCCTCCTCGTAGGAGCGCACGATCCGCGCGCGCGGGCTCTTCAGGCCGATCTCCTCCATCGCCGAGCGGAAGCGCCAGCGGTCCTCCGCCTTCTCGATCACGTCGGCGTTGGCGCCGATCATCTCCACGCCCAGGCGCTGCAGCGTGCCGTCGCGCCACAGCGCGATCCCGGTGTTGAGGCCGGTCTGCCCGCCCATCGTGGGCAGGATCGCATCCGGGCGCTCGCGCTCCAGGATGCGGGCGACCACGTCGGGCTCGATCGGTTCGATGTAGGTGGCGTCGGCGAGGCCGGGATCGGTCATGATCGTCGCCGGGTTCGAGTTCACCAGGATCACCCGGTAGCCCTCCTCCTTCAGCGCCTTGCAGGCCTGCGCCCCGGAATAGTCGAACTCGCAGGCCTGGCCGATGATGATCGGGCCGGCGCCGACGATCAGGATGGAGTTGAGATCGGTGCGTTTGGGCATGGCTGGCTTTCGCGCGCGTGTTCCGGCCCCGGCGCGGCGGACGGTGCCCCTTTAGCTAAGGGCACGGCGCGCGGGGGTGTCGATCCGGCAGGTCTGTCGGCTAGGGCGCGTATGTGCCACGGACGCGCGAGCGAGGGAAGCCCTTGCGCTGCGGGCGGGCTGCGTGCCGGTGGCGGTGTTTGAAGGAAGCAAGCGAAGACGGACCACAGAGACACAGAGGCACAGAGATGGCTTGCCGTGCGGCGCGGATGAGAGTTTCTTGCGTGCACACCCGTCGCCGGCGATCCTATCGCCGTACCTCTTGCGAGCAGGAGCCGTCATGACGAAACGCCTCGACACGGTCATCGACAAGCTGCGCCAGCTTCCCGAGTCCGACCAGAACGCGCTCGCCGAGCGCCTGGACGCGGCGATCGACGCGCTGCGGTCGGACCGCAAGTGGGACCACCTGCTCGACAATTCCGCCGACACCCTCGCGGCGCTCGCGGACGAAGCGCGCGCTGCGGAGGAGGCCGGCGAGACCGAGGAAATGACCTTTGAGAGCCTGCGGCGCGGTTCGTGAAGTCGCTGACCACGCCGCGGTTCCGTAAGCTCTATGCGGCGCTGCCGCAAAAGGACCAAGCGCTGGCCCAAAAGGCGTTCCAGCTCTGGCTGGACGATCCGACCCATCCAAGCCTTCGATTCAAGGAAGTCGATCCCCGGACACGGATGTATTCGGTTCGGATCTCCGCCCGGCTACGTGCTTTGGGCACACGAGACGGTGATCGAATAACGTGGATCTGGATTGGCGACCACGACGAATACGAACGGCTGATCCGGCAGAAGCTCTGAAAAGCCGTGGCTCTTCCACGCGTTCGCCGCCGCCTCACCCGGCCTTGTGCGCGTCGATCATCTCGATGAACCGCCGGAACAGGTAGTGGCTGTCGTGCGGGCCGGGGCTGGCTTCCGGGTGGTATTGGACGCTGAAGATCGGCCGGTCCGCCACCCGCAGGCCTTCGTTGGAGCCGTCGAACAGGCTCTGGTGGCTGGGGGTGACTTTGTCGGGCAGGGACTCCGGGATCACCTTGAAGCCGTGGTTCTGGCTGGTGATCTCGACCCGGCCGGTCGCGAGGTCCTTGACCGGGTGGTTCGCGCCGCGGTGGCCCAGGTGCATCTTCTCCGTCTTGGCGCCGAGCGCGAGCGCCAGGATCTGGTGGCCGAGGCAGATGCCGAAGGTGGGCACGCCCGCCGCCAAGACGCCCTGCAGCGCCGGCACCGCGTACTCCCCGGTCGCCGCCGGGTCGCCGGGGCCGTTGGAGAGGAACACCCCGTCCGGCTGGTGGCGCAGGATGTCCTCGGTGCTCGCGGTCGCCGGCACCACGGTCACCGCGCAGCCCAGGTTGGCCAGGTTGCGCAGGATGTTGCGCTTGGCGCCGTAGTCGACCGCGACGACCTTGTACTTGGGGTCGACCAGCCGGCCGTAGCCGTTCTCCAGCGTCCAGGTGGTCTCCTCCCACTGGTAGAGCTGCTTGCAGGTGACCTCGCGCGCGAGGTCCATGCCGCTTAGCCCCGGCCACTCGGCCGCCCGCTGCCGCGCGGCGTCGGTGTCGATCGCGGCATCCGGGGCGTAGACGATCACGCCGTGCGGCGCGCCCGCGTCGCGGATCCGCCGCGCCAGCCGGCGGGTGTCCAGCCCGGCGATGCCGACCACGCCCTGCTTCTTCAGCCAGGCGTCCAGATGCTCGACCGAGCGCCAGTTGGACGGCTCGGTGATGTCCGCGCGCAGCACCACGCCGCGGCAGGCGGCCTGCTGGGTCTCCAGATCCTCCCGGTTGGCGCCGACGTTGCCGATGTGCGGGAAGGTGAAGGTGATGATCTGCCCGGCGTAGGAGGGGTCGGTCACGATCTCCTGATAGCCGGTCATCGAGGTGTTGAAGCAGACCTCGCCGATCGCCTCCCCGGTCGCGCCGACGCCGCGGCCCCACAGCACGCTGCCGTCGGCCAGCACCAGCGCGGCATCGGCCCAGCGGGGCCGGTGCGCGGTCGGTTCACCGGAAACGGCACCGGAAGCTGCGGAAGGGACGGACGCGGTCGAAGCGGTCATGGCCGAAGCAGGTATCGCTCTTGAACGGGGCTGTCGAGCGGGCACTGCGGTGCAGCATCCCGGGGTTGCTTGGCGTTCGCCGATCCCTATATAGGGCGGCTGGAAGGTCGCGCGCCCTAGCCGCCGGGTCGATCCCGGCGCTTGCGGGGTGCGGGCCGTCGGCCGCCGGGACCGCACGGCAGCATTCGTTTACGGCAATGCCCGTCGGGCGTCAAACGCTCGGCGGCGCTGTTGTCAGGTGATAAGGCCTTTGAGTGCCATGCTCCGCACCGAACTGAACGACGCGCTGAAGCACGCCCTGCGCACGCGCGACGCCCGCACGGCGGCGACCCTGCGGCTGATCCTGGCCGCGCTGAAGGACCGGGACATCGCCGCGCGCAGCGAGGGCAACTCCGACGGCATCAGCGACGACCAGATCCGGCAGATGCTGCAGAAGATGGTCCGGCAATCGCGCGAGGCATCGAAGACCTACGCCGATGCCGGCCGCGACGACCTGGCGGAGAAGGAGGAGCAGGAGATCAAGGTGCTGCAACGCTTCCTGCCCCGCCAGCTGGACGAGGCGGAGACCCGCGAGGCGGTCGACCGGACGATCGAAGAGTTGGGCGCGGACTCGGTGAAGGACATGGGGACGGTGATGAACCGCCTGCGCACCGACTTCGCCGGCCAGATGGACTTCGCCAAGGCCAGCAAGGTCGCCAAGGAGCGGCTGACGTAGCTTGCATGCGCGCAAGGCTTCGTAGGGTGGATTCGCCGCGCAGCGGCAATC
>CAYRCO010000167.1:0-6964 GCA_964422775.1 uncultured Rhodovibrio sp.
CCGGCTGACGGCGGTCTCCCCGGGCACGGCGACTTCGACGTGTTCGATTTCAAGGCCTGGTTGGGCCGGATCTTCATCGCGCGGATCGAGCGGGAGCCGTTCAACCTGCGTTTCACCCTCTGGGGCACGCAGCTGACGGAATGGTGGGGGGTCGACTATACCAACAAGACGCTGGGCTCCGTGTCGGACGACCCGCAGGCCCTGCAGGCGGTCGAACTCGCGTATTTCCGGGAGATGGACCGCGAGCCGGTCATCGGCGTGGCATGCGGCGTCCTGGATCAGTACCAGCGCGCGTTCATCAAGGTAATCGGCCTCGACCTGCCGTTGGTCGACGACGGCAGCCTGACCCAGGTGCTCTCCGCGCACATCGAGATCGAATCGGACCGTGACATTCCCGACATTCTCCCGGACTGTCCGATCGTGAGGTACTTTTGATCGCAGGTCCCTCCGCGCACGGTGGGCGGCGCAGAGGCGCCGTGCACAGTACCGTTGCCGGGCGTTAACAAGTCCGTCACGACCGCAGATGCATGGTATAGCATCGCCGAACGAACCAACGTTTGACGGGCTCGATGGGTCCCGCAGCCCGGCGGCGCCGGCGGCCCGCCATGGGTCGCGCCGGGACGGATCGAGCCGACCGGCGTTGGGACATCAGATATCACGTCACAAGGCGGCAGGAGCACAGCATGCGCCACCCGAGAGCCGAACGCCGGGTCACCCGCCGAATCGCAACCCTGCTGCTGGCCGGTTTGCTGGGTTTGCCCGTTGCCGCCACCGCGGCGGACACGCGCGTCAACCTGCACGTCGTGATGCGCGACGGCGGCCCTGAACTGACCGATGGGGTCGCCTTTCAGGTCTGGTCACGCGACGGCACGCGCGCGGTGCGCAAGATCGCCGAGCGTACCGGGGCGCCCGCCGAAATCCGTCTGGCGCCGGACGAGTACCGCGTGGTCACCACCTACCGACAGGCGCGCAAGGTCATCGACTTTAAAGTGCCCGCCGACGCAGCCGTCACCAAGACGATTAACCTGCGCCTCGGCCAGCTCAAATTGGAGTTGCTGCCAGGCCCCGGCGCCGCGCCCGTGCGCCGCGACATCGCCTGGACCGTCCGTCCGTACAACAGCGGAAACGCCAAGACCGAGCCGATCGCGCAGGTCCGGGAAGCCGCACCGGAACTCGGCTTGCCGGCCGGCTGGTACAAGGTCGCCGCACAGCACAGGAACGGCACCTACACGCATGTCGTCGAGGTGGCGGCCGGGCGCAGCGTCACCTATTCGCTGTTTCTGAAGTAGGCTCCCCAAGGCCGCCGCCGGGCCGAAACGAAACGGGCGGCGGCCCCGGATGAAGGGGGGCCGCCGCCCGTCTCTCAAGTCAGCCGATGGTGGCCGCTGTTAGAACAGCGAGATTTCCACCCGGCGGTTGCGCGGCTCGCGGACGCCGTCGGCGGTGTCCACAGCCAGCTGGTTTTCGCCGCGGGCGGCGGTGCCGATCCGCTCGGCGTCGATGCCGCGGCCGCTCAGAGCCTCCTTCACCGCCTGGGCGCGCCGGAACGAAAGGTCCTGGTTGTAGTCCTCCGGACCCACCGTGTCGGTGAAGCCGGTCGCGGATACCTCGGCGTCCGGGCGGTCCTCGGCGGCGTCGGCGACACGGCTCAGCACCTCGCGCGCCTCCGAACTCAGCTGCGCGCTGTCAAACCCGAAGTACACCGTGAAGCTCTCGGGCTCCGGGCTCTCCTGCTGATCCGGCGATTCCGGCGCGGACTCGCTGGTCATCTGCGGCTCGACGGCTTTCTGCGCGGTGCGCAGCGCCTTGTCGAAGCGCGTCCGGCATTCCTGGATGTGGTCGGCTTGGCCCTCCTCGACCCAGCAGTCGTAGGCGACCTGGGCCTCGGCCGCGGCCTGCGGCGCCTTGGTGCGCGCGCTCTGCCGCAGCACCGCGGTCAGGTCGTTGCGGGCCTCCCGGATCGCGGGCAGCTTGCCGCCCTGCATGCTCGGCTCGTCCACCATGAATTCGCCGCCGTCGACCGGAAGCGGCTGCACCGTCTGCCCGGCTGCGGCCTGCTGCGCCTTGCGGGCGAACTGGTCGGACGCTGTGTAGTCGCCATAGTCGTATTCGTGCTGCGACCGCTCGACGTAGCCCTCATAGAGCGCCGCGTTGAACGCGCCGCCCTGCGGATTGAGATCGCGCGTATCCTCGAGCTGCGTCCCTGCACACGAAGCAAGCAGGACCGCGGAAAGTCCGGTCGCTACCGTCGTGCTGAATTTGCGTGTCATATTGACACCCCTTTTTGTTGTCAGTTCAAACACTGCCACATGCGGCGTCTTCGTAAGAAGCATCGCCGCTACCGTCACTCCGAACAAGAGAATTTAACATAAGAGAGTGTCAACCGCCGGCGATGCAGCCCGATCCGGATGCCACACAGCGCCCATGGCTGATCGACCTCTGACACGGCATTGTTATTCCCGCCGTAGCCACACGCGCATGGCCGCCAGTGTCTCCTCGCTGACGTGATGCTCGATCCCCTCCGCATCCGACAGCGCGGTATCCTCGCTCACCCCAAGGGTGCGCAGGAACTGCAGCACCACCGCGTGGCGTTCCCGGCTCGCCTCAGCCATCTCGCGGCCCGGGCGAGTCAGGAAGATCGCGCGGTAAGGTTGGGTTTCGACCAGTCCGCGGTCCTGCAGGCGCCGGATCATCTTGGCCACCGTGGCCTGACGGACGCCCATGCGCTGGGCGATCTCGACCGCGCGCGCTTCGCCTTTGGCGTCGATCAGGTCGGCGACCAGTTCGACGTAGTCCTCGATCAGCTCGGTCTCGTGCGCCTTGCGCACGCTGGTGTGCTGGCGCGCGTGCGCATCCGCGCCCAGCAACTCCCCGCTGTCGGTGGAAACGTGGGAAAGCCTTGGTGTGCCGCGTGCCCGTGCCATGCCCCGCGTGATAGCCGATCCGCGGAACCTTGGCAAAAGGCAGCGCGCCCATCGCCCTTACGTCCGGCACGGACAACCCGCGCCGCCGGGCTCTCAGCCGGTCAGCCAGCGTCGCAAGCGCTGCGCCGCTTCGGCGACCTCGTCCTCGCGCCCGGCGAAGGAGAAGCGCACGAACCGCTGGCCGCGGAACGGGTCGAAGTCGACGCCGGGTGTCGCGGCGACGCCGGTCTCGTGCAGCATACGCTTGCAGAAGGCCTGGCTGTCCTCGGTCAGATGGCCGACGTCGGCGTAGATGTAGAACGCCCCGTCGGCCGGCGCGAACCGCTCGATCCCGGCCTTGGGCAGCTCGCTCAGCAGGACGTCGCGGTTGCGGCGGTAGGACTGCACGACCGCCTCCAATTCGTCGCCGGCGTCCATGGCGCCGAGCGCCGCGTACTGCGAGGGCGCGGGCGCGGAGATGAACAGGTTCTGCCCCACACATTCCGCAGCCCGGACCATATCCGGCGGCAGCACCAGCCAGCCGACCCGCCAACCGGTCATGGCGTAGTATTTGGAAAAGGAGTTCACCACGATCGCATCGTCGCTCGCCTCCAGGGCGGACACGCCGCGGCCCTGGAACTCGATCCGGTGATAGATCTCATCCGAGATCAGGCGGATGCCGCGCTGCCGGCACGCCTCGACCAGATCGCGCATCCCGGCTTCGTCGACCATCGTGCCGGTCGGATTGGACGGGCTCGCCAGGATCAGACCGTCCAGCTCGCCGTCGACCTGGTCGAGCAGCGCCGGTGTCGGCTGGAATCGGCTTTCCAGGTCGGTTTCCAGCCATACCGGCTCGAGCCCGAGGGCGGTGAGGATGTTGCGGTAGGCCGGATAGCCGGGTGCTGCGAGCGCGACACGGTCGCCGGCATCGAACGCGGTCAGGAAGGCGACGACGAACCCGGCGGACGAGCCGTTGGTGACCATCACCCGCTCGGGGTCGACCTCGACGCCGTGCAGCGTCTTGTAGCTCTGGGCGATCCGCCGGCGCAGCGCAGGCAGGCCAAGCGCGTCGGTGTAGCCCAGCTGCTCCTCCTCGATCGCGCGCTTTGCCGCCTCGCGGGCCGTGCGCGGCGCGCCGTGGCCGGGCTGACCGACCTCCAGATGCAAAACGTCCCCGCCTTCCTGGGCGCGGGCGTTGGCCGCGCGCAGCACGTCCATGACGATGAAGGGATCGACCTTGCCGCGGTCGGCGACCTTGAGACTCATGACTGTCGTGCACTCCGCACCCTTGTCGTGGCACTGGCCGGGCCGGCCGGCACGGGCCGCGCTATTGCGCCCGTACCGCCAGCCCGCTGCCGCGCGGATCGACGGCGGCCTGGCATCTCGCGCCGCCACTGTCCGCGCCGCCCTGGCAATAAATCGCGCTCAGGCGACCCAGACCAGGGCGTTTCACGAGGCCGTGACCCATCGTGCTCAGGCGTTGGCTCACGTTCTCCGGCAGGGTCGGCTCGACCTGCAGGCGATCCGGCTGTCCCGGATGGTACAGCCGCGGCAGGCCGAGGAAGCCCTGCAGGTCCGCCCCGTCGCTGCCGGCGCTATCCAGCTTGCGCACCAGTTCGGCGGCGCCGAGCACCCCGGCGGCCCCGTCGCTGCCGGAAACCGCCAGGTAGCTGCGGCCAGTGAACTCGTTGGCGATCACCGCAGGCACCAGGTCCGCCCCGGCCGCGGTTTCCGCAGCCGGATTGGCGAGCAGCACGCCGGTGCCGACCGCGTCCGCCCCGCTGCCGAACAGCCCGTTCATGGTGAAGCCGCATGCGACCATGTTGCCGAACCGGTCGACGGCCGTCAGACCGGCCGTGGGCGAGTCGCCGGACAGTCTGGGCGGGGTCGGCGTCAAGCTCTCGGCCGCGGTCGCCGACGCGGGGTCAATGCTTCTGAACGAGGGCGCGAGCGAAGTTTCGCTGAGCAGGCTCTGCGGGTCGCTGCGCTCGGCGGCATCGCTGGACAGCCAGCGGCCGGTGCGCGACAGGCTGCGCTTCCACGACTCGGCGAGCAGATGGGCGCCATCGCCGGACAAGGCCGGCGGCGTCTCGCCGGCTTCGCGCAGCATGCCCCAGGTCTGTCCGGCCAAGAGCCCACCCATCGCCGGCGGCGGCGGCAGGTGCAGCTGGTGGTCGCCGTAGGGTACGGTGATCGTCGGTTCGGCCCGCGCGCTGTAGCCGTTGAGCGCGCTCTTGCTGAACGGCTGGCCGGCGTCCGTCGCGGCCTGGGCCAGTCGCTCGGCGAACTGGCCGGTATAGAGGTAGCCCGCCCCCTGCTGGCGGATGCCGGATAACACGGCGGACAGCGCGGGCTGGCGGATGCGCTGGCCGACCTCCGGCAGCGTGCCGTCGTCGTTCAGGTAGCGCGCCCGCGCTTGCCCGTTCAGCCGGCCGGCGCCGGCTTCGAGGTCGCGCCGGAACGCGCGGCTGGTCAAGTGCCCGAACCGGGCCAGCCGCTCCGCCGGGGACACCACCTGGCGCCAGTCGCGGGCACCGTGGCGGGCGTGCAGCACGGCGAGGCCGCGCGCCAGCCCCGGGACCATGCCGCCGTCGGCAGACCTTCGCGGCAGGAACGAGATCGCCTCAACGCTTTTCGCCTCACGGTCGGCGACGACGCACACGCCGCCGCCCCCGAGACCGACGCGCGAGGGCAGCGTCACGGTCATGGTAAACGCCATCGCCGTAGCGGCGTCGGCGACCGTGCCGTTGTTCGCCAGGATCTCGCGGCCGACGGTCGCGGCGCGCGGCTCATCCGCCGCGGCCATGCCGGCGTAGCCGGAGATCAGCCGGGTTTCCTCGCGGTCGCCCGGACCGGTGCAGGCGGCGGCAACGGCACTGGTTGCCAGCAGCACGGCAACCCGGGCGGTGCGAGTCATGCCGGAAAGAAGACGACAGGTCGGCCGGTCGCGCCCGGTAGGCGCACCGACGGGGAGGTGGAGGGTCACGCAGGGTTCTCTGTCAATTGAAAGGCCGCGATGCAGGGGATACCTTCGGACCGTGAAGCACAAGGACGCCGACGTGCGCAAGCTCAAAGCCCTTTTCGCCCTGCCGCTCGCGTTTTGTCTGGCAGCCACCCTGAGCCTCGCGCCGACGGGCGCGTCGGCGCAGAGCCAGCGGCCAAGCTTCATCCGCGATGCGGAGATCGAGGAGACGATCCGGCGCTACGCCGCCCCCGTGTTCCAGGCGGCCGGCCTGAGCGCGGATCGGATCGACGTCTACCTGATCGCGGACGACACGCTGAACGCTTTCGTCGCCGGCGGCATGAACATGTTCCTGCACACCGGCCTGCTGCGCCGTGCGGAGGATCCCACGCAGGTCATGGGCGTGATCGCGCACGAAGCCGGCCACATCTCCGCCGGACACCTGGCCAGCCGGCGTCAGGAGATGGAAGCGACCGCAACGCAGATGATCACCAGCATGCTGCTGGGCCTGGGCGCGGCCGCCGCGACCGGCAGCCCCGGCGCCGGCACGGCCGTGATGTCGCTGGGGCAGAGCCTGTCGATGGCTGACCTGCTGGCCTACACGCGCACGCAGGAAGGCTCGGCCGACCAAGCGGCGATCACCTACATGGAGCGCGCGGGCTATACCCCACACGGACTGGTCGACTTCATGCGCATCCTGGAAGACCAGGAAGTGCTGCTGAGTTCCAGCCAGGATCCCTGGATGCGCAGCCACCCGCTGACCGGAGAGCGTGTCAGCACCCTCGCCGCCGCGGCGGAGCGGATGTCGGTCCGCTCCGACCTCCGCCAGGAGGCGCCGGAAGAGCTGCAGCGCCTGCACGCCCGGATGCAGGCCAAGCTCGCCGGTTTCCTGCAACCCAGCGCAAAGACGCTGGAGCAGTTTCCGGCCGACAGCGACGCGATCCCCGACCGCTACGCCCGCGCGATCGCCTACTATCGGGCGCCGGAACTCTCCAAGGCGCTTGAGGTGATCAACGGGCTGATCGAGCAGGAGCCTGACGATCCGTACTTCCACGAACTCAAAGGTCAGATGCTGTTCGAGAACGGCCGGATCCAGGAA
>CAYRCO010000168.1:0-6958 GCA_964422775.1 uncultured Rhodovibrio sp.
GAGCCCCAGAACGCCCAGCAGGCCGAGCCCGAACCGGCGCCGGAGCCGCCGGCCGCCGAGCCCGAGCCGCAGCAGCAGGCCGAGGCCGAGCCCGAGCCCGCTCCGGAGCCCGAGCCGGAACCCGAACCCGAGGCGGCGCCGCAGCCGCCGGCGAAGCCGGAACCAGAGCCTGAGCCCGAGCCGGAGCCGCAACCGGAGCAAGCCGAGCCGCAGCCGGAACAGCAGGCGCAAAAGCCGGCACCCGCGCCGGCGCGCAAGCCGCAGCTGCAAACCGGCCAGCGCGAGCAGCAGCCGGAACCGGAGCCTGAGCCTGAGCCTGAGCCGCAGGAGAAGGAGCAGGCCGAGGAAACGCCGGAACCGGAGCCGGAGCAGCCGAAGCGGCAGAAGCGCGACCTGACCTCGATCCTGAAGGACGTGGAGAAGGACTTCGCCGGGTCCAAGCAGGAGCAGGAAAACCCGAACCCGGACGCCCAGAACCAGACCAGCCAGGAGGGCGAGGAGGCGCAGGAGACCCAGCAGGCGGTGCAGTCGCCCGAGGCCGACCGCGTCGCCCAGCAGCTGACCGCGAGCCAGATCGACGCGATCCGCCAGCAGCTCGCCTCCTGCTGGAGCCCGCCGGTGGGTGCGCGCGACGCCGAGGACCTGCGGATCGAGATTCGCGTCCAGCTGGACCGCGACGGCAGCGTGCGCTCGGCCGAGCTGATCTCCCGCCAGCGGATGGGCGAGAGCTTCTACCGCGCCGCCGCGGAGAGCGCGTTGCGCGCCGTGCGGATCTGCTCACCGCTCGAGGGCCTGCCGCCGGAGAAGTATGAACAGTGGCAGACCCTGCTGCTCAACTTCGACCCCCAGGAGATGCTGGGCGGGTGAGCCGGCCCGGGCCATAGCGTGGGGCCGCGTCGGCGACCGGCCGGGCTCTGCACGCACGCGACGCACACACCGGTCACTTGGCGCGCGCCCGATTTTCGCCTTAGTGCGGCGCTAAGGCGCCGTTACCATCGCGCGCGCCCAGGCTGCCCCGGTACGATTCGCGCCCGGGCGACCGGATGCGCGGCGCAGCCTTTTCGAAGCGGAAGACGAGCCCTGCCATGACCGAGTCCACCCGCCGGCGCTTTTTGACCGGTTCGCTGTGCGCCGCAGGCGCGCTTGCCGCCGGCCCGGCCGGCTTCGTGCGCGACGCGCGTGCGGAGTTGGAGATCGACATCACGCGCGGCTACGTCGAGCCGCTGCCGATCGCGATCACCGACCTCTACGGCGAGACCCAGCAGACCAAGTCGGTCGGCGCCGACATTGCCGGGGTGATCCGGGACAATCTGCGCCGCTCCGGCCTGTTCAAGCCGATCGAGCAGGGCGCCTTCATCCAAAGCGCGGAGGCCCTGCAGGGCGGCCCGCGGTTCCAGGACTGGCGCCTGATCGACGCTCAGGCGCTGGTCAGCGGCAAGGCCGAACAGCAGGCCGATGGCCGGCTGCGGGTGCAGTTCCGGCTGTGGGACGTGTTCGCCGAGAACCAGATGATCGGCAAGGCCTACTTCACCACGCCGGGCAACTGGCGGCGCGTGGCACACATCGTCTCGGACGCCATCTACGAGCGACTGACCGGCGAAGAGGGCTATTTCGACACCCGGATCGTCTACGTCTCGGAAAGCGGCCGGCAGGGCGGGCGCGCCAAGCGGTTGGCGATCATGGATCAGGACGGCGCCAACCACCGCTACCTGACCGACGGCTCGAACCTGGTGCTGACGCCGCGCTTCTCGCCGACCCGGCAAGAGATCACCTACGTCTCCTACCAAGGGCGCTCGCCGCGGATCTATCTGTTCAATCTGAACACCGGGCAGCAGGAGGTGCTTGGCGAGTTCCCCGGCATGACCTTCGCCCCGCGCTTCGCGCCCGACGGCAACAGCGTGATCATCGCGCTCGACAACCAGGGCAACAGCGAGATCTATGTGATCGATCTGCGCACCCGCGACCGCCGGCGGCTGACAAACTCGAGCGCGATCGATATCTCCGCGTCGTTCGCCCCGTCCGGCGAGCGCGTGGTGTTCAACTCCAACCGCGGCGGCAGCCTGCAGCTCTACACCATGAATGCCGATGGTTCGGGCGTGCAGCGGATCTCCTTCGGCCAGGGACGGTACTCGACGCCCGTCTGGTCGCCGCGCGGCGACATGATCGCGTTCACCCGCCAGCATCAGGGCACCTTCTATATCGGCGTGATGCGCCCGGACGGCAGCGGCGAGCGGATGCTCGCCAAGGGCTACCGGGTGGAGGGCCCGACCTGGGCGCCGAACGGCCGGGTGCTCTGCTTCTTCAAGCGCACGCGTGCGGACGACGAAGGCCGTTATTCCAGCAAGCTCTTCACGATCGATTTGACCGGTTACAACGAGCGGGAAGTCCCGACACCGCAAGACGCGTCCGACCCAGCGTGGTCGCCGGCGATTCCCTGATTTCGATCAAATCCGAGTGAAACGAATCGCTTGTCGAGGCGCTCAAATACTTGGGAGCGCATGGCGGTAAACCTTGAACGCGGAGATCGGCGTTCGTATATTCCGCGCAAACCCGACGCCGGGCCCAACGCCCCGCGCCCAACCGGACCCGACAGCCCCCGCGCCGCGGCCGCCAGCCGCCCCGGCCCTGACGACTTCGAGAGGACCCAAGATGCGTTTCAAGTTCCTGAGCCTGTTCGCCGCGGCGCTGCTGCTCGCCGCGTGCGAAACCGGCCCCGACAACCAGGCGAGCACGGGCGGGAGCGGCCAGTCCGAAACCGCCTCGCAGACGACCGCCGACGATCTGACCGGCAGCGGTTCGGGCGCCGGCAACGGCAGCGTCTCCAGCCAGGACATGTCCGGGCCGGAGCCGGGGACGCAGGAGGATCTGGTGGTCAATGTCGGCGACCGCGTGTTCTTCGGCTTCGACCAGTCGCAGCTGTCCGGCGAGGCGCAGGCGACGGTCGAAAAGCTGGCCGCGTGGCTGAAGCAGTATCCGGGCAAGCAGGTCACGATCGAAGGCCACACGGATGAGCGCGGTACCCGGGAATACAACCTCGCGCTCGGCGCCCAGCGCGCCAACGCGGTGCGCGACTACCTGATCGTCCTGGGCATCGATCCCAACCGGGTCGAGACCGTGTCGTTCGGCGAGGAACGGCCGGCCGTCCGGGGCTCCAACGAGGACGCCTGGGCGCAGAACCGCCGGGCCGTGTTCGCGGTCGAGGGCACGCCGTCCTCCTAACGCGCGTTCCGCCAGACGGGCCGCCGGCTGAAATGTGGACCACGACGCCCGCCCGGACCGCCGGGCGGGCGTCGATGGTTGGCGAACCACATTTGTGCCCGAATCGCCGCGCAGGTATCTTCCAAGCGTGATGCCCGCTCCACCCGACCGCGAGATCAGCGACGGACCCGACATGACCGCTTTTTCGATCCAACCGATCCGCCGCGCCGGCGCCGCACCCCGGCTGCTTCTAAGCGCCCTCTTGGCCGCGCTCCTGGTCTTGACCCTGCCGGCGGGCCCCGCCAGTGCGCAGAGCGGGGTCGAGCGCCTGACCAACAAGGTCGACCGCCTGCAGCGCGAGTTGAACGATCTGCAACGTCGGGTCTACAGCGGCGAGGGCGGCGAGCAGGCCGCGCCATCGAACGACGGCGGTGAGGCCACCGGCGGCAGCGCCGGCATGACCCAGGCGGCTGCTGCCCGGCTGCAGCAGAAGCTGAGCCAGCTGGAGCGGACGGTGCAGGAGCTGACCGGCCGTCTGGAGCAGGTGCAATACGAGTTGCGCCAGATGACCCAGCGGATGGACAAGCGGGCGAAGGACGTCGACTACCGGCTGAGCCAGCTGGAACAGGCGACCGGCGTGTCCGCCGCCGATGGCGGCCAGCAGTCCAGCCAGGCCGGCAACGGTCAGACGGGCAACGGTCAGACGGGTAATAGTCAGGCCGGCAATTCCCAGACCGGAAATGCCCAACCCGGCAATGCCGAGCCCGGTGGGCAGGGCCGGCAGCAGAGCGGGACAGCGCAACAGGCCCAGAACCTGCAACAGGGTCAGGACGCCGGCAGCGGCCAGCAAGCCGGGCAGGGAGGCGACCGCCAGCAGGCGCAGCAGAGCCAATCGGGTCAAGGCGATCAGGGCCAGCAGGGCAACACCCTGGGCCAGGTGTCGCAGCGCGCGGTCGACGAACTGCGCCAGAACCGGGGCGACCAGCAGAGCGGCGCGCAGCAGGGTCAGCAGGCCGAGGCCGATGGCGCGGCTGGCGACGGCGGCGGCCAGCAGGGTCAGCAAACCGCGGCCGTCAACGTCGAGCTGCCGGACGGTCCGCCGCAGGAGCAGTACGAGTACGCCTTCGGCCTGCTGCGCCAGGCGGACTACGCCAAGGCCGAGCAGGCGCTGTCGAAGTTCCTGGACGCGCATCCCGAGCACGAGCTGGCCGGCAACGCCAAGTACTGGCTGGGCGAGACCTTCTATGTGCGCGGCAACTACGAGCGCGCGGCCGTGACCTTCGCCGAGGGCTTCCAGACCTATCCCGACAGCCAGAAGGCGCCGGACAACCTGCTCAAGCTCGGCATGTCGCTGGCCCAGATCGACCGGACGGACGACGCCTGCGGCATCTTCGCCGAGCTTCAGTCGCGCTATCCCGACGCCAAGAACAACATCCTCCAGCGCGCCGAGCGCGAGCAAAGCCGCCTGAACTGCGGCCAGGGGTAGGGTGCGCACGGCTTTCGTAGGGCGGGTTCGCGCAGCAACCCGCCGACCGCCATCCGCCCGAGGTCCGGTGTCGCGGTGGATTGCCGCTGGTGCGGCGAATCCACCCTACGGCGTCGCCTAAGATGACCGACGCCGCGCCCGTCACGGCGGCGGAGTTCGCGGCGCGGATGGCCGCGTTCGCGCCGTTCGAGCCGCGTCCGGCGGTCGCGGTGGCGGTCTCCGGCGGGCCGGACAGCGTGGCGCTGACGCTGCTGCTGGCCGACTGGGCGGCGGCCAAGGGCGGAAACGTGCTGGCGATCACGGTTGACCACGGCCTGCGGCCGGAAGCCACGGCGGAAGCGCGCTGGGTCGGCGAGCTGCTGGCCGAACGCGGGATCGCGCACCGGATCGTCGGCTGGCAGGGCGCCCGCCCCGAGCGGGTCCGGCAGGAGCACGCCCGGGCCGAGCGGTACGACCGGCTTCGCGACGTCTGCGCCGAGGAAGGCATCCTGCACCTCGCCTTGGGCCACCACCGCGCCGACCGGGCCGAGACGGTGCTGCTGCGTCTGAAGGGCCAAAGCCGGCTGGACGGCCTCGCCGGCATGGCGCATGAGCGCGAGATGCCGGAACTACGGCTGATCCGTCCGCTGCTCGACCTGCCCAAGGCGCGCCTGCAGGCCACGCTCGTCGCCCGCGGGGTCGGCTGGGTGGACGACCCGACCAACCGCAACCCTGACCATTTGCGCGTGCAGCTGCGCGACTTGATGCCGCAGCTGGCGGCCGACGGCCTCTCGATCGGCCGGATCAACGCACTGGCGGGCGCGCTCGGCACCGCCAGGCGCACCATCGAGGCGGCGCAAGACGCGCTGCTCGCCCGTGCCGTCGCGCTGCATCCGGCTGGTTTCGGACGGCTCGATCCCGCGGCCTTCCGCGACGCGCGGCCGGAGGTCGGCGACGGCGCACTGGCGCGCCTCCTGCTCGCGGTCGGCGGGGCGATCTATCCGCCGCGCGGCGGCCGGCTGGAGCGCCTTGCGGGCGAGCTGCGCGCCGGCCTCCGGGCGACCCGGACGCTGGGCGGCTGCCAGCTGATCCCGCGGAAAACGGACGTTCTGGTGGTGCGGGAGTGGGAGCGGATCGCCCCGGTCACGCTGCGGCCCGGCGAGACGGCCGTGGTCGACGGCCGGTTCGAGGCACGGCTGTGCGCAAGCGCGCCCGGGCCGGCCGTGCTGGCGGCGCTGGGCCGCGAGGGCTGGGCACGGCTCACCCGGGCCCGGCCGTCATTGAAATCACACGCCCTGCCGGGTGCGGTCCGCCCGGCGCTCATGGCCGTGTTCGACGCGCGCGCCGGCGGCCTGGCAAACCCGACGGGGCTGGTCGCGGTCCCGGGTCTGAGCCATTTCCCGGGAGATCAGCCGGTGTGGCTCGCGGACTGGCGCTACGCGCCGCGCCGCGCGCTCACCGGCGCCGGCTTTACAGTTGCTCAAGACGAAGAGCACATTATGTCTTAGAGTGTTCGCCATAGGGACGTGCGGGCCGGCCGCCCGCGCCCCCGTGCCGAGTCCGGCGGTCCGGCGCCCAGCAGACGGGTGGCCCACGGCGCATCGGCGCGACGACCAACGGTTTCAACAGGCCCCGGCCCCGACCGCCCGAAAGGGACAGCCCGAGGGGCGCGGCGCCCGCCGGCAGAGGTAGAGGAAGCGATACCGTGAACTTCAGCCGCAACGCAGCACTCTGGATCATCATCGTGCTGCTGCTGTTCGCCCTGTTCAACCTGTTCCAGGGGTCCTCGCAGCGGGGCCCGGAGCAGCAGATGGCCTTCTCCGACTTCATGGATCAGGTGGAAAGCGGTCAGGTGAGCCGCGTCACCATCCAGGGTCAGGAGGTCTCTGGCCAGTTCCAGGACGGTCGGCAGTTCCAGACCTACGCCCCGCAGGATCCCAACCTGGTGGACCGGCTGCGCGACAACGGCGTGCGCATCTCCGCCAAGCCGCAGGAGGAGGTCAATCCGCTCCTGTCGATCCTGATCTCCTGGTTCCCGATGCTGCTGCTGATCGCCGTGTGGATCTTCTTCATGCGGCAAATGCAGGGCGGTGGCGGCAAAGCGATGGGCTTCGGCAAGTCGAAGGCCAAGCTCCTGACCGAGAAGACCGGCCGCGTCACCTTCGACGACGTCGCCGGCATCGACGAGGCCAAGCAGGAACTCGAGGAGGTCGTGGACTTCCTGCGCGATCCGCAGAAGTTCCAGCGCCTGGGCGGCCGCATCCCCAAGGGCATGCTGCTGGTGGGCCCTCCGGG
>CAYRCO010000169.1:0-6933 GCA_964422775.1 uncultured Rhodovibrio sp.
GCGGGATTAGGCGTACTACGAAAGAGCTTTCTGGCTTTTCATCGCTTGTTAAGTGGCGCCGTCCAGGCTTCGGCCATCGACCTTTCTCTCGCGCACGACGAGGCCTGCCCTTCATGACCCAGCCGAGCGACCCTAAGCGCCACCCTGCCCAGGATACCTGCGGTGTCCTGCTGACCATCAGCGAAGACTTCCATCACCTGCTGCGCGCTACCTGTCCGCGCTGCACCACGGGCACAGGACCGTGCGGTGTTGAGGTGATCCGGCAGGCGCTGGCAGCCGAGGATGCGATCCCGCATAGGGCGGAGGAGCCGGCCGAACGGGCGCCGCTGACCCGTCACTGACGGCCGTTAGCTCTTACGGCTCGGCGAGCGCGCCCGCGTCGACCAGTTGGTCGGCCCGCGGGCGCAGGCGCGCTTCGGCGAACGCCTGCAGGTCGTTGGCCCGGATCGTCAGCCGGATGTCCTCGACGTAGTCCTGCCCGCGCGCGGAATAGTCGACCAACCCGGCGGCGAGGGCCGGGCCGTCGGGGTAGTCTCCGCGGGCGCGCGCTGCGGCCCGGCGCGCGCGCAGCTCGGCATAGGCCGGGTGGGTGTTGAGGTTGCGCAGGTAGGCCTCGACGGCGCCGGTCACCGTCTCGAACGCCCGCACCCGGAAGCTCGGATCCTCCAGCCCCTCCGGCACCATGCCGGGTTCATCGGGGTCGCGGGTGTGCTGGCCGAAGATCGCGTTGCCCTGTTGAGCGAACCGGCTGGTGCCCCAGCCAGTCTCGATCGCCGCCTGCGCCAGCACCAGCGCGGGCGGCACGATGTCGACCCGGCGCTTCAGCTCCGCCAGATTGCCGGGCGCGACCTGATACTTCTCCGCCAGACGCTCCAGCTTCGCGCGCATCTCCGCCGGGAGCTGGTCGGCCGGAATTTCCAGCGCGATCAAGGTCTGAACGAACTGGCGCTCGGCCCGGATCGCCGCGTTCGCTTGCAGCACCGCGGGCAGCAGGGTCTTGATGAACAGGCGCTTGCGCTCGCGGGCGTGGTCGACCTGGCTCAGGCGGTCGGGCAGGTCGCTTAGCTCGGCCCGAGGGACCATCTGCACCCCCTCGCGCACGCGGTCGAGGTCGAGCTTGCGTACACGCACCATCGGCGGTTGGACGCCTGCCGGCTCGCCGCGGATCAGCCCTGGACCGGCCGCAGCCGCGCTGTCGGACGGTTCGGCGCCGGAGCCGCCGGGCCGCGGCGCTTCGGACGCGTCGGACCCGGCGTCCGCGGCGGAGGCCGGTTGATCGTCCGCGTGCGCAGGCGTCGAGCTCAAACTCGTACAGCCGGCCGTGGACAACAGCACAACCCCGACGATGACGGCCTTTATGGCCGCCGCCGAACGGTTCGGAAATGTCATCTGTCAGCCGCTCTCTTGTCTCTCCAGGTGCCCCCACACCTCGGCGGCGGGGATAGTCCTAGTTCGCCGTCAATGCAAGCTTGTCGGCCTGCATGCCCCGTATGAGCATCAGGATGGCGCGGTTTTCCGCAGGCATAATGGCGTCGCGATCGGTGTGGGTACGGATCTGCCGGATCAGCGCGTCGAACCCGCGGCGGTCCAACATATTGCCGAATTCCGAGCGGTAGTTGACCGCGAGCGAGGCTGTCGGGGTCTGCAGATCGACGACGGCCCAGCGTCCGGAGTCGCGGCGGTGCATGCGCCAGACCCAGCGGCCCGTCCGGCCCTGCTGGCGCGTCACCCGGGTCGCGACGGCCGCGGTGTCGGCGGTGACCATGCGCGACGCGATTACTGCCATCTCGGCGATCGCGTTGCGGGCGAGCAGCCGGGCGTAGGTCGCTACGACGTAGTCGGCGAAGGTCTGGCGGAAGGTGTGCTTCTGATCGTCGGTGAGCTCGGTGGTGTAGCGGCCGAGCACGAAACGGGCGAGCGTGTCGAAGTCCATTTCCGCACGCAGGGTCTTGGCGAGCGCGCGTTCGCGGGCGGCCGTGTCCATGGCGCCGTCGTTGACGATTGCGACCAGCCTGTCGGTCAGCCGCTCGACCGCCCGCTCGGCTTCCGGCGCCGGCGGCTGCGTCGGCCCGTCGGCCGGGTCCGCCGCCCGGGCCGCCTGCGCCACGGCGAGGCTCAGCAGTATGGCCGCGATCGGCGCCCAACGTGCGATGCGGCGGCGGGCGGTGGCGAGCCGGGCGGTCTCTTGAGGCTGCACTTGACCGATCACGGTATCGCTCCTTCCAACAAGGACGGGCAACGGCCCAGGCCGCCAAGGCCGGGCGAGGCCCGGGCGCGGGGTTCGGGACGGCGGGCGCGGCAACGCGGGTGTTTGGCGGTTCGGTGGGCCAACCGCATCGACCAGCACGGCCCTACTCATGCTAAAATTCGCGTGACCTTGGTGTGCCAATGTCGCGACGGTCGGCATACAGCGGCACGCCGGGGCGCGCGCCCCGGGCGGCAGGCCCGGACCCTTGAAACCGCACCGGCGGGGGCGACGTTTAGACCAGGAGACGTCCGGATTTCTTCCGCGGCACGCGTTGCAGCCCGGACCCCGACCGCTTGGCCGCATGCGCCCGGCGCACATGGCGCTCGACCGGCGCCGCGGCCCATCAACCACACGGCCGCGGCATAGGCAGCGGCCAACAACAACTGCTGATCGTCACGGGAGACGGCGCGATGGCACAGCAAGACGCGCGGATCGCGATCGTGCTGACCTCACACGGCACCCTGGGAGACACCGGCAAGTCCACCGGGTTCCATTACGAGGAACTGGCCGCGCCTTACTGGGCGTTCGTCGACGCGGGCTACACGGTCGATCTGGCGTCGATTCAGGGCGGGGAGCCGCCGCACGACCCGAACTCCCTGCCCGAGGACCCGGCCGACCAGGCCGGCAGCGTGGCGCGCTTCCGGGATGACCCGCAAGCCTGCGCCAAGCTGCGCGAGACGGTCCCGGTCGCCGATCTCGCGGCGAGCGACTACGCCGCCATCTTCCTGGCCGGTGGGCACGGTACGATGTGGGACTTCCCCGACAACGCCGACCTCGGAAGGCTGCTGACGGCGGCGCACGGCCACGGCCGCATTCTGGGCGCAGTCTGCCATGGGCCGGCCGGTCTGATCGCCGCCCAGCGCAGCGACGGCAGCCCGCTGATCCGCGGCGTGCGCCTGAACGCCTTCACCGACGCCGAGGAGCAGCAGGTGGGCTTGGCCGACACCGTGCCGTTCCTGCTGGAAAGCCGGCTCAAGCAGATGGGCGCCCGGTTCGAGAAGTCGTCGCCGTTCCGCGGCTGTGCGGTACACGATCAGGGCTTCGTCACCGGACAGAACCCGCGTTCCAGCCGCGCCGTCGCGGAGCGGATCCTGACGGTGATCGCCGAAAGCGGCACCCAGGACGCCGCCTGATCCGCCGCGGCGACGGTTCCGCAGGCGGCGCAATTGCGCTAAACCTCACCCGGCGGTGAGCCTGCCCGCGCGCAGGTTCGGTTGAAATCGGCCCTGGACAGGTGCGGGGCACATGCGGCACGTACAGACGCGTACGTGTCCACCCTTCCCGCATACGCATACAGGTCGCCTCTTCACAAATCGCCCGCGGCTTGCAATCTTGTCGCGCGGTCCGCGGCGGGGTCTTCCGCCGCGGCGAACTTTTGGGGGGTCTCAGGACGATATGAAGATCGCCATTCCGAAGGAGCGTCGTCACGGCGAAGCCCGTGTCGCAGCCTCGCCGGATACGGTGAAGAAACTGCTGGGCCTGCCGGCCGATAAGGTCGAGGTCGCGGTTGAAACCGGCGCCGGCGACGGCGCGTCGATCCCGGACGAGCAGTTCAAGAACGCCGGCGCCACGATCGCCAAGGACTACGCGGCCTGCGTCAAGGACGCGGACGTGGTGTTCAAGGTCCGCCGGCCCATCATCAAGGGCGAGCAGGGCAGCACCGACGAGCTGTCGCCGCTCAAGAAGGGCGCGCTCTTGATCGGCAACCTCGATCCCACGCAGTCGCCGGAGGCCGTGCGCGCCTACGCCGACGCGGGCATCGAGGCGTTCGCCATGGAATTCATGCCGCGCATTTCGCGTGCCCAGGCGATGGACACGCTGTCCAGTCAGGCGAACCTGGCCGGCTACCGTGCGGTGGTCGACGCCTCCTCGCAGTTCAAGCGCGGCTTCCCGATGATGATGACGGCCGCCGGCACGGTGCCGCCCGCAAAGGTGCTCGTGATGGGCGCCGGCGTGGCCGGTCTGCAGGCGATCGCCACCGCCCGGCGGTTGGGCGGCGTGGTCTCCGCGACCGACGTCCGGCCGGCCGCCAAGGAGCAGGTGGAGAGCCTGGGCGCCTCCTTCGTCGCCGTCGAGGACGACGAGTTCAAGGAGGCTGAGGCCGCCGGCGGCTATGCCAAGGAGATGAGCGACGCCTACAAGAAGAAGCAGGCGGAGCTGATCGCGGACACCATCAAGAAGATGGACGTGGTGATCACCACCGCGCTGATCCCCGGCCGCGAGGCGCCGAAGCTGGTCTCCGCCGACATGGTCAAGTCCATGAAGCCGGGGTCGATCATCGTCGACCTCGCGGTCGAGCAGGGCGGCAACTGCGAACTGTCCGAGTTCGACCAGGTGGTGGAGAAGCACGGCGTCACGATCGTCGGCTACGCCAACTGGCCGAGCCGGGTCGCCGTCTCCGCGTCCAACCTGTACGCCCGCAACCTGTTCAATTTCCTGCAGCTGATGGTGGACAAGGAGTCCAAGCAGCTGAAGGTGAACATGGATGACCAGCTGGTCGCGGGTACCCGCCTGACCCAGGAAGGCGAGGTCATTCACGAGCGGGTTAAGGACATCGTCCCGGCGAAGGGCAAGGGCGGCCCGTCCGGCAAGGACAGCGGCGGCGATTCGGGCGGTGGCTCGGACGGCGGCAAGTCGGCCGGCGCCAAGACCTCTGCCGCCAAGTCCGGTACCGGCACCAAGGCGTCCGCGAGCAAGAGCGGTGCGAGCAAGTCGTCCGGCTCCAAGGCCTCGGGGGGCAAGACGGGTGCCGGGAAGTCCGGTACCGGGAAGTCCGGCGGCTCGTCCGCGAACAGCTCCGGCAGCGGCGCTCAGGGGAAGGAGAGCTAAGTCATGGCAGACTCCGCACAGGAGATGCAGTCGACGGCCGAGCGCTTGCGCGAGCTGGCCGATCAGCTGTCGACCAAGGCGAACGAGCTCGCCGCGCAGGCCGGCGATCTGCCGGCGCGCGCGGGCGAGGCCGCGCAGAAGGCGAGCGAGGCCGGCGGCGGTCACAACTTCATGTTCGGCCTGACCGTGTTCGTGCTGGCGATCTTCGTCGGCTACCACGTGGTCTGGCGCGTCACCCCGGCACTGCACTCGCCCTTGATGGCGGTGACCAACGCGGTGTCGTCGGTGATCATCGTGGGCGCGCTGCTGGCGGCCGGTCCCGCGGAGTTCGACATCTCCAAGGGCTTCGGTCTGGCCGCCGTCGTGCTTGCCTCGGTGAACATTTTCGGCGGGTTCATCGTGACGCAGCGCATGCTGTCCATGTTTAAGAAGAAATAACCGGGGGGCCGTTTTTAGATGTCTCAGGATTTGACGACGTTCGTCTACCTGGTCGCCTCGGTCTGCTTCATCATGGCACTGAGGGGCCTGTCGCACCCGAAGACGAGTCTTCAGGGAAACATGTTCGGGATGGTCGGCATGACGCTGGCCATCCTGGCGACGATCGCGTCGCCGATCGTGTCCAGCTACGTCGGCATCATCGTCGCGATCGCGGTCGGCGGCTCGATCGGCGCGTTCATCGCCCGCACGATCGCCATGACCGCGCTGCCCCAGCTGGTCGCCGCGTTCCACTCGCTGGTCGGCCTCGCCGCCGTGCTGGTCGCCGGGGCGGCGTTCTACGCGCCGGAGGCCTACGACATCGGCGTGCCGGGCGACATCAAGACCGCCAGCCTGATCGAGATGGCGATCGGGGCTGGCATCGGCGCGCTCACCTTCACGGGCTCGATCCTGGCGTTCGGCAAGCTGCAGGGCCTGATCACCGGCAAGCCGGTGGTCTTCCCGGGCCAGCACCTGTTCAACGCCGCGCTCGGCATCGCGATCGTGCTGCTCACCGTCCTGTTCGCCGTCAGCCAGCCGACCTGGGCGTTCTGGGCGATCGTGCTGATCGCGCTGGCGCTCGGCGTGCTGCTGATCATTCCGATCGGCGGCGCCGACATGCCGGTGATCGTGTCGATGCTGAACAGCTACTCCGGCTGGGCGGCGGCCGGCGTGGGCTTCACGCTCGGCAACAACCTCCTGATCATCACCGGCGCGCTGGTCGGCTCCTCCGGCGCCATCCTCTCCTACATCATGTGCAAGGGGATGAACCGGTCGTTCTTCAACGTCATCCTCGGCGGCTTCGGCGGGGAATCCGGCGCCGGCTCGGCGGACTTGGGCGACAAGTCGGTCAACTCCGGCAGCGCGGAGGATGCCTCGTTCATTCTCGCCAACGCCGGCTCGGTGATCATCGTGCCCGGTTACGGCCTCGCCGTCGGCCAGGCGCAGCAGGCGGTGCGCGAGATGGCGGACATGCTCAAGGGCATGGGCGTCAACGTGCGCTACGCCATCCACCCGGTCGCCGGGCGCATGCCGGGGCACATGAACGTGCTGCTGGCGGAGGCGAACGTGCCCTACGACGAGGTGCTGGAGATGGAGGAGATCAACCGGGACTTCCAGCAGACCGACGTCGCCTTCGTGATCGGCGCCAACGACATCACCAACCCGGCCGCCGAGGACGATCCGCAGTCGCCGATCTACGGCATGCCGGTGCTGAAGGTGGACAACGCCAAGACGGTGCTGTTCGTCAAGCGCTCCCTGTCGCCGGGCTACGCGGGCATCGACAACCCGCTGTTCTACCGCGACAACACCATGATGCTGTTCGGCGACGCCAAGCAGATGACCGAAGGCATCGTGAAGGCGCTGGAAGACCAGTAGCGTCC
>CAYRCO010000170.1:0-6928 GCA_964422775.1 uncultured Rhodovibrio sp.
GCGACGGCGACGCGGGCGCGGTGGACGCACTTCAGGCGGCCGGGCGCGAGCTCGTCCGGTCCCGCGCCCCCACCCTGGCCGATCCCGGCACGATCGCCCATCTCGCCGCGCAGGAACCGCTGCCGGCGGCGGACGCAGCGCCGCCGCGGCCGGTCTACCTGCGGCCGCCCGACGTCACCTGGCCCGCCGGCCACGCCCAGCACGACACGACAGGGCGCGCACCGACCGGGCCCGCATCGACAGGGGAGACGCCCGCATGACCCCGCCCAGCGACGACCGCGACACCGGCGGCGGGCAGGATACCGACCGCCCGGTCAGCGACGCCGCGATCCAGCCCGCGGGCGGGCTGGACGCGCCGGTGATCGCGGCGCTTCAGAACGACGTGTTCCCGCGCGAGCGCTGGTCGGAGACCGACGTCGCCAACCTGATCGAAGGCCCGGGCGCGATCGCCTTCCTGGCGACCGGCCGCGACTTCGGCGAGGTCATGCCGCTCGCCTTCGTGCTCGCCCGGATCGCCGCCGACGAGGCGGAGATTTTGACGCTGGGCGTGCTTCAGGACGTCCGGGGCAAGGGCCTGGGCCGCCGTCTGGTCGAGTCGGTCGCCGACAAGGCCCGCGCCCAAGGCGCCCGGCGGCTGCATCTGGAGGTCGCGGCGCGCAACACCGCCGCCCGGGACCTCTACGCCAACCTGCAGTTCGCCGAGGTGGGCCGGCGGGAGCACTACTACGACGACCGCGGCGACGGCCCGGACGACGCGGTCCTGCTGGCGCGCGACCTGCGCTGACCGGAACAGGTCGGGCGGCCGGCGCGACGCCTGGCCACCGCGCGCTGGTCATGCGGATTTGCGCCGGGCCACGCTTCTGGGGCAGTTTTCGAGTGGTGGCGGGCAAAGCCCGCGTCCTCCGGCGCTCCGAACCCCGGCATTACCGATAGACGACAAATCCAACGTAAGATTTTGTAGTTAAAGCGATCCAAACAGCGTTTTCCGAACGGCTCGACATATTTTCTTGTTGCTTCCCAAAGATGGCTTTTTTATAAGTCCATAAGACGAATCCAGAAGCCGGGGAAGGCCCATGGCCGACGATGCCAAGTCCAACGAAATTCTCGACCTTACGACGACGATCGTTTCCGCCCACGTTTCCAATAACGCGGTTGGCGTCGACGATCTTCCCAAGCTGATCCGCGAGGTGCATGAGACGCTGTCGCAGGTCGAGCAGGGCCAGACCAGCCAGCCGGAGAAGCCGACCCCGGCGGTGCCGATCAAGAAGTCGATCACGCCCGACTACCTGATCTGCCTGGAAGACGGCAAGAAGCTGAAGATGCTGAAGCGTCATCTGAAGACGGCGTACAACATGACGCCGGAAGAGTATCGGGAGAAGTGGGGCCTGCAGGCCGATTACCCGATGGTGGCGCCGAACTATGCCAAGCAGCGCAGCCGTCTCGCCAAGGAGATCGGCCTGGGCACCCGGTCGCGGCGCAGTTAGATCTCGTCCGCTCGGAGCCGGGCCGGCACGCAGCGTGAAGTCTGGCCTAACGGCGCGACAAAGAGAGCAAGCTTCCGCCAAGAGCTGACACCATCAAGAAGTGACACCATCGCACCGCCGCTTGGTCTCAGCGTCTTGCTCAAGGGCGCTCGGCCGACTTTGGTCGCGCAGGGGCAAAACCACGGGCGCGCGGTCTTCCCGGACCGCGCGCCCGTTGCGTTTCCACCGCGCTGCACCCGGTTGGGGGCGCGGCGGCGCACCCGCCCCGCCGCTCGGCCAGCCGGCGCCCGCATGCGGGTTACCGTCGCCGGCGGCGATCGGTCATTGCGGGCCGGGGGGCGGAGCGGCTAGGAGGGGCTTGGCCATAGGCTTAGCACGGCGGGTGCGTTAGACTGGCCGGCCCGAGACGACGCGACCGCCCCCGGGGAGCCTGACGGGAGCGCGCGCAGGCCGCAGACGCCGGCGAACGGACCCCAGCGATCGACCGGATCGATCCGGCCACCGGGCGCCGGCGCGCAAGCCGGCCGGTGCGAGGGAGAGAGACACCAGCGATGCAGCCCAGCGAACGCAACGAGGCCCGTCCGGTCGACGCGGCTTCGGGCAACCTGCACATCCGCCTGGCCGAGAGCGCGGAGGAGGTGCGCGCCTCGCAGCGCCTGCGCTACCAGGTGTTCTGCGAGGAGATGAAGGCCAAGCCGACCCCCGAGCAGGAGCAGGCCGGCCTGGAGTTCGACGGCTACGACGCGCACGCCGATCATCTGCTGGTGTTCGACCAGCAGATCGGCGACGGTCCGCGCGCGGTCATCGGCACCTACCGGCTGATGCGCCGGCCGCAAGCGGAGTCCGCCGGGCAGTTCTACACGGTCGACGAGTACGATATCTCGGCCCTGCTCGACACCGAGGGCGAGATCATGGAGCTCGGCCGCTCGTGCGTCGCCGCCGGCTACCGCACGGGCGCGATCATGCAGCTGCTCTGGCGCGGCATCGCGGAATACGTGCTGCACTACGACGTGCGGATCATGTTCGGCTGCGGCTCGATGCACGGCACCGACCCGGCGGAGCTGGCGCCGCAGCTCGCCTACCTCTACCACAACCACCTGGCGCCGGAAGCGCTGCGGCCGGTCGCGCTCGCCAGCCGGTATGTCGACATGAACCGGCTTAACCCGGACGCGTTCAACGCCAAGCGCGCGCTCGCCTCGCTGCCGCCGCTGATCAAGGGCTACCTGCGCCTGGGCGGCTTCGTCGGCGACGGCGCCGTGGTCGATTACGACTTCAACACCACCGATGTCTGCGTGGTGGTCAAGACCGACCTGGTCACCGAGCGCTACGTCCGCCACCTGACCCGCGACGAGTCGGGCGCGCGCTCGGGTGGCGACGCCGCCTGAGCGCAGGCCTGCCGAACGAGCCGCAAATGGCCGAAGTTTCCTTTCAGTCGCCCACCCGCGCGGCCGCCCGCCTGGCCGCCTACGGCCTGTTCACGCTCGTGCTGCTCCCCGTGCAGGCGCTCGCGTTGGCCGTGCACACCCCGACCGCCAAGCGCCTGCCCGGCTGGTACCACAAGCGCTGCCTGCGTCTGCTCGGCCTGAAGCTGCGCCGGCACGGCGAGAAGGTGCAGGGCCACCCGGTGCTGTTCGCCGCCAACCACGTCTCCTACCTGGACATCGCGGTCCTGGGGGCGGCGCTGCCGCGCGCGTCGTTCGTCGCCAAGTCGGAGGTGCGCGACTGGCCGTTCTTCGGCCTGCTCGCGAAGTTGCAGCGGACCGTGTTCGTCAACCGCACAGCGCGCCGTCAGACCTCGGAGCAGCGCGACGAGATGACCCGCCGGCTGGAGGCGGGCGACGACCTGATCCTGTTCCCTGAGGGCACCAGCGACGACGGCAAGCGCGTGCTGCCGTTCAAGAGCGCGCTGTTCTCGGTCGCGGAGAAGCGCCCGCACGGCAAGCCGCTGACCGTGCAGCCGGTCTCGCTCACCTACACCAAGCTCGACGACCAGCCGATGGGCCGCTACCTGCGTCCGTTCGTCGCCTGGTACGGCGACATGGACATGGCCCCGCACATCTGGGAGGTGCTGGGCCTTGGCACGATCACCGCGGAGGTGGTGTTCCACCCGCCGGTGACGATCGACGAGGCGGGCAGCCGCAAGGCACTCGCCCAGCACTGCCAGGACCGGGTCGCCCGCGGCGTCGCCGAGCTGCTCAGCGGGCGCACCGGCGTCTCCGCCGACGACGACCCGGACGACGACGACAGCGACGACAGCGAGGACGAACGCCGCGCGGCGGAGTAGGGGGCGGTGTCCAAACCCCTCTCCCCCATGCGGGAGAGGGAGGGGCCCGCGGACCGTCAGGTCCGTGGGAGGGTGAGGGGGAGAGGGGACGCGCCGAGGCGCTCGTTCTACGCGCCCCGGGTGGTTCTCGCGCGACGGGCGCGCGCGGACTCGCCTGTCACCCGGCCCCGGTGCTAGGTTCCGGCGCAAGACACCGACGCTAACGACGGACCCCGTATGAGCGACACCACGCGCGCGAAGAAAAAGCTCTACATCAAGACCTACGGCTGCCAGATGAACGTCTACGATTCCGCCCGGATGGCGGACGTGCTGGCGCCGCTCGGCTACGCCCCGGCCGACCGGCCGGAGGACGCCGACATGGTGATCCTGAACACCTGCCACATCCGCGAGAAGGCGGCGGAGAAGGTGTATTCCGAGCTGGGCCGGCTGCGCGCCCTGCAGCAGGAACGCGCCGCCGACGCCGGCCGGCAGTTGATCGCGGTCGCGGGCTGCGTCGCCCAGGCAGAGGGCGAGGAAATCCTGCGCCGCGCCCCGCAAGTGGACATGGTGGTCGGCCCGCAGACCTATCACCGCCTGCCGGAGATGGTCGCGCAGGTCGAGCGCCACGGCCCCAGAGGAGAGACCGGGGGCCGCGGGGTCATGGACACCGACTTTCCCGAAGAGGACAAGTTCGACCGCCTGCCCGAGGAGAGCGCGCCGCAGGGCCCCGCGGCCTTCCTGTCGATCCAGGAGGGCTGCGACAAGTTCTGCACCTTCTGCGTCGTGCCCTACACCCGCGGGGCCGAGTTCTCCAGGCCGGCAGCCCAGGTCGTTGCGGAAGCGAAACGCCTGGCCGCCCAAGGCACGCGCGAGGTCACGCTGCTGGGCCAGAACGTCAACGCCTACCACGGCGAAGGGCTGGACGGCCGCGGCGAATGGGGCCTGGGCCGGCTGGTGCGCGAACTGGCGGAGATCGACGGTATCGAGCGGATTCGCTACACCACCAGCCATCCGCTCGACGTCGACGACGAGCTGATCGCCGCCCACCGCGATGTGCCCGAGCTGATGCCGTTCCTGCACCTGCCGGTGCAATCCGGCTCAGACCGGATCCTGAAGGCGATGAACCGCCGCCACACGGCGGACGACTACCGCCGGATCGTCGGCCGACTTCGGGCGGCCAACCCGGATCTGGCGATGGCGAGCGACTTCATCGTCGGCTTTCCGGGCGAGCGCGCCGAGGATCACGGGGCGACCCTGCAGCTGATCGCCGACATCGGCTTCGTCCACGCCTATTCCTTCAAGTACTCCAGCCGCCCGGGCACGCCGGCCGCGACCATGGGCGAGGCGGTGCCGGAAGACGTGAAGGACGCGCGCCTGCAAATGGTGCAGCAGCTGCTGGGCGAACAGCAGAAGGCCGCCCACCACGCCGTCGTCGGCCGAACCCTGCCCGTGCTGCTGGAGCGCAAGGGCAAGCATCCGGGCCAGCTGGTCGGGCGCACGCCGTACATGCAGAGCGTCGCCGTGGAGGCGCCGGAACACCGGATCGGGCGAATCGCAGAGGTCGAGATCTTGAGCGTACGCGGCAATAGCTTGCACGGGCGCCTTGCCGACGCCACCTCCAAGGGCGAGATCGACACCTCCAGCGCCCCGCAGACCCGGATCGAGGAGAGCACGGCCGTTTGAGCCCCGCGTCTTCCAGCAGTCAGCCCCGTCCTGAACAGCCCTTGCAGCTGCAGTTCGACGACAACAGTCTGCTGCCGCTGCTGTTCGGCGAGCACGACCAGCATCTCGCCCGGATCGAGCAGCAGCTCAACGTCTCGATCGCGACCCGCGGCAACAAGATCGCGATCAGCGGCGATCCCGACGCCGTCACCGCCGCGGAACAGGCGCTGAACGCCCTCTACCGCCGTCTGGAGAAGGGCATGAGCGTCGACCGGAACGAGGTCGACGCGGCGATCCGCATGTCCGACAGCACCGCCGACACCGGCGCGGAACCCCCGGCGGCCCAGCCGCCGCAGCAGGCCAAGCGCGGCGCGACCCAGGTCCACGCCGAGGACCTGTCGATCCGCACCAAGCGCAAGACGATCACTCCGCGCTCCAACCGTCAGGCCAGCTACATCCAGGCGCTGCGCGACCACGATCTGGTGTTCGGCCTGGGCCCCGCGGGCACCGGCAAGACCTACCTTGCGGTCGCCGTCGCGGTGGAGGAACTGCTGCAGGGCCGGGTCGACCGGATCATCCTGTCCCGCCCGGCCGTGGAAGCCGGCGAGCGGCTGGGCTTCCTGCCGGGCGACCTGCGGGAAAAGGTTGATCCCTACCTGCGCCCGCTGCAGGACGCGCTCTACGAGATGCTGCCGGGCGAGCAGGTGGTCCGCCGCCTGTCCTCGGGCGAGATCGAGGTGGCGCCGCTGGCGTTCATGCGCGGGCGCACGCTGTCGAACTCCTTCGTCATCCTGGACGAGGCGCAGAACACGACGGCGGTCCAGATGAAGATGTTCCTGACCCGCCTGGGCGAGAACGGCCGGATGGCGATCACCGGCGACCTGTCGCAGGTCGACCTGCCCAAGGGCGAACTCTCCGGCCTGCGCGACGCCTGCGAACTTCTGACCGGGATGGAGGGGGTAAGCGTGCTACGCTTCACCGACGCGGACGTCGTCCGCCACCCGCTCGTCACCAAGATCGTCCGCGCCTACGAGGCGCGCGACAACGGCAAGTCCGACCGACGGAGCGCGCGCGGCGGCGAAACCGGCTAGAGCGGCGTCCGGCCGCATCCATCTCCGCCGCCACCGGCCCGTCCGGCGGGCGGCCAAACGAAAAGCGACGAAGCAACCGGCGACCCGAGATGAGCGAACGACCTTCGAGTTCCACCACGACGGCCTCCGCGCCGGAGGATTCAAGTCCGGATGCGTCCGGCGCCGATGCCCAACCCCAGGGCGCGGCTGTGCCGGGCGCGGAAACTCCGGCCGATTCAATACCCGCGGAACCACCCGCCGGCGCCGTGTCGCCCCACCCCGACGACGATCTCGCGCCGGGCGCATTGGACGTGGCGGTCCTGATCCAGGACGCCGGCTGGACCGACACGCTGCCAACAGCAAATGAGCTCACGCAGCGGGCCGCGCGCGCCGCGTGGGCCGCCCTGCCCGCGGGCGGCCGGCTGGTTGCCAACGCCGTCACGCTGGAG
>CAYRCO010000171.1:0-310 GCA_964422775.1 uncultured Rhodovibrio sp.
ATGCGCCCGAGGCCGCCGGCGCACTCAGGAGTTGCCGCTGACGATCTCCTCAGGCTTCGACTTCTTGCGGACGTAAGCCTGCTCGTGGTGTGCCTGACAGTATGGCGAACCGGTCAGCGTCGGCTTCCGACACTTTTGGCCGGTTCCGTGAACCGGGTCGTCCTCGATCCACTGGCACTCGCTGAACTGCGAGGTTGTTCGAGCTTCATTCCTCGTCATAGCCAGGAGGTGGCCTAACCAGGACCGGGTTCAAAGGGGGGCGGAGGACACGCACGGCGAAGCGATGCGCCGGGTGCCACGCCTACGCCCA
>CAYRCO010000171.1:320-6923 GCA_964422775.1 uncultured Rhodovibrio sp.
CTGGCACTCGCTGAACTCCGAAGGTGTCCGAGCTTTATTCTCCGTCATACCGACGAGGTGGCCTAACCCGGGCCGGGTTCAAAGGGGTCGCGGGGCACCTGCACGGCAACGGGAATGCGCGACGCGCGACGCCGACGGACGGGCGATCTCGCTACGTCAGACGGAAGTTGAATATCCTTACGGCTTATCGGTCACCATCGGCGAGTAACCCTTGGGGCTGGTCTTCTATCCGCCCGGAAGCGCGCAATTCGAGCGAAATTGCTGTCTATTTGACGCCGCAATATCCCGCCAGGAGGGCACCATGGGACAGGTTATCCATCTCGACTTCACGGCGCGTCGGACGAGCCCGTCTCCGACCCAGGCATCGGCTCCAGCCGCAGCCCCAGCCGCAGCCCCGGTCCAGGCCCCGGCCACGACCGTGCCGCACGCCCCCGTCGCCATCGTCGACGGGTCGCAGATCGCGGTGGCTGCGCCCGCTTCCGGGACCCGCAGCACCGCGCGCCAGCCGCGCGCGCAAACTCCGGCGAAGGTCGTCGACCAGCCACTGATCAGGGCACGCACCGGGTCCGAGGCGCCGCCCGCGAAAAGCCTGACGGCGTGCTGTGCGGAGATGCGCACGCATACCGACGCGCTCGCGGCCGCGATCGCGGATCTCAAGCGGGCCTCAGCGGATCTGGCGGATTTGCCGCGGCTCGCCCGCGAGCTGTGCGCGGCCGCTTTGTAGACCCCGCTCTCTAACTGCCTTGCCCATTTATCCGGCGCACCCAGGACGGGTCGCCCACTACGTCAGGATGGCCACGCTCCATGCTTTCCCGACTTAAGGTCGCCATCAAGCTGCCGGTTCTCGTCATCACCAGCGTCATCGCCAGCGTGGCGGCCGTCGGCATCGTCGCGTACGTGGATTGCGCGGCCGAGCTCCGCACGGCGGCCCGACAGGAGCTTCGGGCGGTGGCGGCCGACCGGGCGATGGCGCTCGATCTCTATCTCGATCAGATCGCGCAGGAGGCGCGCACGCTCGCGCAGAACCCCTTCGTGACCGAGGCGGTCGGCCGTTTCAACGCGACCTACGCGTTCGCCAAGGCGCAGGGCGGGACGGACAAGCTGCGCGCCGCCTACACCACGGGCAGTCCGGCGAAATCTACCTGGTCGGCGGCGACAAGCTGATGCGCAGCCGCTCCCGCTTCGCCGAGCCCGGGACTGAGACGATCCTGAAGCAGCGCATCGACACGCCGTCGGTCTCCGCCGCTCTGGCCGGCGAAGGCGGTCAGCGCGTCGGAGCCGATTACCGTGGGGTGGAGGTGCTGTCGGTCTTCCAGCCGTCCGGTTTTGCCGGCACGACCTACGCGTTGATCGCCGAGATGGACGCCGCCGAGATCTCCGCGCCGGTCGGGCAGCTGCGCAACGCGATGCTGCTGGTCGGCGTGGTTGCCGTCGCCGTCCTCGGCGCGCTCGGCTGGTGGTTTTCGACATCGATCACCCGGCCGCTCGCCCGCCTGAACCGGGTCATGGACGATGTCTCCAAGGGCGATCTGGACAATGACGTCCCGCTGACAGGCCGCGCCGACGAGATCGGGGCGATGGCCCAATCCCTGGATGTGTTCAAAACCAACGCGCTGGAGCGCCGGGAGATCATCAGCCAGCAGGAGGCGGAGGCGGCGCGCAAGACCGCGGAAGCCGAACGGGTCCGCGCGGCGACCGCGCGCTTCCAGCGGGCGGTCGGGCAGATCCTGGACGCGCTCGCCAGCTCGTCGACCGAGCTGGAGGCGACCGCGAGCACGCTCTCGGCCACCGCCACCGAGACCTCGCACCAGACCGACAACGTCGCGAGCGCTTCGGAGCAGGCGTCGGCCAACACCCAGGAGGTCGCCAGCGAGATCGAGCGGATGCGCGGCTCGGTGCGTTTCGCGGTCCCGGCGATGGAGCAGGTCGCCCAGATCGTCCGGGAGATGAACGAGATCTCCGGCATCGTGGCGTCGACCACGACCGAGCAGGCCGCGGCGACCGAGCAGATCACCCGGAACGTCCAGCCGGCGGCCCAGGGCGCCCAGGAAGTCGCCGGCAACGTCCAGGGCCTGCGCGAGGGGACTCAATCCAGCTCGGCAGGGGCGGAGCAGGTGCTGACCTCGGCCGGCTCGCTGGCCCAGCAGGCTACCGAGCTGCGCACGGCCGTGGACGCCTACGTCCGCGACGTCGCCGCCTGACGGTCCGCCGCCCATGTGTCCCAACATCCCGGTGCGGCGCGCGCTTGTCGTCGCACGCGATCAGACAACTCCCTTTGAGCCGGAACCCACGACATGTCCGTGTCGACATCTTTAGCACCTCATCTGGATACCGATCGCTTCGCGGACCTCTTCGAGGGCTCGCCCATGTCTGTGCTGATCACCCTGCCGGCGATTGCCGGCCGGGATCAGCGGATCGTCTACGTCAACGCCGCCTTCGAGCGGATGACGGGCTGGTCGCGCACGGCGATCACCGGCCTGACCCCGGCCGTGCTCCAGGGGCCGGATACGGACCACCGGATTTTCCGCGACCTCAAGGCGAAACTCGCCCGCGGCGCCGCCTGGCGGGGAGAGACGGTGAATTACCGGCGTGACGGCCGGCCGTTCCAGATGGAATGGTCCATTTCCGCGGTGCGCGGCCCCGCCGGAGAGGTGGCTGCGTTCCTGGCGATCCAGGAGGACGTTACCGACCGCCGCCGGACCGAGCGCGCGCTTCAGGAAAGCGAGGAGCGCTACCGCGCGATCTTCGAGCAATCCTTCCAGCTGGTGGGTGTGCTGTCGCCCGATGGAACCGTGCAGGAAGTCAACGAGACCGCCCTGCGGTTCGGCAGGATCCCGCGGGGCGAAGTCGTCGGCCGGCCGTTCTGGGACACGCCGTGGTGGCAGGCGTGTCAGCAGAGCCGGGCCCGTCTGCGCGAGGCGATTGCCAGCGCCGCAGCCGGCACGTTGGTGCAGTTTCGCGCGCAGTGCTATGGGCCGAACCGGGCGATCCGCACGCTCGACGTCTCGATCAAACCGGTGCGTGACGCCGACGGCCGCATCGTGCTGCTGATTCCCGAGGGGCGGGACATCACCCAGATGACCGAGCAGAAAGCGCGCCTGACGCACCAGACCGCCCGTCTGAAAAACGCGCAGCGGATCGGGCGTATGGGCAGCTGGGACTACGATGTCGCCGTCGGGCGGCTTCACATCTACGAGCAGGCCCTGGAGCTGTTCGGGCTGCCGGCGACGTTCGCCGCGCCGACCTCGGCGGAGTTCGAGGCGATCGTTCATCCCGACGACCGGGCATCGCGCCGAGTTGCCCTCGCGCATGCGATAGCCCACGGGACGCGGTACGACACGACCTACCGGATCACCACGCCCGCCGGCAGCTTTGTCGTTAACGTGGTGGGCGAGCCCGTTTTCGATACCGCGGGCGCGCTTACCGGGCTGATCGGCATCGTGCAGGACATAAGCGAGCGCGATCGCGTCGAGCGCGAGCTGATCGCCGCCCGCAAGGCCGCCGAAGCGGCCAGCGAGGCGAAGTCCCGCTTTCTCGCCACGATGGGCCACGAGTTGCGGACGCCCCTCAACGCGATCAACGGCTTTTCGGAGATCATGATGGCGGAGAGCCTCGGGCCGCTGGGCCGGGACGGCTACCGGGACTACGCGCGGCATATCCACGAGAGCGGCCGTCACCTGCTCGATCTGATCAACAACGTCCTCGACCTGACACGCCTGGAGTTCAACGCGGTCGCACCCAATGTCGATCCGGTCGACATCAACGCCTTGATCCACGGCGTCACCGGTCAGATGCAGCCTCAGGCCGCCCAGCAGCAGATCGACCTCGCCGTCCGTGCAACCATGCCGGTCCTTGTTCGCGCCGATCCGCGGTTGCTTCGCCGGGTCCTGTTCAATCTGATCGGCAACGCCATCAAGTTCTCGCCCCAAGGGGCGGCGGTCGAAGTTGTCGGCGAGGTGACGCAGGCGGGCGAATTCGCTTTACAGGTCCGCGATGCCGGTCCCGGAATCGCTGAGGCGGACCTGGACCGCGTGGTCCAGCCTTTCCAGCAGGCCGACGACCGGCTCTCGCGCCGGCATGAAGGGCTCGGTCTCGGCCTTTATATCGTGCGGACGATCGGCGAAGGGCACGCCGCCCGCCTGACAATCGGCAGATCGCCTCAAGGCGGCGCTGAGGTCGGCTTGCTTTTCCCGCCGCAACGCATCGTCAAAAACTGAGTGCCTATAGGGCTCGTGCCCACAGAGGTGGCGTCAGCCCCGACGCTCCCGGGCGCATCTCGGCAGGCCATCGCCGCGAGCCATGCGGCGTTGCTCCGGACCGCGGCCGTTAGGGACCGCCGGTTCAGCACGTCGCGGCATCGAACGGCATGGTGACCCGACGGCGTTTTCCGGTGAAGGGCGCCGGCTTCGGGAGGCTGGTCGGCGGCGATCGCAGATACTACGCTCAAGACCCTACGCACCGGCACGGGATCTGCCATGCTGCTGACACGTCGGTTCTTCCTGTGGCTGCCCGCCGCTGCGTTCCTGGGCCGGTGGGCATCGTCGGCGGAGGTCGAGATCCGTCACGGCTGGATGCTGCGGGCGGACGACCGCTGAGATGCGGGTGCCGGTCGGCGAGATCGCCGGGCTGCCGCACCTCGACGTCTGCGTGATCGGCAGCGGGCCGGCCGGGATCACGATCGCGCGCAAGCTGGCGGACGCGGGCCAACAGGTCGCGCTTTTGGAGGCGGGCGGCGAGGGGATCAGCGAGGCCGCCCAGAAGCTGTACCAAGGCGAGGCGGTCGGCGACCCTTATTTCGAGCTGGACGAGGCCCGGCTGCGCTGCCTGGGCGGCACCTCGCAGCACTGGGGCGGCTGGTGCCGGCCGCTCGACGCTTACGACTTCGGCGAGAAGGCGGGCTTGGCGAAGACCGCCTGGCCGATCGCCAAGACCGACCTCGACCCCTACCTCGCCGCGACCCGGGACATCCTGGAGATCGATCCGATCGGCCCGGATCAGCCGATCCGGGATACCGGGCTGAAGGTCGTGGAGTTCGCCTTTTCCCCGCCCGTGCACTTCGCCGACAAGTACAAGGCCGGCCTCGAACGGCACCCCAATATCCACTTGGTGCTGCACGCCAACGTAACCCGGCTGCTCCCGGGCGATGACGGAATCGCCGGCGTGCGCATGATCGGGCCGGAGGGCAGCCGGCACACGCTTCGGGCCGGCCGCTACGTGCTCGCCACCGGCGGGATCGAGAACAGTCGGCTCCTGCTCTGGAGCAACCGGCGCGGCGACGGCCGCGTGGTGCCCAAGCCCGCGACGCTCGGTCGGTACTGGATGGAGCATCCGCATTTCGACGTCGGCCGGGCGATCGTCTCACCCGGCTGGCTGACCGAGCCGTCGGTGTGCAGCCAGCCGATCCTGGCGCCGACGCCGAAGACGATGGCGCGCTTGGGCATCCTGAACGCCGGTATCCGGCTGCCGCGGCTCGATCCGCAAGAGACGTCGCGCCTGGTCGCAGATCTGAAACAGGTGGCGCCTGAGACCGGCGCGCGCGCGGAGCGCGACATCACCCATGCCAGGGCCTGCGGCGTGCGCGTGACGTTCGCATGGGAACAGGAGCCGCGCACCGAGAACCGGGTCGAGCTCGGCGACACGCGCGACCGCCTGGGCATGCCGCGCCCCGTCCTGCATTGGACCAAGGGCGCTCAGGACCTCCGCACGGCGCGCGCGCTCGCCCGGCACTTCGGTCGCGTGCTGGCGGACTCGGGCCAGGGGCGCATGAAGCTGGACCCGTGGCTCGCTGACGGCGCTTATCCGGAGGGCGGGCACGTTGCGGGCTTTCACCACATGGGCGGGACCCGCATGGCGGTCCGGCCGGCCGACGGCATCGTCGACGCCAACTGCAAGGTGTTCGGCCAGCCGAACCTCTACGTCGCCGGCTCGTCCGTGTTTCCCAGCGCCGGCCACGCCAACCCGACCTTCACGATCGTCCAACTGGCCCTGCGTCTGGCGGATCATTTGCGCCGCGGCTAAGGGGCACTGCACGATCGCGGCGCTCTTGGAGACGGCGGGCACCGGCCCGGCAGCACCGGCAGAGGGGGGGCGGACGGGATGGGTGTCGACGGAGGGCTCACGACCTGCCGTAGACGTCCTCGTAGCGCTCGATATCGTCCTCACCCAGGTAGTCGCCGGACTGCACCTCGATCACGTGCAACGGCTCGGTGCCCGGGTTGGCGAGGCGGTGCACCGCGCCCAGCGGGATGTAGGTCGACTGGTTGGGGTGGAGGTGGAACACCTGGTCGTCGCAGGTGACCTCGGCGATCCCTTCGACCACGACCCAGTGTTCCGCGCGGTGCTTATGGCTCTGCAGCGACAGTCGGCTGCCGGGGGAGACGGTCAGGCGCTTGACCTGGAACCGCTGGCCGAGGTCGATGCCCTGATAGCTGCCCCAGGGCCGGTAGACCGTGCTGTGCAGTTCGGCTTCGCTGCGCCCGTCGGCGTTCAGGCGCTTGGCGAACGCGCCCACGTCCTGCGCCCGGTCGCGCGGCACCACCAGCACGGCGTCGTCCTGCGCGACGACCACGAGGTCCTCGACGCCGATCGCGGCCAGCAGGTGCT
>CAYRCO010000172.1:0-6730 GCA_964422775.1 uncultured Rhodovibrio sp.
GTACAGCTCCAGGAAGTCGTAGGCCTGGAGCACCATGTAGTTGAACTCCAGGAAGGTCAGCGGCTGCTCGCGCTCCAGGCGCAGGCGCACGTTGTCGAACGTCAGCATCCGGTTGACCGAGAAGTGCCGGCCGTAGTCGCGCAGAAACGCGATGTAGTTGATGTCGCGCAGCCAGTCGTCGTTGTTGACCATGACGGCGTCGGTCGGCCCGTCGCCGAAGCTCAGGAACTGCCGGAAGATCGACTTGATCCCGGCCATGTTCTCCTCGATCTGCGCATCGGTGAGCAGCTTGCGCTGCTCGTCCTTGCCCGACGGGTCGCCCACCTTGGTGGTGCCGCCGCCCATCAGCACGATCGGCTTGTGACCGCACTTCTGCAGCCAGCGCAGCGTCATGATCGACACCAGGGAGCCCACGTGCAGGCTGGGCGCGGTGCAGTCGAAGCCGATGTAGGCCGGCACCGGCGCCCGCTCCGCCATCACCTGATCCAGGCCGTCCCAGTCGGTCGTCTGGTACAGGTAGCCGCGATCCTGCGCGATCTTCAGAAAGTCGGATTTGGGCGGCTGGCTCATGGCGATGCGGTCCGTCGTGTCGTCGGTTGCGGATGGGTCAAGCGCATGGTTGCGGCGGCGGGGCGCAGTTAGCACACTCGCCCGACCTTGCCAACGCGCCGCGCCGCTGCTTGGGCGCGCCGCCGACACCGGCCCTGTGAGCGTATGTCCGAGACATCCCCCCGCCGCCTCGCGCTCGGTTTGATGAGCGGGACCTCGCGCGACGGCATCGACGCCGCGTTCCTGGAAACCGACGGGCAGATGTTCGTCCAGGCGGGGCCGTGGGACTCGGTCGCCTACCCGGATCGCTTCCGCCAGAGCCTCGCGGACGCGATCGCGGGGCACGGCGATCTGGACGCGGTCGAACGCGAGCTGACCGACCGTCACGCCGAGGCCGTGGATGCGTTGCTGAGGAAGACCGGCGTGCCCGCCCAGGCCGTCCGCGCGATCGGCTTCCACGGCCACACGGTGGCGCACGACCCGGACCGGCGGCACACCCGGCAGATCGGGGATTGCAGCCGGCTGGCCCGGACGACGGGCGTCGACGTGGTGGGCGACTTCCGGCTGGCGGACGTGGCGGCCGGCGGGCAGGGGGCGCCGTTCGCCCCCTATTACCACCGCGCCCGGGCGGCTGGGCTGGAACGTCCGCTCGCCGTGCTGAATTTGGGCGGGGTCGGCAACGTCACCTGGCTCGGTCGCCAGTTCGACGACATCCTGGCGTTCGACACCGGGCCGGGCAACGCGCTGCTGGACGACCTGGTCGCCCAGCGTACCGGGCGCGGCTATGACCGCGACGGCGAACTGTCGGCGGCGGGGCAGGTGGATGAGGCCGCGCTCGCGGTCCTGCTGGACCATCCGTTCTTCGAGAAGGCTCCGCCCAAGTCGCTGGACCGCGACGATTTTACCGGCAGCGCAGTGGCCGGGCTCGCGGACGCCGACGCGGCGGCGACCCTGGCCGCCTTCACCGCGGACAGCGTGGCCGCGGCCCGCGACCATCTCACGCAGCCGCCGGTGCGCTGGCTGGTGACGGGCGGCGGCCGGCACAACCCGACCCTGATGCGCATGCTGGCGGCGCGCCTGCGCGTGCCCGTCGATCCGGTGGAAGCCGTCGGCTGGGACGGCGACGCCTTGGAGGCGCAGGCGTTCGCCTACCTCGCCGTGCGGTCGCTGCAGGGCCTGCCGTTGTCCGGCCCGACCACCACCGGCGTCCCGCGGGAAATGCCGGGCGGCCGGCTCTACCCGGCGCCGGGCGGGGCTTAGCGCCTGCTGGTCCTAATCCGCCGGGTCGGCGGCGGTGTCCGCCAGTTCGGGGACGTTGGTCTGTAGATAGTCCGCGATGTTCTCGTTCAACTCGTCGAGCTTGTTGGTGAAGAAGTGGTTCGCGGCCTGGACGATCCGGTAGTCTACCGTGATGTCGCGCTGCTGGCTCAGCTTGTTGACCAGCTTCTGCACCGAGGCCTCGGGCACCACGTCGTCCTTGTCGCCGTGCAGGATCAGCCCGGAGGAGGGGCACGGCGCCAGGAAGGTGAAGTCGAACATGTTGGCCGGCGGGGCGACCGAGATGAAGCCGTTGATCTCGGGCCGGCGCATCAACAGCTGCATGCCGATCCACGCGCCGAACGAGAAGCCGGCGATCCAGCAGCTGCTCGATCCCGGGTTATAGGTTTGCAGCCAGTCGAGCGCGCTCGCCGCGTCCGACAGCTCGCCTTCGCCGCGGTCGAACTCGCCCTGGCTGCGCCCGACGCCGCGGAAATTGAACCGCAGCACCGAAAAGCCCTGGCGGGCGAAGGTCTGGTAGATGTTGTAGACGACCTTGTTGTTCATCGTGCCGCCGTGCTGAGGATGCGGATGCATCATCAGGGCGATCGGCGGTTTCTCCCCGCGACCGTGCTGGTAGCGACCCTCCAGGCGGCCCTCGGGGCCGGGAAAGATAACGTCAGGCATCGAGCTCCCAATCCTGTGTCCAGGCGACGCGTCGAAGCGGACGCCCGCGCGCCCCGTTGGTCCGGCCGAGGCGGCGCCGGCGGCGCGCTTGATCGCCCCGTCGGGGCATATTATATCCCGCGAAACCCGTCGATACCGGCAAGCCGTGCCGGCAGGCCCGCGTTGGTATCACGTGTCCGGCGTGCGCGGACTCCGGCGCAAGGGCGGGGAAACTAGCACGACGGTCGAAGTCATGTTCAAGTCTCTGCGGGACGAAGTCGACGGGATGATGGCGCGCGACCCAGCCGCGCGCTCCCGCCTGGAAGTGGTGCTCTGCTATCCCGGATTCCAGGTTCTGGTTTCCTACCGGCTGGCGAACTGGCTGTGGCGTCACGGCTTCCGTCTGCCGGCGCGCGTCATCTCGCATCTGGGCCGCGTGCTGACCGGGATCGAGATTCATCCGGGCGCCAAGATCGGGCGCAACCTGTTCATCGACCACGGCATGGGGGTCGTGATCGGCGAGACCTCCGAGATCGGCGACAACGTCACCCTCTACCACGGCGTCACGCTGGGCGGCGTGTCGCCCAGCGAGGACAGCGATTCCCAGCGCGAGCAGAAGCGCCACCCCACCTTGTGCAACGGCGTGATCGTCGGCTCCGGCGCGCAGGTGCTGGGGCCGGTGCGGATCGGCGAGCACGCGCGGATCGGGGCGAACGCCGTGGTCGCCAAGGATGTCGGCGACTGCCAGACCATGGTCGGCATCCCGGCAAAACCGGTGCAGGTCCACGGCGCCCCGGCGTCGGAGGAGAAGTTCGTCGCCTACGGCACGCCCACGGGCGAGTTGCCGGACCCGGTCGCCCGCGCGATCGACGGACTGTTGCAGGAGGTTCACGGCCTGCGCGCCCGCGTCAACGAGCTGGAAAGCCAGGCGGAAGCGCCGCAGCAGCGGGTCTCCGGCGTGGAGGACCAGGGCGAGCAGGCGAGCGACCAGCAGGACCAGTTCAGCGGCAAGTGCTAGGGCCGCAAGGCGTGGGGCCGCTCCCGCTGGCGAATTCGCTCTAGAGACCCTTTGCCGTGTAGGTTTATCCTGTGCCGCACGAACGGCCCAGAGGTATCAAGCGCACGGCATCGTTCGACGGGCGCGATGCGGCAACGTGCGCGAAACGGGGATCGAGGGACATGAAGCTAAGCGCCAAGGGCCGCTACGCCGTCATGGCGATGTGCGACTTGGCCGGGCAGAGCGGCGGCAAGCCGATCGCGCTCGCCGACATCGCCGAACGGCAGGAGATTTCGCTGTCCTATCTGGAGCAGCTGTTCGCCAAGCTGCGCCGGGCCGGTCTGGTGCGCAGCGTGCGCGGGCCGGGCGGCGGCTATATGCTGGCGCACGGCGCCGAGGACACCAGGATCGCCGACATCGTGCTGGCGGTCGACGAGCCGATCCAGACCACCCGCTGCACGCCCGGCCAGCCGTTCGGCTGCCGTTCCAACCAGCAGCGCTGCCTGACCCACGATCTGTGGGAGGCGCTGGGCAACCAGATTTACCTGTTCCTGGCATCGGTCTCGCTGGGCGATGTCGTGGCCGGGCGGATCGCCGCCGACCAGCTGGCCCGCCCGGAGGACGCCCAGCGTCCGCTGGCGACCCAGCAGTAGCCTCGGCGGTTCCGCTCCATGCCGGTCTACCTCGACCATAACGCCACCTCGCCGGTCCGTCCGGAGGCGGTGCAGGCGATGACCGACGCGCTTGCCGCAGTCGGCAACGCCTCCTCCGTGCACCGCTACGGCCGCGACGCGCGCCGCCGGGTCGAGGACGCGCGCGAGGCGGTGGCGGCGCTGGTCGGCTGCGCGCCCGGCGAGCTTGTGTTCACGAGCGGCGGGACGGAAGCCAACAACACCGCCCTGCGCGGCCACGGCCGGGCGCGCACGCTGGTCTCCGCCGGCGAGCACGAGGCGGTGCTGCAGGCCCGACCCGACGCCCAGACGGTGGCGCTGACCCCGGCCGGCACGGTCGATCTGGACGCGCTCGACGCCGCGCTCGGCGCGGACGATCGGCCGGCGCTGGTGTCGGTCATGCTGGCAAACAACGAGACCGGGGCGATCAACCCGATCGACCGGGTGGTGGAGATCGCCCGGCGCCACGGCGCGCGGGTGCACTGCGACGCCGTGCAGGCCCCGGGCAAAATCCCGGTCGACGCGCGCGCGCTCGGCGTCGACCTCGTGACCGTGTCGTCGCACAAGCTGGGCGGTCCGCAGGGCGCGGGGGCGCTTGCCGTGCTGGACGGCCAGCCGCTGAGCCCCCTGCTCGCCGGCGGCGGGCAGGAGCGCAAGCAGCGCGCCGGGACGGAAAACGTCCCCGCGATCGCCGGCTTCGGCGCCGCGGCCGCGGCGGCGCAGGCGGACCTCGACCGATTGGCGGGGCTGACCGCCTGGCGCGACCGGCTGGAGGCGGAGGCGCGCGCGCTGTGCCCCCAGGTGCAGCTCCACGGCGCGGACGCCCCGCGTCTGCCCAACACCAGTTGCCTCGGCCTGCCAGGCGTGCGTGCGGAGACGCAGGTGATGGCCCTCGACCTCGCGGGCGTCGCCGTCTCCTCCGGCTCCGCCTGCTCCTCCGGCAAGGTGCACGCCAGCCACGTCCTGCGCGCGATGGGCGTCAGCGAGGCCGACGCCGAGAGCGCGATCCGCGTCTCGCTCGGCTGGGACAGCGCCGACGGCGACGTCGATGCGTTCCTCGACGCCTGGTCGCGGCTGGTGCACAAGCACGGCCTGGCGGCGGACGCGGCGTGATCCCGTCACAAGGTTGGAATTTCGGCCAGAACGCTTAGCTTCGAACGGTAGAGCGCCGGGGCGTAGCGCCTTGCGCGGATCCGAAGGATGGCATGCGAGATCATGACCGAAGCTGACCGCGACCGCCCGATTTACCTGGACTATCAGGCGACCACGCCGGTCGACCCGCGCGTGGCGGAGGCGATGTGGCCGTACTTCACGGAGGCCTTCGGCAACCCGCACAGCGTGCATCACAGTTACGGCACTCAAGCCGAAGCCGGTGTCGAGGCCGCCCGGGCCGACGTCGCGCGCCTGATCGGCGCCGAGCCGCGCGAGATCGTTTTCACCTCCGGTGCGACCGAGAGCAACAACACCGCGATCAAGGGCGCCGCGCGCTTCCATGGGCCCATGGGCAAGCGCCACGTCGTCACGCTCGCGACCGAGCACAAATGCGTCCTGGAAAGCGCGAAGGCGCTGGAGAAGGACGGTTTCGAAGTGGAGATCCTGCCGGTCGAGGCGGATGGGCGGGTCGACCTGGACCGCCTCGCCGCGGCGATCCGGGAGGACACGGCCGTCGTCTCGGTGATGGCGGCGAACAACGAGATCGGCGTGCTGCAGCCGATCGAGGCGATCGGCCGACTGTGCCGGGAGAAGCGCGTGCTGTTCCACACCGACGCCGCGCAGGCGGTCGGCAAGGTGCCGCTCGACGTGAATACGGCTAGCGTCGACCTGCTCAGCCTCTCCGGCCACAAGCTCTACGGTCCCAAGGGCATCGGCGCGCTCTACGTCCGCCGGCGGCCGCGCGCGCGGATCGTCCCGCTGATGGACGGCGGCGGGCAGGAGCGCACGCTGCGCTCCGGCACCGTGCCGGCGCCGCTTGTGGTCGGCCTGGGCGAGGCCTGCCGGATCGCCGGCGCGGAGATGACGGCGGAAGCGGAGCGGCTGCGGGCGCTGCGCCAGCGCCTGTGGGACGGGTTGCGTGGCTACCTGCCGGACGCCTACGTCAACGGCAGCTGGGAGGCGCGGCTGCCCGGCAACCTGAACGTCACCGTGCCGGGGCTGGACGCGGAGACGCTGATCGCCGCGACCCCGGGCGTGGCCTATTCCACCGCCTCCGCCTGCTCCAGCACGTCCGTGGAACCGTCCTACGTGCTGAGCGCGCTCGGCTTGAGCGACCGCGACGCGGCGGCGTCGATCCGGCTCGGCCTGGGGCGGACGACCACGGAAGACGAGATCGACCGCGCGTGCGAGGCGATCGGACGCACCGCCGCCCGCCTGCGCGCCCAAGGGGCGGGACAGCTGGCCGGTGCCGCCGCCGGCTAGCCCGCGAAGCCGCGCCGGCCTATTCCAGCCATCGGACGCGCCGATGCCGCGGATGCGAAATCGCCTCTGGCAGACCGGCGGTTCGGTCGGCTAGACAGCGCGTTGGCGCGCCGCGCCCCGAAAGCCGCGGGCCGCGCCCCAGCCCCTGATCGAACTGCGCACACACGACGACGAG
>CAYRCO010000173.1:0-6720 GCA_964422775.1 uncultured Rhodovibrio sp.
GGGGCGTGAGGGGCTGGGGTCACGGCGCTAAATTTATCCCCTCTCCTCCAGCGGGAGGAGAGGGCTAGGGAGAGGAGGTTGCCCCGGCTATCGGCGCGCCGCTAACGCCGCCCTGATGACTTCCTGTACGCCGTCGAAGTTATCCAGTACGTCGTTGTTCCAGAACCGCAGCACGATGTAGCCGTACGCCTCCAGTTCGCGGGTGCGCGCCGCGTCCCGCGCGGCCTGTGCGGCGTGCTGCCCACCGTCCACCTCGATGATCAGCCGGGCGTCAGGGCAGGCAAAGTCGACCACGTACCGGCCGACCGGATGCTGGCGTCGGAACTTGAACCCCAGAGTATGCTTGCGCCGGAGGACGTACCACAGGCGCCTTTCGGCGTCCGTCGGCTCTTCGCGCAGTTGTCGGGCGCGTCGGTTGCGGTAGAAGCTCATCTCGCGATGTTAGCGGCAACCTCCTCTCCCTGTCCCTCTCCTCCCACGGGAGGAGAGGGGATAAGTTTGGTCGCCGCAACGCGGTCTGTCGCTGTGCTTCAGGACCTACCTTTGGCTTTTCAGCCACCCCCTACTGCGCCGTCCAGCCGCCGTCGACCGGGATCACGGCGCCGGTGACGAAGCTGGCGGCGGGCGAGCAGAGGTAGAGCGCGGTACCGGCCATCTCGCTTGGCTGGGCCAGACGCTTCATCGGGTGCAGGCCCTCGATCAGCGCCTTGCCCTCGGCCGTCGCGCAGGTGGTGGCGCGGATCAGCGGGGTGTCGACGCCGCCGGGCGCGATCGCGTTCACGCGCACCCCCTGGGTGGCGTAGTCGACCGCGGCCGTGCGCGTGAGGCCGATGATGGCGTGCTTGCTCGCGGTATAGGTCGGGCAGGAGGGGAAGGCGACGACGCCGGCCGCGGAGGAGATGTTGACGATCGCCCCGCCGTCGCCGCCGTCGGCGAACGTGCGCAGCATCGCGGCGATCTCCGCCTGCATGCACCAGACGACACTGTCCAGATTGTTCGCCATCGCGCCCCTGTAGGCGTCGCGGTCGAGTTCGTGCAGCGGGCCGGTCGGACCCAGCACGCCGGCGGCGTTGACAGCCGCGTCCAGGCGGCCGAACGCCTCCTCGACGGCTTCCACGGCGGCCTGCGCCTGGTCGGGATCGGCCAGCTCCGCGTCGACGAAGGTCGCCGTCGCGCCCGCGTCCGCCAGCGCGTCGGCGGCCTGGTTGCCCTGGTCGCTGTCGCGGTCGACGATCGCGACCTTGGCGCCCGCGGCGGCCAGCGCCTGCGCGCACGCCCAGCCGATGCCGCTCGCCCCGCCGGTGACCAGCGCGGCCTTGCCCGTCATGTCGAACATCTATTTTCCCCTTTATGGTGAACGGCGGCCGCGCGTGGCCTTGCCGCGTGGGCCGGCAGGTAGGCTAGAGTTGTGCCAGTAGCACACCCTTAACCGGACCCGCGAGCCCATGGACGAGCCCGAGATCGACGAAGCGTACTTCCGCCAGCTGCTGGAACGGCGCAAGGCGGAGCTGGAGAAGGTGTCGGAAAGCGGGGCCGAGGCGCGCAAGACGGTCGAGCTGGACCAGACCACCCAAGGCCGGCTGAGCCGAATTGACGCGATCCAGGGCCAGGAGATGTCCAAGGCCGCCGAGCGCCGGCGGCAGCTGGAACTCAAGCGCATCCAGGCCGCCTTCAAGCGCCTGGCGGAGGGCGAGTACGGCGCCTGCGTGACCTGCGGCGAGGAGATCGCCCGCAAGCGCCTGGAGGTCGACCCCGCGACCCCGACCTGCATCGCGTGCGCCGAAGGACAGGGGCGTTGAGCGCGGCCGATCCGCCGCTGAGCGCGGCCCCGGCGGTCGAAGCCGTCGCGGGCGGGGAGTTCCGCTTGGCGGACGCGCCGACCCACCCGGGCGCGCTGGATCACGGCGACTACGAGGCGGCGCTAACGGCCGCGCAGCGCGACCTGCGCCGGCTGCAGCTCGCCCAGCTGGCCCAGAACGCCCGCGGCGTGGTCGTGCTGGAGGGCTGGGACGCCGCCGGCAAGGGCGGAATCCTGCGCCGGATGGCCGCCGTGCTGGAGCCGCGCGCCTGCGTCTTCCACCCGATCGGACCGCCCAACCCGGCTTGGCAGCGCAAACACTGGCTGGCGCGCTTCTGGCCGATGCTGCCCGACCCCGGCGCGATGGGGGTATTCGACCGCTCCTGGTACGGCCGGGTGCTGGTCGAGCGGGTCGAGCAGCTGACGCCCGAAGCCGAATGGCGACGCGGCTATGACGAGATCGACCGGTTCGAGCGGATGCTGCACGACGACGGCATCCGGGTGGTCAAGCTGTTCCTGCACGTCTCCCCGGAGGTGCAGCTGAGGCGTTTTCAAAGCCGGCTGAACGATCCGATGAAGCGCTGGAAGCTGGGCAGCGCGGACGTGCGCAACTGGGAACTGCGCCAGCCCTACGCGAGCGCGATCGAGGAGATGCTGCAGCGCACCTCCAGCACGCACGCACCCTGGCACGTGCTGCCGGCGGACGATAAGAAGTACGCCCGGGTACGCGCGCTGCAGCTGATCTTCCAGGGGCTGTCAAGCGGCCTGGAAATGCGCCCGCCCGCCGTCGATCCCGAACTGGTCCGCGCCGGCAAGCGGATCGGCCTGAAGGTGCCTAAGGACGCCCGATGACCCTGCCCAGCGGCTACTGGCACGAGCTGACGACCGAGGATCTGGCCGAGGTCGACCCCGAGCGCACGGTGGCGCTCTTACCGGTGAGCGCGATCGAGCAGCACGGTCCGCACCTGCCGCTCTACACCGACGCGTGCATCGCCGAGGGGATCGTGGCGGAGACGCTGCGCCAGCTCGACGACGCGGCCTCGCTCCTGGTGCTGCCGGCCCTGCCGATCGGCGACAGTTGCGAGCATTCGGCCTATCCGGGCACGCTGGCGCTGTCGTCCGAGACGCTGATCCGGGTCTGGCGGGAGCTGGGGGCGAGCGTCGCCGCCGCCGGGGTGCGCAAGCTGATCTTCCTGAACACCCACGGCGGGCAGCCGCAGATTGCCGACATCGTCGCGCTCGACCTGCGCCGGGACCACGGCATGCTGGCGGTCAAGGCGAATTACTTCGCCTTCGGCGTGCCGCACGACCTGTTCGACGACGAGGAGCTGGACCACGGCATCCACGGCGGCGCGGTCGAGACCTCAATGATGCTCCACCTGCGCCCGGACCTGGTGCGCACCGAGGCGCTGGACAACTTCGAGCCGCTGTCCCTGCAGATGGCCGCGGACTACCGTCACCTGGGGCCGGAGGGACCGATCGCCTTCGGCTGGACCGCGCAGGACATGAACCCGGCCGGCGTGGTCGGCGACGCGACCCAGGCGCAGGCGGCCAAGGGCAAGCAGATGATCCAGCACGTCGGGCGCTGCCTTTCGGAGCTGGTGGGCGAGGTGGCGCGCTTCCCGCTCGCCAACCTGCGCCAAGGCCCGCTCGATCCTGGCGGCGGAGACTGGCCGTGAGCGGCGGCGCGAGCCGGTCGGAAGAGCGCGCCTGGCCGGCGCTGCTGGACGCGGCCGCCAACGCCCGTGCCGGCCGGCCGCACCAGGTGATTGCGCCCGGCAAGACCACGGCCGCGCAGGAGCTGGTCGCCCTGCACCAGCCGCTGATCGACCGGATGGCCGAGGGACCGCTTACAATCGGCCAGCTGGGCCAAAGCCTGGACGGCCGGATCGCCACGGCAGGCGGCGACAGCTACTACGTCACCGGGGAGGCGAACCGCACCCACCTGCACCGCTTACGCGCACTGGTTGACGCCGTGGTCGTGGGCGCCGGCACGGTGCTGCACGACGACCCGCAGCTGACCGTGCGCGCCTGCGCGGGTGAAAACCCGCTGCGTGTGGTGATCGACAGCCGCGGCCAGCTGACCCCGGACCACCGCCTGTTCCAGGACCGCCAGGCGTCGACCCTGATCTACCGTGGCGCCAACGCCGATCGGGCGATGGGCCAGGCGGAGGTGGCGGCGCTCGACGTGGGCGAAGACGGCTACGATCCGACCGCGTTATTGGCCGACCTGCACGCCCGCGGCCTGCGCCACGTGTTGATCGAGGGCGGCGGGGTCACGGTGTCGCGCTTCCTGGCGGCCGGGCTTCTGGACCGGCTGCACGTCTGCATCGCGCCTCTGATCATCGGCTCCGGCCGGCCGGCCGTCAGCCTGCCGGAAATCGCCCGCCTGTCAGAAGCCCGCCGCCCGCCCATGCGCAGCTTCGCCATGCCCCCGGACATGCTGTTCGACTGCGACCTGCGGAACTAGAGCGACATGCTCGCAGGCCGAACCGGCCTTCGGGCTGAATGTCGCTCTAACTTCCTGAAGAGCGGGCAAGATTCAGCTGGAAGGTGATTCCACCTTCCAGCATCTTGCCCTAGGACCGCCCCGTCGAGTGCTGAACCCGCTGTCGGTACGGTTTCCCGAGCCAACTCGCCAAGGGACGCGTGCACCTCAGGGCACCTTGCCCGGTCGGGAGAAGTGTCTCGATCATTCGCGACACACCTGTCGGTCGACTTTACAAGTGCCGCGCCGAACAGGCTCTGCCTGTAAAACGGTGCTACGCCACCCAGGAGTAGGTAGTTTTAAATGTTTTTAAAAACAACGGCTTGGTGATTTGGCGCGGTTCTTGCTGTGCATTGGGGCGTGGCTTCATTTCAGCGGGAGGGGCTCTTCATGCATCGCTATCGATACCATGCGGCGGCCGCGGCGGTCGCGCTTGCGGCGTCGTTTGCCGCGCCGGACGCGCACGCGGCCGACGTAACACCGGACGTGATCTTCGGATCGGGCAACGCCAACGGCGATTTCACGATCGACCAGTCGAACGGGATCGAACTTGGCTTGCGCGGCAAGCTCCGGTTCAACGAAAGCAACCAGCCGGAAAACACCTTCAACTACGACGGCGTCGACACCTACACGTTCGAAGCCGGCACGCCGCCGACCGGCTTCAGCTTTGCGCCGAACAGTCCGACCACTCCGGTCTGGAACTTCGAGTGGTCGATCAACAGCGACTTCGCAGGCACCGGCGGCCTGGACCTCGGCGACCTCGTGTACGAACTGCGCCTGGACGGTGATCCAGGGGCCGGGACGCTGTTCACGGACGTGTTCGATCCGATCAATCTGCCGTACGCCGATCACGCCATCGGCGACAACACGACCGGCAACGGCGACGGCACGGTGGCGGCCGGTCCCAGCGACTATGCCGGGCTGATCGCGAACAACAACGTGGCACAGAACTCCTGGAGCTACGAATTCTTCAACGACGGGCCCGGTGCGCTCGCGCAACTGACCGGGTTCGATCCGAGTGTGCCCGGATCGTATCGGATCGAACTGGAAGCGTTCGACCGGACCGGCGCGTCGCTGGCGGAGACGGCGATCACCGTTCAGACGATTCCGGTGCCCGGCACGATCGTGCTCTTCGGGGCGGCGCTGGCCGCGCTCGGTGCGGGTCTGGGGTCCCGGCGCCTAGCCCGGCGCGCGTCGGCCGCCGCGGCTTAGGGCAAGACGGCGACTGCGGCGGGTTCCCTCGAGACCTTAGGACCACCGGGGGACCCGCTGCGATGCCGTGCGAACGCTGCCTTACCGCTGCGGCAGGGCGAGGACGTCCAGGTGGCCGACGGTGACGTGGCCCTGACCGCTTTCCAACAGGTCCATGCGCCGTTCCAGCCAGGCGCGGATCGCCTCCGCCCGATGCGGGGCGGCTTCGCTCGCCGCCGCCGCCCAGCCGGCGTGCAGGTGCTGCTGCAGCGCCTGATCTCCGGGACCCAGGCGCCAGGGGCTGTGCGCGGTTTCCACCGTGAAGCCGACTGATTCCAGTTCCGCCGCCGCGACCGCGCCGCCGTCGGGGCCGAGCGCCTGGCCGAACGTCTTCTCCCCGCGCTGGTGGCGGTTGACCAGGCGCATGACCTCATCGTCCCCGGCAATCGACGGCTGCCAGGCAATGTGCCCGTCGTAGCTGAGCGCGATCAGGCAGGCGGCGCCGCTTTCCCGAAGGCGCCGGGCGAACGCCTGCAGCCACGCCCGCGACACCAGGTCCAGAAGAGCCGAGCCGGTGACGAGGTCGACCCGGTCGACCGGCAACGGGTCGTGGCTGAGGTCGCTTTCCTGCGTGGCGATGTCGAGCGTGAACGGTGCCTCCGCCCGGCCGGTGACCTCCAGCCCGGCGTCCTTGTCGACCACGCCGTAGCCCCGCGCGTGCGCCCAGGTACGCGTGCGCTCCGGCACCTCCGCCAATAGCGCCGGGTCGGCGTCCAGCAGTGTCCAGTGCTGCCGGCCGCCGTCGGAGCTGGCTAGACGGGGGGCCAAATGGCGCAGGTTGCTGCCGGTGCCCGCGCCCAGGTCGGCGATCGTCAGGCGGTCGCCCCGGCGCGCGTGCAGCCGCTCGCTTAGCAACCGTTCCAAGGGCCGCGCGCGGGATTCGGAATCGACCGGCTCGCGCAGTTCCAGCCAGCCGGCCTCGAAGCCGTCACCCATGAGCTGCCGTCCCAGTTAACGTCCTGGGCTCCATCACGGGCCGACCTGTTCGAGGTCACTGGCCAGTTGGCGGGCGCTGTCGGACCAGCTGGGCAGGCGGGCGCGCGCCGCCCGCGCGCCCTCGGCCAGCTGCGCGAACAACTCCGGCGCGCCCAGCACGCGGTCGAGCGCGGCGGCCAGCCCCTCGATGTCGCCGGGCGGGGCCAGCAGGCCGGCACCCTCCGGCAGGGTGTCCGGCACCGCGCCG
>CAYRCO010000174.1:0-6709 GCA_964422775.1 uncultured Rhodovibrio sp.
GATTACGAACGGCGCACGCGCGACTCGTTCGCCCGGCAGGCGGCGATGCGCCTGATCGGGGCGGAGATGACGCGTGTCGAGCCGGGCCGGGTCGAGATCGTGCTGCCGTTCAGCGAAGACATCACCCAGCAGCACGGCTTCATCCACGCCGGCATGACCAGTGCCGTCGCCGACACCGCCGGCGGTTTCGCGGCCTACACCCTGTTCCCGCCGGAAGCCTCGGTGCTGACGGCGGAATACAAGATCAACCTGCTGGCGCCGGCCGTCGGCCCGCGGCTGGTCGCGGTGGGGCAGGTGCTGAAGCCCGGGCGCACGCTCACGACCTGCGAGGTCGCGGTCTACAACCAGGCAGACGACGGCAGCCGCAAGCTGTGCGCCAAGGCGCTGCAGACGCTTGCCCGCGTTGGCCCGCGCAGCGATATCGGGGAGGCCGGTTGAGGCGCATCGGCTGACAGCGCCCGGCAGACGGCGTAACACTGTCCGCCAAGATGTCGCCGGCGAACCACAAGCAACACCGCCGGCCAAGACCGCGCGCCGCTTACGGGGAGGAACCGCCATGCCCGCCAACCAGGGCCCTAGCCTCGACTTTCAGCTGGGCGACACCGCCGACATGCTGCGCGACACGGTGGCCTCCTTCGCCGCCGACCGGATCGCCCCGCTCGCCTACGAGATCGACCGGGAGGACCGCTTCCCGCGCGAGCTGTGGCCGCAGCTGGGCGAGCTCGGCCTGCACGGCATCACGGTCGAGGAAGACTGGGGCGGCTCCGGCATGGGCTACCTGGAGCACGTGATCGCGATGGAGGAGGTCTCCCGCGCCTCCGCCAGCGTCGGGCTCTCCTACGGCGCGCACTCCAACCTTTGCATCAACCAGATCCGCCGCTGCGGCACCGACGCGCAGAAAGAGCGCTACCTGCCCAAGCTGATCTCGGGCGAGCACGTGGGCGCACTCGCGATGAGCGAGCCGGGCGCGGGGTCCGACGTCGTCTCGATGCGCCTGAAGGCGGAGAAGAAGGGCGACCGCTACGTCCTGAACGGCACCAAGATGTGGATCACCAACGCGTCCGAAGCGGAGACGCTGGTGGTCTACGCCAAGACCGACCCCGACGCCGGCGCCAAGGGCATCACCGCCTTCATCGTCGAGCACGACATGCCGGGCTTCCGGATCGCGCAGAAGCTGGACAAGCTCGGCATGCGCGGCTCGCCCACCTGCGAATTGGTGTTCGAGGACGTCGAGGTGCCGGCGGAGAACGTCCTGGGCGAGCTGGGCAAGGGCGTGCGCGTGCTTATGAGCGGCCTCGACTACGAGCGCGCGGTGCTCGCCGCCGGGCCGCTCGGGATTATGCAGGCGGCGATGGACGCGGTGATCCCCTACGTCCACGAGCGCAAGCAGTTCGGCCAGGCGATCGGCGAGTTCCAGCTGATGCAGGGCAAGCTCGCCGACATGTACACCCGGATGAACGCCGCGCGCGCCTACGTCTACGCGGTCGCGCGCGCCTGCGACGCCGGCAAGCCGGTGCGCAAGGACGCCGCCGGCGCGATCCTGCTGGCGGGCGAGACCGCCACCTGGATGGCCGACCAGGCGATCCAGGCGATGGGCGGCATGGGCTACATCAACGAGACGCCCACGGGACGGTTACTCCGCGATGCGAAGCTCTACGAGATCGGCGCCGGCACCAGCGAAATCCGCCGCTGGCTGATCGGCCGCGAATTGTTCGAGGAGACGGCGTGAGTTGCGGCTTTGCGGCAGTGGCGAGATGGGCGCGGCCGCACCCGTCAGGATGCTTCGAGGCGCGGCCTTGGCAGGCCGCTCCTCAGCAGGAAGCTCTCTTTATCTTTCTGAAAAACCTAGAACGTCATCCTGAGGAGGGCCTCAGGCCCGTCTCCAAGGATGCCTGACGGGTATCGCCACAGCTACGCTGCATCGCTCCGCGGGCCGAGCAACAACGGGTGCCTGAAGCGCGTCCCCCCTCCTCCACATGGGAAGGCGGGTGATCGGGTGAGCGTCGCATCGCCCCTAGGCGCGGGCCGTTTGCGGGCGTAGGGTCCGGATCTACGGTGCAGCGCAGCATGCACCCCCACCTGGCGGGAGACCGACCTTGCCCACGGCACTGGTCACGGGCAGCAACCGCGGCCTCGGCCTGGAATTCGCGCGCCAACTGGCGGAGGCCGGCTGGCGGGTGCACGCCTGTTGCCGGCAGCCGGAGAAGGCGCGCAAGCTGAAAGGCCTGGATCCGGGCGAGGGCGAGATCGTGCGCCACCGCCTCGACGTCACCGACGGCCTGCAGTTGGCCGGCCTGGGGCGCGAGCTGGCGGACGAGCCGCTTGATCTGCTGATCAACAACGCCGGCATCTTCGGCCCGCGCGGCGGCTTCGGCAAGATCGCCTACGAGGACTGGCTGCAGGTGTTCAACGTCAACACGCTGGCGCCGATGCGGGTGGCGGAGACGTTCGCCCGTCACCTGGAGCGCGCGGACAGTCCGCGGCTGCTCAACATCTCTTCCAAGCTGGGCTCGATCGAGACCAACGAGACCTCGGGCGCGCACCTCTACCGCTCGTCCAAGGCGGCGCTCAACATGGTGACCAAGTGCCTGTCGATCGACCTCGATGGGCGCGGGGTGATCGTGGCCGCCGTGCACCCCGGCCACGTGTCGACCGACATGGGCGGGCGCAACGCCGCGCTCGACCCGGCGGACAGCGTGGCCGGCGTGCTCGCCATGGCCGACCGGCTGACGCGCGACGACAACGGCGGCTTCTTCGGCTACGACGGCACCCCACTGCCCTGGTAGCGGCGCGCGCTTCGTTGGCTTTCGAAAAATTCTCGGATTGCGTTCGGCGCTGGAAGTGGTGAGGCTATGCCGCACTGCAGCGTAACCGCATTGGGCCTACGCCGCGCCGCCAGCCTGCCTCCGCCAGCCTGCCTCCGCCAGCCTGCCTCCGCCGGACGGCACCCGGCAGCCCCGCCTGCCAGTTCAGGGACCCCCATGACACCAGCTACCCGTCTGACGGCCGCCGGGTTCGTCGCCACCGCCGTCGCCTTCGGGCCGGCGCGCATGGGCTTCGGCCTGTTCCTGCCCGCCTTCCGTGCGGAGTTCGCGCTCACCACCGCGACCGCCGGCATGATCGCGAGCGGCGGTTTCCTCGCGTTCCTGGGCGCGCTTCTGGTCAGTGCCTGGGTCGGCAAGCGCTTCGGCGAGCGGGTGTCGGTCACCACGGGCGCGCTGGCGGCGGCGGTCGGTTTCACGGCGGTCGCGCTCGCGGGCGACGGCTTTCTGCTTGCCGTCGGGATCGCGCTCGCGGGGACCAGTGCGGGGCTGTGCTGGGCGCCGTTCAACGACGCCGCGGAGCGGGTGGTTGCGGAGGATGCGCGCGCGACCGCGCTGTCGGTCGTCTCCACCGGCACCACCTTCGGCGTCGCCGCGGCGGCGCTCCTGGCGCTCGGGGTCACCCAGGGCGTGCTGGACTGGCGCGGCGCGTTCATCGGCTTCGCGCTGAGCGCCCTGTTCCTGGCCGGGGTCGCCCGGCTGGGCCTGCCGTCCGGCAGCGGCCGAAAGCCGACCCGCCGGGCGGTGGACGAGATCGTCAACGTCGGCACGCCCGCGGCCCTGACCCACGAGCAGAGCGCCGAGACGGCCGCGGCGACGGCGGCCGCGAAGGCGCGTCTGACCCAGCGCGCGGCGGTGCCGCTCTACGTCACCGCGCTGGTGTTCGGCATGACCAACGCGATCTTCCTGTCGTTCGCCGCCGACCGGGTGGTCGGCGCCGGCGGGCTGCCGGGTTTAGCGAACGAGACCGCCTCGGTGGTGATCTTCCTCGGCTACGCGGTGTTCGGCGCGCTCGGGCTCGCGACCGGACGGATCGAGGCGCGGTTCGGCCTGGCGCCGTTGTTCTGTGTCATCTTCGCCGCCGCCACCGCGTCGCTCTTGCTGATCGCGCTGGCGCCGACCTCCTGGCTGGCGGTGATCGCCGGGAGCGGGCTGCACGGGGCGGCGATCATGATGGTGAGCGCGGTCTTCTCGTTCTGGAGCGTGCGCCTGTTCCCCGGCCGCAGCACGCTCGGCTTCACCGCGACCCTGCTCGCCATGGCCGCGGGCAGCGTGCTGGGCCCGATCTTGGCCGGCCTGCTGGCGGCCGCGCAGGGCCCGGTGGTGATGTTCCTGGCGGCGGCCATCGCGCCGCTCGCCGTGGCGGTCTGGTTCGGCCTCAAGCTGAACCAGCCGCGCCCGCGCCTGCCGCCGACCGGCCGGGCTTCTTAAGACCGCCCAGGCCCGGGCGTCGCCGACCCTTCCCCCGCGTGCGGGCGCATGCCAGCATTCCGCCCAAAGCCCAGCGGCAGCGATAAGCCGCTGCGAGAAGCCGGGGCGATCATCAGGGGAGGATGCGGGCATGCCGGCGCCGATCGAGTTTTATTTCGACTTCTCCAGCCCGTACGGCTACCTGGCCGCGCAGGAGGTCGAGGGGATCGGCCGGCGCCAGGGCCGCGAGATCGTCTGGAAGCCGTTCCTGCTGGGGGCGGTGTTCAAGACCACCGGCGCGGCCCCGCTATTGGACATCCCGATCAAGGGCGACTACGCCAAGCGCGACATGGACCGCTCCGCCCGGCGGATCGGCGTGCCGTTCCAGGTCCCGCAGCCGTTCCCCTTCTCCGCCGTGCCCGCCGCGCGCGCCTTCTACTGGCTGGCCGACCGCGACACGCTCGCGGCCAAGGACCTGGCGATGAGCCTGTACCACGCCGCGTTCGGCCAGGGGCACGACATCTCCACCCCCGATGCGGTCGCCAAGACCGCGGCGATGCACGGCCACGGGTTGAGCGAGGTGCGGGAGGCGATCGACGACCCGGCGATCAAGCAGCGCCTGAAGGACGAGGTCCAGGCCGCCCAGGACAAGGGCGTGTTCGGCTCCCCCTTCCTGCTGGTCGACGGCGAACCCTTCTGGGGCCACGACCGCCTCGCCGACGCGGAAGCCTGGGCGGAAACCGGCGGCTGGTAGGCCGCGCGCGGGCGGCTTTTCGCCTTGCCCCGGCCCGGATCGCCCGCGCATCCTCGCACCCAACTAACGAGATCGGCGCGGAAGATGTGGGCCGAGGTAAAAAAGGGGAGGCGATGAGCGTGCTGAAGAGCGCGGTCGATCCGCGCGGGCAGGCGTTCAAGGACAACGCCGAGGCGATGCGCGCCCTGGTGCGCGACCTCAACGACAAGGTGGCGTCGGTGAAGGCCGGCGGCGGCGAGCGTGCCCGCCAGCGCCATCTGGACCGCGGCAAGATGCTGCCGCGCGAGCGGGTGCGCGGCCTGCTCGACGAGGGCGCGCCCTTCCTGGAAGTCTCCCAGCTCGCCGCCTACGGCCTGTACGGCGACGAGGTGCCGGCCGCCGGCGTGATCGCGGGCATCGGCCGGGTGATGGGCCGCGAGGTGATGATCGTCGCCAACGACGCGACGGTGAAGGGCGGCACCTATTACCCGATGACGGTGAAGAAGCACCTGCGCGCCCAGGAGATCGCCGAGGCGAACCATCTGCCGTGCGTCTACCTGGTGGATTCCGGCGGGGCGAACCTGCCCAACCAGGACGAGGTGTTCCCCGACCGCGACCACTTCGGCCGGATCTTCTACAACCAGGCGAACATGTCGGCGAAGGGCATCCCCCAGCTGGCCGCGGTGATGGGCAGCTGCACCGCGGGCGGCGCCTACGTCCCGGCGATGTCCGACGAAGCTGTGATCGTCAAGAACCAGGGCACGATCTTCTTAGGCGGTCCGCCGCTCGTGAAGGCCGCGACCGGCGAGGAGGTCACGGCCGAGGAACTGGGCGGCGCGGAAGTGCACACCCGCGTCTCGGGCGTCGCCGACCACCTGGCGCAGTCCGACGCCCACGCGCTCGCCATCCTGCGCCGGCTGGTCGGCAACCTGAACCGGCCCAAGCAGCACGGCCTGGAAGTGAAGGCGCCGCGCGAGCCGGCCTACGACCCCGAAGAGCTCTACGGCATTGTGCCGCCGGACCTGAAGACGCCGTTCGACGTCAAAGAGGTGATCGCCCGCCTGGTCGACGCCAGCGAGTTCGACGAGTTCAAGGCGAACTACGGCACCACGCTGGTCTGCGGCTTCGCCCACCTGCACGGCTACCCGGTCGCGATCCTGGCGAACAACGGCATCCTGTTCTCCGAATCGGCGCTCAAGGGCGCGCATTTCATCGAGCTCGCCAACCAGCGCGGGATCCCGCTTGTGTTCCTGCAGAACATCTCCGGCTTCATGGTCGGCCGGAAGTACGAGGCCGGCGGCATCGCCCGCGACGGCGCCAAGCTGGTGACGGCCGTGGCGACCGCGCGGGTACCCAAGTTCACGGTCGTCATCGGCGGCTCGTTCGGCGCCGGCAACTACGCCATGTGCGGCCGGGCCTACGACCCGCGCTTCCTGTGGATGTGGCCGAATGCCCGGATCTCGGTGATGGGCGGGGAGCAGGCGGCGACCGTGCTCGCCACCATCCGCCGGGACGCTAAGGAAAAGCGCGGCGAGGACTGGCCGGTGGAAGAGGAGGAGGCGTTCAAGCAGCCGATCCGCGAACAGTACGAACAGCAGGGCCACCCGACCTACGCCTCCGCCCGGCTGTGGGACGACGGCGTGATCGATCCCGCGGACACCAGGCGCGCGCTGGCGCTCGGCCTCTCCGCGGCGCTCAACGCGCCGGAGGAGCCGGCGAAGACGCCGACCTTCCGGATGTGAGG
>CAYRCO010000175.1:0-6700 GCA_964422775.1 uncultured Rhodovibrio sp.
CCGATCGGAGCGAGGAGTGATCGCCGTCGACACCTCAGTCTGGATCGATTTCCTCAACGGGGCTGGCGGGCCTCACGTTCGTGTTCTCAAAAGCATGCTGAACTCGGAGCAGATCGTGGTCGGCGACCTCGTGACGACGGAGGTGCTTCGCGGTTTGCAGGACGAACGCTCGGCGCGCGACGTACAATTTTTTATGGAGAAGGGTCTGGTCGTCTCGTTCGTCGGTCACGCGAACGCTGTCGAAGCGGCGGCCCTTTATCGCCGGCTGCGTGCGGCCGGAGTAACCGTCCGTAAGACGGTCGACCTCTGGATCGCGACTTGGTGCATCGAAAGCGGCGTTGCGCTGCTGCACCGGGACCGCGACTTCACCGCGATCGCCCGGCACGAGCCGGGGCTGATCGAGGTGCCGGTCCCCGCGAGCTGAACAGCTACCACCCCCAGGTGCCGGCGCCGCCCTTGAACGGGCCGACGATGGCGCTGGTAATCCAGCCGCCGTAGAAGTCGCCTTCCTGCGGCTGCACCCGTTCGCCGTCGACCCAGCAGGCGTCCATCTTGCTGGGGTAGAAGGAAAAGCAGTCCTGGATATCGGCGAACGCCAGCGTCGGGTCGGGGTAGGTCCAGACCGCGCGCTCCGCCCGGCGGTCGCCGACCACGACGTCGAAGTACTTCGCCTGGCCCTTGAACTCGCACATCGTGCGCCCGCGCACCGCCACCAGCAGGTCGGTGCGCACATCCTCCTCGGGAATGCAGAACACCGGCGGATGGCTGGTCTCCAGCACGCGGTAGGCCTTGGTGCTGTCGGCGATCGTCTGACCGGCGAATTCGACCGTGACGCGGGCGTTCGAACGCTCCAAGCGCGGCGGACGCGGATAGTCCCAGACGCTTTCCTGGCCCGGACCGGGCTCAACGCGCTTCATGGCCGTGCGGCTCCTTTGCGGTAACGGACGTCAGGCAACGTCGTATGCCGGCAAGGACGGTCAAGTGCCGCGGTCCAAAAGCGGGACTAGACGGCGACGTCGTAGCCGTCGTCGCTGCGCCAGCGCACGCCCGCCGGGGTGGCGGCCGGCGCCGGCACGACCTTGGGCCGTCGGACCTTCTCCGTCTCCAACGGCCGCGTGGTGGCGTAGACCTGCTTGGTCGCTTCCAGCATCACCAGGCCGGAGAGTTGCGGCAGCCAGCGCTTGCCGATCCGCTCCAGCGCGGGCGCGGCGCCCAGCAGGCTGCGCGAGTAGGTCGGCGGCACGAACAGGGCGTGACGGGTCTGCTGCGGGGTGAAGCTCTGATCCTTGAGCAGGCGGGTCAACTGGCCGTGACTGAACGGATGGCCGTGGCCGAGCGGCGTGCGCTCCATGCGCGACCACAGGCTGCGCCGGTTGGGCACCACGATCAGCAGCCGGGCGTCGCCCATCATCACCCGCCAGATCTCCGACAACAGCGGGCGCAGCTGTTCGGTGTGCTCCAGCGAATGCACCAGCAACACCCGGTCGATCGAATAGGCGCTGAGCGGCAGGTTGCCCTCGTCCACCAGGGTGGTCGCGTTGGTGTGCCGGCCCGGCCAGTGCAGCACCCCTTGCTGGGCGGGCATGAACGCCAGCACGCGCTCCGCCTCCTCCTGGAAGGGATGGAGGTAGGGCGTGCAGTAGCCGAGCCCGAGCACCCGCTGCCGGCGCACGTCCGGCCACACCTGGCGCAGTTCGCGCTGGATGGTGTGGTGGACCACCCGGCCCAGCCGGTCTTCGTAGAAGCGCTGCAGTTCGGTCACGTCCTGAAACATCGCCGCCCGCCCGTGTTCGCGTTTCCGCCGGCTCGATCAGTTTCCTATGTATGACCTGCCGGGCCCGCTTGCCAGTCTCGCGCGCGGTGCCAGTGTTGAACGGCGCGTCTTTCGCCGGCCGGGGCGAGCCATTACCTTGCTTAGCAGAGCCGCAACCGGCGGCACGCGTGTCACATCCAAGGAGGGCGACGTCATGGCGAAGCTCGAGGTCGAGCTGATCCCGGCGCTGAGCGACAACTACATCTACCTCGCCCACGAGCCGGAAAGCGGCGAGACCGCCGTGATCGATCCGGCGGAAGCGAAACCCGTGCTGGCCGCCGCCGAGGCCAAGGGCTGGAAGATCACGCATATCCTGAACACCCACCATCACGGCGACCACACCGGCGGCAACAAGGCGGTCAAGGAGGCCACCGGCGCGCCGATCGTGGGGCCCAGCTACGACAAGGCGCGGATCCCCGGCCTCGACGTCGCGCTCAGCGAGGGCGACACCTATTCGGTCGGCAATGCCACGGCCGAGGTGTTCTTTACCCCGGGCCACACCAGCGGGCACATCTCCTTCTGGTTCAAGGACGCCGACGTGCTGTTCTCCGGCGACACCCTGTTCGCGCTCGGCTGCGGCCGGCTGTTCGAAGGCGACGCCAAGCAGATGTGGGACAGCCTGCAGAAGCTCCGCCGCCTGCCCGACAGCGTGAAGGTCTATTGCGGCCACGAGTACACGATGACCAACGTGCGCTGCGCCACCGACATCGAGCCGGACCACCAGGAGCTGCAGGCCTACAAGCAGCGCGTCGAGGAACTGCGCGGCGCCGGCAAGCCGACGATCCCCGCCGACCTTGGCGAGGAAAAGCGCTGCAGCCCGTTCCTGCGCGCCGACGATCCCGCGCTCGCCCAGGCGATGGGGATGGCCGGCGCCGATCCGGTCGACGTCTTCGCCGCGGTGCGCGAGAAGCGCAACGGGTATTGAAGGCGGGCGTTATCCGCGCGCCGGCGTTTGGTGTGGGATCCTTCGACACGGGCGCCTTTGGCGCCCTACTCAGGATGAAGCTTGTGGTTCATCAGTAACTTAAAATCACTTCATGCTGAGTAGCCAGCCGCAGGCTGGCGTGTCGAAGCGCGCCCTACAGGCGCCCATGCCGGTTCCCCGGCGCGGCCCGCACCCGACCCGCCGCTTGCCTTCCGACCGGGCGCGCGCGCAGGCTGGAGGCTGTCGTTCATCACGGCCGCTTGCCAGCTACCGGCAACGGCCCGCCCGCCCAAGGACCCGCCATGCCGCTCACCCTGCGCCATTCGCCTACCTCGCCCTACGTCCGCAAGGTCGTGGTCGCGGCCGCCGAGCGGGGACTGGCCGAACGCCTCAGCTTTCAGGCGACCAACCCGTGGGACCCGGCGGACGACCTGCCGGGCGACAATCCGCTGGGCAAGGTACCGGCCTTGAAGCTGGAGGACGGCACCGTCTTGTTCGACAGTCCGGTGATCGTCCGCTACCTGGATACGCTGCACGACCGCGCGCCCTTGTTCCCGCCGGATGGCGACCGGCGCTGGTGGGCCGAACGCACCCATGCGCTCGCCGACGGCATCCTGGATGCGGCGGTCACTCGTCTGATCGAGAACGTCCGCCGGCCGAAGGAACTGTACTGGGGTGACTGGGACGCCCGGCAGAAGGCGAAGATCGACCGCGCGCTGGACGATCTGGCGCTAGACGTCGACCGGCTGAACGGCGATCCGCCGGACGTGGCCGGCATCGCCGCCGCCTGTGCGCTCGGCTACCTGGATTTCCGGTTCCAGGCCGAGGATTGGCGGGCCAGCCGGCCGGATCTGGCCGAATGGTACGCTGGGTTCGCCGACCGGGAGTCGATGCAGCAAACCGTGCCCAAGGGCTGAGCCGAGCGATGAGCCAGGACCGCACGCTGGACGGGCTGACGGCCGAGCAGGTGATCGCGTTGCTCGGTATGGAGGAGCACCGCGAGGGCGGGGCGTTCTCAGAGACCTTCCGCGACCCCCACGCCGACCACCAGGGCCGGCCGCGCTCGACCGCGATCTACTACCTGCTGAAGGAGGGCGAGCGCTCGCACTGGCACGCGGTCGATGCGAGCGAGGTCTGGCACCACTACGCCGGCGCGCCGATGCTGCTGGCGGTCTCGGTCGACGGGATCGCGGTCGAGCGGATCACGCTGGGCCGCGATCTGGCGGTCGGCCAGCGGCCGCAGGGCGTCGTCCCTGCCGGCGCCTGGCAATCGGCAACCCCCGTGGGCGGCTGGTCGCTGGTCGGCTGCACGGTCGCGCCCGGGTTCAGCTTCGACGGCTTCGCCCTCGCCCCGCCGGACTGGGAACCGGGACAGGGGCCGCCGACCCCAAGCGGGCCGGAGGGCTAGGAGTTGAGCATCGACCTGACCGCGTTCCAGGCGCTCACCTTCGACGTCTACGGCACCCTGATCGACTGGGAGACCGGGATCGTGGACGCGCTTGCCCCCTGGGCGGAGCGCAACCACGTTTCGGCCGACCGCGCGGACCTGCTGGCGTCCTTCGCCCGGCACGAGACGACGCGCCAGCAAGAGAACCCGGATACCCGCTACCCCGACGTGCTGGAACTGGTGTTCGAGGACATCGCCCGCGATTTCGGGGTCAAGCCGACGCGCGCCGACGCCTACGCCTTCGGCGAATCGGTCCAACAGTGGCCCGCGTTCGACGACGCCGCCGACGCGCTCAAGCGCCTGCAGACCCGCTATCGCCTGGGCGTGATCTCCAACGTCGACCGCGCCTCCTTCGTGATGTCGCAGGCCAAGCTGGGCGTGAACTTCGATCTGCAGGTCACCGCCGAGGACGCCGAGGTCTACAAGCCCGACCACGCGCCCTTCGAGATGGCGCTCACCTGGCTGAACGAGATCGGCATCGGCTTCGACGCGATCCTGCACGTCGCGCAGTCGCATTATCACGACCACGTGCCGGCGAAGGCGCTCGGCATGACCGCCTGCTGGATTGACCGGCAGGGGCTGGCCCAGGGCGGGGCGTGGGGCGCCACGCCGGAAGTGCCGGACCGCCCGCAGGTCGACGCCACCTATCCCAGCCTGGCCGCGCTCGCCGACGCCGCCGGCGTGTAACCCAGCCAAGAAAGAACGGGCAGCCGCCATGCCCGCGACCGAACTGCTGTTTGAACGTCTGGCCGTCGCGCTCGCGCTGGGTCTCTTGATCGGCGCCGAGCGCGGCTGGAAAGCGCGCGAGCTTGCCGAAGGGCAGCGTGTGGCGGGGGTGCGCACCTTCGCGCTGATCGGCTTTCTGGGCGGGCTCGCCGCGCTGCTGTCGGCCGAGACCGGGCCGCTCACCGTGGCCGTGGTGCTGCTCGCGGTGACGGTGCTGCTGGCGGTCAACCAGTACATCACCCTCGACCGCGGCACCGATATCGGTACGACCACCGTGGTGGCCGCGCTCGCGACCTACGCGCTGGGTGCGTTCGCCGGGTTTGGCGAACTCGCCGTGGCGGGCGCGGGGGCGGTGGTGCTGACCGCCGTCCTGGGCGTGAAGCAGGAGCTGCACCGCTTCCTGCAGCGGATCGAGGCGCGCGAGCTGCACGCCGCGATCGAGCTGTTGGCGATCTCCGTCGTGTTGCTGCCGATCCTGCCCAACCGCAGCTTCGGCCCGTTCGACGCCATCAACCCCTATCAGCTGTGGTGGATGGTGGTGCTGATCGCCGCCCTGTCGTTCCTGGGCTACGCCACCATCAAGATCGTGGGCGTCAAGCGCGGGGTGCTGCTGACCGGCCTGATGGGCGGGCTCGCCTCCTCCACCGCCACCGCCGTCAACCTGGCCCGCCTGGGCAAGGCGAGCGGCGAGCGCGCCGCCCAGCCGCTGTTGGCCGCGGGCGTGGTCGCCGCGGTGGCGACCATGTACCCGCGGGTGGCCGTGATCGCGGCCGTTCTGGTGCCGGACCTGCTGGGCAGGCTCGCCTGGCCGCTCGCGCTTGCTACGCTGGTCGCGCTCGCGAGCGTGGCCTGGCGCTGGCGGCAGAAGACCGAGATCGCCGACCCCGACGCGCTGCAGCCGCAGAACCCGTTCGAGCTTAAGATGGCGCTGCAGTTCGGGGTGCTGTTAAGCGCGGTCATGCTGGGCGCCCGGGCGCTCAAGGCGTGGGTCGGCGACGCCGGTGTGTTCGCGCTGGCCGGCGTGTCGGGCCTGAGTGACGTCGACGCGATCGTGCTGTCGCTCGGCAGCATGTGGGACGGCGGGGAGATCGGCGAGCAGGTGGCGACGCTGGGCGTGGTGATCGCGGTGATCGCCAACACGCTGGTCAAGCCGGCCCTGGTCGCCGCCGTCGGCGCGCCGCGCATGGCGCTCGCCATGACCGGGCCGCTCGCGGCCGCCGGTGGGGCGGCGGTCGTCGGGGTGTTCCTGCCGGGCTGGCTGGGGCTGGGGTAGGGCGGCGGCGCGTCGCGTGTGTCGTGCGACGAGCGTTTCGGCGGGTCCCTCTCCCTCGCGGGGGAGAGGGGGTTACGGCTTGCCGCCACGCGCGTGTCCGACCACGTCATCCGGACCACCGACAGAAAGGACGCGACCATGGCGAACGCGAAGCTGAAGGGCCTGGCTAAGCAGGTGGCCGGCGACGCGCAGCAGGCGCTGGGCAAGCTGACCGGCAAGAAGACGACCGCCGCCAAGGGCAAGGCCAAGACCGCCGCCGGCAAGACCCAGGAAACCGCCGGCAAGGCCAAGGGCAAGGCGAAAAAGCTCGGCAAATAGGGGCGCTCAGAGCGCGGGCACCTGACTTGCCGGGTGGGTTCGCCAAGCAACGCGGCAATCCACCGTCTGCGGCATACGCGCGGTAAGCACCGGTTTCGGCGGGTTGCTCCGCGAACCCGCCCTACAGATCTGTCGCTTGCGGCCTCACGCGCACCGCGAGTGGCCGCAGGCGGTGCAGATGTCGCAGCCTTCCTGCTG